>DASZSL010000098.1:0-30462 GCA_035548715.1 Dongiaceae bacterium
CCGCCGCGCTAAGTCAGCCCCATTGCACGGGAGTATTGCATGGGCGAGTTGAGAACCGGTGGCCAGGTCCTGGTCGATGCGCTGAAGGGCCACGGCGTCGATATGGCCTTCGCCGTGCCGGGCGAGAGCTACCTGGCGGTGCTGGACGCGCTGCACGATGCCAGCAACCGGATCCGGCTCATCACCTGCCGCCAGGAAGGCGGCGCCGCCTACATGGCCGAGGCCTACGGCAAGCTGACCGGCAGGCCCGGGATCTGCATGGTGACGCGCGGGCCGGGGGCGACCAATGCCTCGGTCGGCCTCCACACCGCGTTCCAGGATTCGACGCCGATGATCCTGTTCATCGGCCAGGTGGCGCGCGACCAGGAAGAGCGCGAGGCCTTCCAGGAGGTGGACTTCCGCCGCATGCTCGGGCCGCTCACGAAATGGACGGCGCAGATCGAGGATGCCCGGCGCATCCCGGAGATCGTCAGCCAGGCCTTCCACCGCGCGGTCAACGGACGGCCGGGACCGGTGGCGATCGCCTTGCCCGAGGACATGCTGACCGACATGGTCGACGTGCCGGATGCGGGGCACTACGTCGTCGCGCGCGGCAATCCGGGTGCCGCGCAGATGTCGGCGCTGCGCGAGCGCCTCGCGAAGGCGAAGCGGCCATTCGCGATCCTGGGCGGCGGCGGATGGGACGCGCAGGCGGTCGCGGACTTCGCCGCCTTCGCCGAGACGATGCATATCCCCGTGGGCACCGCGTTCCGCTGCCAGGACCTGATCGACAACGACCATCCCTGCCATGCCGGCGATGTCGGCATCGGCATCAACCCCAAGCTCGCCGAGCGGGTGAAGAACGCCGACCTGCTGCTGGTGGTGGGCGCGCGGCTGGGCGAGATGACGACCGGCGGCTACACGCTGGTCGACGTGCCGGTGCCGAAGCAGGCGCTGATCCATGTGCATCCCTCGCCCGAGGAGCTGGGCCGCGTCTACCAGACGGCGCTGCCGATCAATGCCGGCATGGCGGAGTTCGCGGCCATGGCGAAGGCGCTGGCGCCGGTCGACCATTCCGCCTGGGATGCCGAGACGGACGCCGCCCATGCCGACTATCTCGCCTGGCGGAAGCACGGGCCCAACGCGGGCGAGGTGCAGATGGGCGAGATCGTGGCCTGGCTGCGCGACAGGCTGCCGGAGGATGCGATCCTGACCAACGGCGCCGGCAATTATTCGAGCTGGCTGCATCGCTTCTACCGGTTCCGCAGGTACAGGAGCTATCTCGGGCCCACCAACGGCTCGATGGGCTACGGCGTGCCGTCGGCGGTCGCGGCGAAGCTGGTGCATCCGGAGCGCATCGTCGTGTCGTTCAACGGCGACGGCTGCTTCCTGATGAACGGCCAGGAGCTGGCGACCGCCGTGCAGCACCATGCCAACGTCGTGTTCCTGGTGATCAACAACGGCATGTACGGCACGATCCGCATGCACCAGGAGCGCGAATACCCGGCGCGGGTCTCCGGCACCGAGCTGAAGAATCCGGATTTCGCGGCCCTGGCCCGCGCCTACGGCGCCCATGGCGAGACGGTGGCGAGGACCGCGGAGTTCGCGCCGGCCTTCGAGCGGTGCCTGAAGGCCGGCAAGCCGGCGCTGATCGAGGTGAAGCTCGATCCCGAGGCGATCACGCCGCGGACCACGCTCTCCGCGATCCGCGACGCCGCGCTGAAGAAGAAATGACCGAAGGCCGCATCGCCACCGAGCTCTGGGTGATGGCGCATCTGCGCCAATGCAGCGCCCGGGGCATCATGGCGACGGTGGTGAAGCGCGGCGACGACTGGGGCGGCGCCGTGGTGATCAAGCTGAACCTGCTCGGCCCCGGCTTCCGGGTGCTGACCCAGAGCCGCGACATCGAGGGCAACACCGCCTGGATGCAGGCCAAGGAGGGCGCGGTGCTGTCGGAGGCCGAGGCGGACGAGTACATCGCGCGGCAGACGGGGCGCGACCCCGACCTCTGGGTGATCGAGATCGAGGACCGCGACGGCAAGATCCCGTTCGCGGGGAAGGTCGTTTGAAGATTCCCCGGCCGGCTCAGAACAGGACGTAGATGTGGTGGTCGAGCTCCGGCCGCGGGCCGTTGCCGATCGAGCGGCGCGCGACGACGAAGCCGAGCTCGCGCGCCGTGGCTTCGAAGTCCGGCGCCGCGAAACCGGACCAGAGCAGGATCGCCCCGCCCGGCCGCAGCCGGTCGCGCAGCACGCGCAGGCCCTCGCGTTCGTAGAGCGCGGCATTGCCTTGGCGGGTGAAGGGCTCGGGGCCGTTGTCGATGTCGAGCAGGATCAAGTCGTAGCGCGGCTGCTCCCAGAGATGGGTCAGCACCTCGGCATGCACGATGCGGACGTTGTCCGGAAGCTCGGGCAGCACCGAGGGACGGACGTGCTCGTGGAACCAGGCGATCACCGCGGGGGAGAACTCGGCGACGGTGATGGTGCCGCGGCTGCCGAGCTTCCCGCTGAGTGCCGCCATCGTATAGCCCAGGCCGAGGCCGCCGATCAGGACCCGCGGATCGTCGCCGCTCGCAAGCTCTGCCGCGATCCGGCCGAGCGCCGTCTCGGAATCATGGGCGAAGCCGTTCATCAGCTCGAGGCCATTGGCGCGGATCATGAAGACGCCGTCCTTGCGGAACAGCTCGAGATGCGCGTCGGTATGCTGCTCGGCGGCGATCAGGTCCCAGGGCATTGTGCGATCTACGTCACCGCTGAACATCGCGCTCACTCTTGCCGTTCCCGGAACAGCACGTATCCGTCTGGTGGAGCTGGCAAAGGCTCTATCGCATAGACCCTCCTAGAATAATCGAGGGCGATCAGTTTCTTACCTGAGGCGAACAGTACCTTGCCGGAACTCAACGTCGCGACGCCATCGCAAGTATACTTCCCGAACCATCCGAGCTTTAGATGAATGGCGGTGAGTACCTTGGTCTGCGGGTCATTGTCGAACAGCAGGCCGAGAAATTGTGGGCGGCGACGCGTTTCGTAGAGTACAACGGCGCCCGCACCGTCGAGGCTCGTCAATTGTAGCGAACTGCACTGCGCCACAAAGTCTCCCTCGCCGATACGTTGCGCCCGGAGGAGGTCGTCCATCGGAAAGAGCGGAAACGAAAGTTGGTCGGCGGACAAGCCTTTGTTTCGGCCGTCGCGCACGACCTTTGATGCGTCAATCTCCGAGGCGGCCAGGTGGTCCGCAAACAATCTGTAGGATTCGACCTCCATCTCGCCGACCGACCTCTCCCCGTTTCTCGAATCACAGGCGGAGACGCCGAGACCCTGTGTCGGATTCTCGATCAGGCAGATAAAGCTGCCGGGCAACGCGGTGTCACCCCGCTCTACTCTCCGCGTCGTGAGATCATACTTCACAGCTTTCCGCGTCCCAGCCTCAAGATAGTAGAGGGTAACGATCTTTGCCTCTCCACTCATGACCTCGGACAGAGTGGCCGCGCGGAACTGCGACAGGCCCTCCCAACCGGCGGGATATGAGCCCGCTTCTGCCCCGCTGATGCTGAATTGACTGCTCAGCGCCAGTAGCAGAGCCAGCGTCAGTGACACCCGGTGTACCAACGACCGAAGAGACTTTCTCTCTCGCATCATTCTCCCAGGCGTGCTCGCCCCTCATCATTTGCATTCGCCGTTGCCGAATGCTTTGACAATTAACCGGAGTGGTGCCCTTCCCCCATCTGCTTGAAATCGCGGCGCAGGCGGAACTCGGGCGACGTCACCAGGCCCTCGATGTCGCCGGTGCGGCCTTCGAGCTCGCGGAACTTGTCCTTGAGCGCGGCGAAACGCAGCTCAGGCGGCAGCTCTTCTTCGGCTTTCGTCTCCGCACGCTGTTGCTGCGCCGAGGTGCCGGCATTCATCTCCGACTGACCACCGACGCCTTGACCGCCGAAGCTCGGCTCCGGAAGCGGCTTCAGCAGCACGGTCGCGATGACATAGCCGAGGATGGTCAGCGGCGGGTTGATGAACAGCGAGACGATCAGCGCGATGCGGATCCATTTCGGGCGGATGCCGTAATAGCCGCCGATGCCGGCGCACACCCCCGACACCTTGCCGTGCCAGGGATCGCGCCGCAGGCCCGAGAGGATGCGGAAGTTGCGCCCGCCGAAGAAGCCGGGACCGGCCGCAGCATAGCTCCAGGGTCCGCCCTGCCAGCCAGCATAGCGGCGCTCTTCGTTGCCATGCTCGTCACGGCGCCATTCGTGGTAGGCCCAGCCGCAGCCGCGGCGGCGACGCTTCCGGCTCATAGCGGCTTGCTCCGCCAGCCGGGAACCTCGGCATCGAGCAGCTTCTCCAGCGCATTGACGCGGGTCTCCAGCTTGTGCGCGGTGCCCCACATGTCGTTGAGACTGCCCTGGTCGACGCGGCCCGCCTGGCGCTGGGTCTTCCACACGGTCACGTAGTGGAAGATCAGCCAGAGCGGCGCCACGATCACCATGAACAGGATCGCTGGGACGACCAGAAATTCCATGAAAGCCGGCATTGTCGGTCCTTGGGATCGAAAATGGCTCATGCCCGGGCGGGAACCGCGATCGAAGCCCGATCGACCCGGCGCCCCCGCGCGCATCACAGCCGGAATACGTCCTCTAGATGGCCCACGGCCGGGCCGCGTTCAAGCAGCCCGGCTGGGGCGATTCGCACGCTGCCCTATTTGTTAAGACGCTGCTTCAGGGCGTCGAGCTCGGCGTCGAGGCCGCTTTCCGCCTCGAGCTGCGCGAACTCCTCCTCCAGGGACTTCCCTCCCTTGCCCATGTCGAAGACCTCGGCGCGGCCTTCGAGCTCGTCGATCCGGCGGTGCAGTGCCTCGAAGCGGGACAGCGCCTCGTCCACCCGGCCGTCGGCATAGGAATGGCGCATCAGCACCCGCTTCTTCGCCGTCGTCAGGCGGATGGCCAGCGCCTTCTCCTTGGCCTTGGCCTCGCTCAGCTTGGCCTGCAGGCGCGCCAGGTCCTCGTCATGGCGGGCCATCGCCTCCTCGACCGCCTTCAGCTCGCCCTGCATCTGCTTGGCGGTCTCGGCCAGCTTGCGCTTGGCCAGCAGCGCGCCCTTGGCGAGGTCGTCGCGGCCCTTGGAGATGGCGAACTCCGCCTTCTCCGCCCAGTCCGCTTCGGCGGCCGCGATCTGCTCCAGGCGGCGCTGGATCTCCTTCTTCTCGGTGATGGTCCTGACCGCGGTCGAGCGCACCTCGACCAGCGTGTCCTCCATCTCCTGGATCATCAGCTTGATCATCTTCTCAGGATCCTCGGCGCGGTCGAGGAGCGCCGAGATGTTGGCGTTCACGATGTCGGTCAGGCGGGAGAAGATGCCCATGGCGGCGGGTCCTTATGCGGTGAGGTCGTGTTCGAGGGGGATTGGTCGGGGCCTAGAACAGCAGGCCGCCGATGACGATGCCGGCGAGGAAGAAGCCCCAATCGGCGGCGCGGCGGGTCGACAGATAGGCCCGTACCCGGTCGACCAGACGGTCGGCCTCGGCGCCAGCGCGGTGGAAGCGGTATTGGGTGTAGTCGGTCATCGCAGTCTCCTGAGGGATCGGATGCCCCTCTAAGAGCACTGCGCGTGCCAAGCCCGAATCTTCGTTATATCAATATGTTACACATGTATCGGCATCGTATTTAGCGATTATCACTCGACTTTTCCGCCATCTATGGCGAATATCGCCATATGGCGACGTTCCGAAATCCGGCCGAGCCGCCGCAGCCGATCGGCGGCGACCCGGCCTTCCTGGCGGTCTTGGAGCAGGTCTCGCGGCTGGCGCCGCTGGACCGGCCGGCGCTGATCATCGGCGAGCGCGGCACCGGCAAGGAGCTGGTCGCCGAGCGGCTGCACTTCCTCTCCCGCCGCTGGGACGGGCCGTTCGTGAAGGTGAATTGCGCGGCGCTGTCCGAGACGCTGCTGGAAACCGAGTTGTTCGGCCACGAGGCCGGCGCCTTCACCGGCGCGCGCCTCCGGCATCGCGGCCGGTTCGAGCGTGCCGACGGCGGCACTCTGTTCCTCGACGAGATCGCCGCCGCGAGCCCCCGCGTCCAGGAGCAGGTGCTGCGGGTCATCGAATACGGCGAATACGAGCGGGTCGGCGGCGAGGCGGTGCTCCGCGCCGACGTACGCATCGTGGCCGCGACCAATGTCGATCTGCCGGCGCTGGCCGAACGCGGCGAGTTCCGCGCGGATCTCTTGGATCGCCTGGCCTTCGAGGTGGTGACGATCCCGCCTTTGCGCGCGCGGCCGGCGGATATCCTCGAGCTGGCGAATGCCTTCGGCCTGGCGATGGCGAAGGCGATGGGGCTCGGCGTGTTCGCCGGATTCTCGAAAGCGGCCGAGGCGCAACTGCAGGCGCATGCCTGGCCCGGCAATGTGCGCGAATTGCGCAACGTGGTGGAGCGCGCGGTCTACCGCGCCGCCGTCGATGCGCCGATCGAGACGGTCAGCATCGATCCGTTCGACAGCCCCTGGCGGCCGGGACGTGTCGACGGTGCCGCCGCGGCGCCGTCAGCGGCGCCGCAGGATTTTGCCAAAGCCGTCGCGGCATTCGAAAGCGAGTTGGTGCGCCGCGCGCTTACGGCGTGCGGCGGCCGCCAAAGCGACGCCGCGCAAGCGCTCGGCCTCGGCTATCACCAGTTCCGCCGTCTGATGCGGAAATATCCGGGCTAGCGGCCGAGCTCCCCGCTCAGCCGATGTTCTTGGCGTTGCCCGCCGTGGCGGAGAACGCCTTCATCGCATCCGTGAGATTGGATGCGCTCTGGGCAGCCTGATTGGCGCTGTTCTGAAGTTGCAGCGTGTTCAGGGCCGTCGAATTGCCGGTCGTGCTCAACAGGCTGGCAAGCGAGCCGCCACCCGAAACCTCGCCAAGCTTCGCTTCCGGCAATTCGCCTTCCGCCGCTTGGAGGTTCTCGGCCTCGTTCGAGGATTCCGGATTCTTCTGCATCGTACCCCGCCTGCTCAACTGCCCAGCCCGAACCGCACTATGCGGGTTTCCCGAGTGGCCGTCATCCCGAAATTGGCGGCCGCCGGATCCTGCCCGGTCGATTACAGCCAGCCGGCCTTGCGGAAGCGCCAGTAGAGGAAACCGCAGAGCAGCACGATGATCGCCAGCGTCGCCGGATAGCCCAGCGTCCAGTCGAGCTCCGGCATGTACTTGAAGTTCATGCCGTAGATGCCGGCGATGGCGGTCGGCACCGCCAGCATGGCGGCCCAGGCCGCCAGCTTCTTCATCACCTCGTTCTGCTTCATCGCGTTGAACAGCATCTTCGATTCGACCACCGTCTTGACCATCTCGCGCAGCGAGTCGATCCGCTCCAGCATGATGTGGCTGTGGTCGTAGACGTCGCGGAAATAGGGGTGCGTGTTGGCGTCGATGATCGGCACGTCGTAGCGGATCAGGCGCTGGCACATCTCGGGGAGCGGCGCCACCGCGTGGCGCATCTCCAGCAGGTCGCGGCGGATGTCGACGATCTCCTCCAGGGCGTCGCGCTCCTCCTTGCCGGAGAAGACGCGCTCCTCCAGGTCCTCCACCATCTCCTCGAGATGGTCGATGATCGGGAAGTAGCGGTCGACGATGAAGTCCATCAGGGCGTAGACGATGAAGTCCTCGCCCTTCTTCAGCTTCTCCGGCGCGTTCTCGCACCGGGCGCGCACGTCGGCATAGCCGATCGACGGGCCGTGCCGGACCGAGATCACGTAGCCGCGGCCGACGAAGAAGCAGGTCTCGCCCATGGCGACGTGCTCGCCGACGAACTGGGCGGTCTTCATCACCAGGAACAGCGTCTCGCCGTAGACTTCGAGCTTCGGGCGCTGGTGGGCGCGATAGGCGTCCTCGACGGCGAGGTCGTGCAGCCCGAAGTAGCGCTGCAGCTTGTGCAGGATGTCCTGCGTCGGCTCGTGCAGGCCGATCCAGATCACGCGCCCCGGCTGGACCTTCATCTGCTCCGGGTTGTCGATATCGAGATCGGTGACCCGGCGGCCGTTCTCATAGGCGGCGCAGTTGACGACGGTGGCCATTGGCAGGGCTCCCAGGAGCGCAATTGGCGGTCAATTAGCCCAAGGCTCCGGCATCGGCAAGGGCGCGCGCACCGTCACACTTCTGCTTGCGGTCATTGGACAAGCCCCCGCCCCTCGGCTAGCTTCCGGGGCGCATGACGCGGGCCGGCGGTTCCCCCAGTGGTCCTGTCCGGCGGCCCTCCGGGCGCTCCAGGATCGTAGGTGTTGGAATCTTGGGGAAAAACGAGAATTTGCTGAGAATACTGACGATTTTTGAAACCTGTCGCCGGCTCGACGCGACAGAGCTTCCAAGAGCGGGTCGATGAAGGCGGCGCGCGCCAAGACGGAAGGCCAGACCGAGGTCGTCCTGCTGCAGCGCATCGCGGGCGGCGACCGGGATGCCTTTGCCGAGCTCTACCGCCGCCTGCAGCGGCCGCTGTTCGGCTACTTGATGAAGCTGGTGCGCGAACGCGAGATGGTCGAGGACGTCCTCAACGAGACCCTGATGGAGGTGTGGCGGCAGGCCGCCCGCTTCGAGGGGCGCTCGTCGGTGAATACCTGGGTGTTCTCGATCGCCCATCACCGCGCGGTCTCCCGCCTGCGCAAGAGGCGCGAGGCCGCGCTCGACGAGGAACAGGCCGCGGCGATCGAGGACGAGGGCCCGACGCCGGACGTGAGGGCCGAGTCGTCCGACATGTCGCGCCTGCTCGGCCGGCTGATGGAGCAGCTCTCCTTCGAGCATCGCGAGATCCTGCATCTCGCCTATTACCAGGAGTTCTCGGTGCAGGAGATCGCCGACGCGCTGGACCTGCCGCCCAACACCGTCAAGACCAGGATGTTCTATGCGCGCCAGCGCCTGAAGGTGCTGCTGCAGGAGTCCGGCGTCGAGGGAGCCGTGGCATGAGCGATACCCGCAAGACCGGCGCGCCCAGGACGCCGCCGCTGGGCGAGGAGGACGTGATCGAGCTCCTGCCCTGGTACGCCACCGGCAAGACCACGCCCGAGGAGGCCGCCGCGATCGAGCGCAGCCTGTCGGCCTCGCCCAAGCTGCAGGCCGAGCTCGCCATGGTCCGGCGCGAGCGCCAGACCTCGGTCGAGAGCATGCAGGCGATCGGCGAGCCCTCGCCGGACTTCCTGAAGAACGTGATGGCGCAGCTCGACGGCCAGCGGCAATGGGCGCCGATCGCCCGGGAGGGGTCCGGGGAGAATCCGGGCCTGTTCGCGCGGCTGTTCGGCTTCGCCTCGACGCCGGCCTTGCGGCTGGTGGCGATCGCCGCCTGCCTGCTGATCGTGATCGAGGGCGCGGCCATCGTGAAGCTCGCGGGCGGCGGCGGCGGGACCTATCAGACCGCCTCGGCCCCGGATGCGAGCGCGGCCGGGCCGCATCTCATCGTGCAGTTCCAGCCCAATGCCGGCATGGCCGCGATCGGCGCCGCGCTCTCCGAGCTCGATGCCGGGATCGTCCGCGGCCCGATGCCGGACGGCTCCTATGTCATCGGCCTGAAACAGGGTGCCGACGTCGATCGGGCGGTCGCCGCGCTGAAGGGCCATGCCGATCTCGTCGCCGGCGTCGATCGGGGCTCGTGAGGCGGTGCGGCCCGGCCTCCGGCGCCTCTTTGCGGCGATCCTCGGCCTCGCGCTGATCTATGCCGGGGCTTCGGCCGAGGCGCAGGTGGTCGGCCGCGGCGTCGGCGTGAAAGGCGGCTCGTCGGACGGCACGACGCCGCGCCTGCCGTCCGGCCCCCTGTTCGGGCTCGGCGGCGACGGCAGCCCGCCGGCGGTGCCCGGTGCCGGCGGCCCGCCGAACCAGGGGCCGCAGGACCAGGGACCGCACGATCCGGACCTGCTGATCGTCGTGTTCCGTCCCGGCACGCCGGACGGGACCCCCAACGATTTCGCCGGCACGTTCGGGCTGACCGTCGAGAAGCAGTACGAGCTGGCGGGCTTGCGCCTGCGCGTGTTCCTGATGCGCATCCCCGCGGGCGCCGATCTCGACGACGTGCTGATCCGTGCCGCCGCCGACCCGCGCCAGCTCTGGGTCCAGCGGGATTTCCGCTATCAGGGCCTGCAGAGCACGGAGGCGACCATCGGCTCGCCGTCCAGGCAATACGCGCTGCACCAGATCCACGCCGAGAGCATGCCCGCGGCGGCGCGCGGCCAGGGCGTGACGGTGGCGCTGATCGACAGCGGCGTGCAGCGCAGCCATGAATCGCTGAAGGGCGACCGCGTCACCACGATCGATCTCGTCTCCGGCAGGGACAGCCCGCCGGCCGAGACCCACGGCACCGCGCTCGCCAGCATCATCGCCGGGTCGGGCAAGGTGCAGGGCCTGGCGCCGGCCGTCGACCTGCTGGCGATCCGCGCCTTCGCCGAGATCGATCCCAAGACCGGCGCCTCGGAGGCGGATTCCTTCCGCGTCTCCCAGGCGGTGTCGATCGCGCTCGAGCGGCGGGCGCGGATCATCAACATGAGCATCGGCGGACCGAACGACCCGCTGGTCCGGATGGCCGTCGAGCAGGCGGTGCTGACCGGCGTGGTCGTGGTGGCCGCGGCGGGCAATGCCGGGCCCGGCGCGCCGCCGGTCTATCCCGCGGCCCAGACCGGCGTCATCGCGGTGACCGCGACCGACGCCAAGGACCGGATCTTCGACGGCGCCAATCGCGGCGATTACATCGCCGTCGCGGCGCCCGGCGTCGATGTGCTGGCGGCGCGGCCCGGCAAGCCGGCCGGCGCCAGCGCCTACGACTATTTCACCGGGACGTCGATGGCGACCGGCTATGCGACCGGTCTCGCCGCGGCCCTGCTTTCGGCGGATCCCAAGCTCGACGCCGCCGATCTCCGCCGCATCCTGGAAAGCAGCGCCACCGACCTCGGCCCGCCGAAGAAGGACCCGGAGTTCGGCTGGGGCCGGATCGACGCGGCCGCGGCCTTCTCCGCGACGCCGACGGTGGGCGCGGCGAACTGATCCGCAACGCCTCCGGCCGCGGCGGCGGCTCGTTCACCAGGTGCCGAGCACCCGCTTCGCCGTCAGGCGCCACAGATCGAGCGGCGAGCCCTCGATGCTGGTGGGGTCGAACAGGTCGTAGCCGCTGCGTTCCAGGCGCCCGAGCTGCAGCTTCGCCAGGGTGCCGATGCGCAATGCCGGGGCGAGCGCCGCGGGCACCCGCCGCCGGCGTGCGGCCGCGAGATGGGCGCGCGCCGCCGCGGCCAGACGCCCGATCGCCGCGTTCAGGGCCGGCTGCGGCTTCAGGGTGAAGAGCGCGTCGGTCGAGAGGCCGGTCGCGGCGACGATGTCGTCGGGCAGCATGCGGCGCTGACGCTGCGCGAGATAGAGCGTCGCCCGGGCGGTGCCGATCAGGGCGACGGCGACCCCGACCGGCCGCGTGAGATCGCGGACGTCGTCGGCCGCCAGTCCCGCCGCCTCGGCGGCGAGCGCCAGCAGACTTGCCGAGGTGTCGTCGGCATGGGATTCGAGGCCGGCGAGATCGGCGGGCGGCGGATCGATCAGTTCCCGTTCCCGCGCATCGATCATGCGTTCGAAATGCGCGCGATCGAGCGGCCGCCGCGCCATCAGCTCGGCCAGCGCCGTCACCACCGCGTGGCGGCGCGGCGTGCCGGCATAGATGCCGTCGATCGCCTCGCGCCACCACTGGAAGCGGATCTGCCCGAGCATCGGCTCGCTGACCGAGTCGCGGATCAGGGCGAGCTCCAGGTTGAAGGCGTAGAGCACCGCAAGATCGGCCGCCGCCGCCGCGGGTGCGGCCAGCACGGTCAGATAGCGATCGCGGTCCAGGCGCCGGATCTGCTGCAGGCAATAGTCGATGTCGGAATCCAACATGTCCTCGCGTTCGGCGGCCGGAATCCGAGAACCCGGCGCCAGGAGCCCGAGCCCAAAACCCCAATAATGCCAGGGCTTTCCGGCATAGGATTCTTTGTAACCCCGTTGTCACCCCACCGGCATTCTGTAGAATTGGCCCGATGCCTGTCCAACGGCTTCACGGCCCCCTTGGGCCGAAAGAAGAAGAACGAAGAATAAAGGGGAGTGTCATGGGCAAATTCTTCGAAAGTCTCAACCGCGTTCTCGTCGCCGGCGTGGTGCTGGCGGTCGTTGCGTTCCTGATCCTGCACCTGTCGCGCTTCGAGGGCTCCGCCTATCTGGCCTTCATCCTGCGCGCGATCCACGTCTGGTTCGGCATCCTGTGGATCGGCCTGCTCTACTATTTCAACTTCGTGCAGATCCCGTCGATGCCGAAGATTCCCGACGAGCAGAAGCCGGCCGTCGGCAAGGTGATCGCGCCGGCCGCGCTCTTCTACTTCCGCTGGGCGGCGGCGCTCACGATGCTGCTCGGTCTGGCCCTCGCCGAAGTGAACGGCTATCTCGGCCAGGCGCTGGCCTTCCAGCCGGGCTTCGCGACGATCGGGCTCGGCATGTGGCTCGGCCTGATCATGGGCGCCAATGTCTGGGGCATCATCTGGCCCAACCAGAAGAGGGCGCTGGGCATCGTCCAGGTCGACGCCGACGCGAAGAAGAAGGCGGCGCGCACCGCGATGATCGCCTCGCGGGTCAACACGATGCTGTCGATCCCGATGCTCTATTGCATGGTCGGCCAGAGCCATTTCGGCTGATCGGACCGGCGTTTTCCGAGCACCGGCGGGGCCCCAGCGGCCCCGCCGTCTTTTTTGGACAAAGGCACCGCCGGCTTCGGACAAAGCGGGGTCCGCATAATTCGGAATCGACGATATTCTCGCTTTCAAAAGTGTACATATTGATATAGATCAACGGTTTCCGGTCCACTGCGAGCTATCTGACAAGAGGGTCGCCTGGGGAGCCATCCGTTGAGCGCGAATGCCGCCGACAATACGCAGCCGCTGATCCTGGTCATCGACGATGACGAGGCCATCCGCGACGCGCTGCGGATCGGGCTCGAATCGTCCGGCTATCGGGCGATCGTGACCGACGACGGCGCGGCGGCGATGCGGCTGGTGAAATCGGAGCACCCGGCGGTGCTGGTGCTCGATCTCTACATGCCCGAGACCGACGGCTTCGAGGTGATGTCGGCCCTGAAATCGGCGGCGGTCGAGGTGCCGATCATCGTGATGTCGGGCGGCGTGGCCGGGCATCCCGGCGATCTCCTGCCGATGGCGCTCGATTTCGGCGCCGCGGCGGCGCTGCGCAAGCCGTTTGCGATCGCGGACCTCGACGCGGCGATCCGCAAGGTGATCGGCAAGGCGCGGTGACGGTTCGCCGTCGCACATGAAGACGACACCCGGCCTTGGTTTCGCACCATCGCCGCCATGCTTCCGACACGCCGTACGACGACGATGCCGGCAAGCCCTGTCGAGGTTGCCCGTCGTGCTCGATATTCTCCTGTTCGGTCCTGCGGCGATCGTCTTTCTGATCCCCTGCTTCCTGCCGGGCCGATGGCTCGCGGCTTATTCGGTCCTGGCGGCGCTCGCGCTCGCCTATCTCTGGCATGACGCTCAGACGCACCAGGACGAAGGAAACGGCGCTGCCGACGCGCTCGGCTTGATCGCACTGCTGGCGGCGTCTGTTGCCACCGGGGCCGGCATCGCGGCCGGTGCCGCGCGGGTCGCCGCCAACCATGCGGGCACTGCCTGGCGCTATGCCTGGGTGCCGGTCCTGATCACGGCGGCGATCGCGTGGGACGTGACGCGGCGCTAGAGCCTCACACCGCGACCAGCGCGGCGGCGACCTTGCGGCCTTCGGCGGCGAGCACATTGTAGGTGCGGCAGGCGGCGCCGGTATCCATCGGCTCGAGAACGATGCCCTTGGCGCGCAGCCCCGCCCTCAGGGCGGACGGGATCATCGCCATGCGCAGCCCGCAGCCGATCAGCAGCAGGTCGACCGCCCCGCTCTCGCCCGCGGCGGCGATCGGGGCGAGGCTCTCGGGCGTCAGCACGCGGATGTCGGCGACCGGCCAGAGCGCGGTGCGGTCGGGGAATATCAGGATCGAATGCTCGTAGAGCGCGCCGCTGACGCGGAACCGGCCGTCGCCGTAGCTCTCGACGATCTGGCGTCCCTGCGGGATGAGCGGCGTCAGGTCCATCCGCTCTCAAGTGCCGCGGCGCGCGACCGTTCCGGAGCCCTGCTTCTCGGCCGCCGCCTTCTCGGCCGCCTTCTCGTCCTTGCCGCGGATGCGGTGGATGTGCATGTAGAGCAGCAGCGGCGTCGCGACGCAGATCGTCGAGTAGGTGCCGATCACGATGCCCCAGATCATGGCGACCGAGAAGCCGCGGATCACCTCGCCGCCGAAGATCGCCAGCGCCAGCACCGAGAGCAGCGTCAGGCCGCTGGTGATCGTGGTCCGGCTCAACGTCGAGTTCAGCGCGTGGTTGATCAGCTCGGCGAGCGGCATGGTCTTGTAGCGCCGCATGTCGTAGCGGACGCGGTCGTAGATCACGACCGTGTCGTTGACCGAATAGCCGGCGATGGTGAGCACCGCGGCGACCGTCGTCAGGTTGAACTCCATGCCGGTCAGCGAGAACAGGCCGACGGTGGTCACGCAGTCGTGGAACAGCGCCAGCAGCGCATTCACGCCGAACTGCCACTCATAGCGGAACCAGACATAGGCCATGATGCCGAGACCGGCCAGGATCGAGGCCCAGACCGCGCTCGACTTCAATTCCGAGCCGACCTTGGGACCGACGGTTTCGGTGCGGCGGTACTGCCACTTGTCGCCGAGCGAGGCCTTGATCTTGGCGACGGCTTCCTGGGTCGCCTGGTCGCCGCCGGCCTGCTGCGGGATGCGGATCAGCACGTCGTTCGGCTGGCCGAAGGTCTGCAGCGTGATCTCGCCGAGGTTGAGCGCGTCCAGCTGGCCGCGGAGCTGGGCCAGGTCGACCGGCTGCTCCTGCTGCACCTCCATCGCCACGCCGCCGGCGAAGTCGATGCCGTAGTTCAGGCCCTTGGTGAAGAGCAGCACGAAGCTGCCGATCACCATGATGACCGAGAGCACGAAGGCCGGCTTGTGGAAGCGCATGAAGTCGATGCGCGTATTGGCCGGGACGAGGTGGATGGGCTTGTACATTTGCGATGCGCTCCTTGGGGGCGCCTCAGAGCGGCAGCAGCTTCGGCCGGGTGCGCCGCAGCCAGACCGAGGTCATCAGGCGCGTCACGTAGACCGAGGTGAAGAACGAGGTCGCGATGCCGATGATCAGCGTGATCGCGAAGCCCTTGATCGGGCCGGAGCCGAAATAGAACAGGAAGCAGGTGGCGATGAAATGCGTGACGTTGGCGTCGATGATGGTCGCCTGCGCCTCGCGGTAGCCGGCCTCCATCGCGGTGATCGCCGAGCGGCCGTTGCGCATCTCCTCGCGCACGCGCTCCAGGATCAGCACGTTGGCATCGACCGCCATGCCCAGCGTCAGCACCATGCCGGCGATGCCGGGGAAGGTCAGCGTCGCGCCGAGCAGGCTCAAGGCGCCGAGGATCAGCACGGCGTTCAAGAGCAGCGCCACGTTGGCGAAGATGCCGAACAGGCCGTAGAGCACGACCATCGCCACCACGATCAGCACGATGGCGATGACGCAGGCCTTCTTGCCGGCGGCGATCGAATCGGCGCCCAGGTCGGCGCCCACGGTGCGCTCCTCGATCACGTGGAGATCGGCCGGCAGCGCGCCGGCGCGCAGCAGCAGCGCGAGGTCGCCGGCCGACTGGACCGTGAAGTTGCCGCTGATGATGCCGCTGCCGCCGAGGATCGCGTCCTTGATGACCGGCGCCGAGATGATCTTGCCGTCGAGCACGATGGCGAAGCGGCGTCCGACGTTCTTGGAGGTCGCGTCGCCGAACTTGCGGGCGCCGACGCTGTCGAACTTGAAGGCGACCACCGGCTGGGCGCCGTTCTCGAAGGTCTGCTGCGCGTCGACCAGGTTCTGGCCGTAGAGCAGCGGCACCTTCTCGACGATCAGCTTCTGCGCCCCGTCGGTCCGGGGATCGGCCACGTCGAGCACGACGTCGGTCGGCGCCGGCGTGCCGGTGAGCATGGCGTTCTCATCGACCATCTGGAAGGTCATCTTGGCGGTCTTGCCGATGATGTCCTTGATGCGCTGCGGGTCCTTGACGCCCGGGAGCTGGACCACGATGCGGTCGTCGCCCTCGCGGATGATGGTCGGCTCCTTGGTGCCGGTGGCGTCGATGCGCTTGCGCACCACCTCGATCGCCTGCTCGACCACCTGCTGCTTCATCTGCTTCAGCGCCTGGTCGGAATAGCTGGCGGTCACCTGGCCGTCGCTGGCGATGGCGAGGTCCATGCCGGTCGTGGCCTCCTGCAGCAGCGGGCGCGCGGTCTCGATCTGGCCGGTGTCGCGGAGCTTCAGGCTGACGGCGCCGTTGCTGACGCCGAGATTGACGTAGCCGATGCGCGTGGCGCCCGAAGTCAGCTTCGAGCGGATGTCGTTGACCACCGAGTCCAGCCGGTCCTTCACCAGCGAGACGGTATCCACCTCGTAGAGCAGGTGCGAGCCGCCCTGGAGATCGAGGCCGAGGCTGACCACCGTCCTCGGCATCCAGCTCGGCCATTTCTCGACGTCGTCGCGCGGGAAGAGGTTCGGCAGCGAGAAGACGATCCCCAGCAGGATGATGCCGAGGATGACGGTGAGCTTGAGCTTGGAGAAATGCAGCATCGCGTGGGGCCCGGGCGCGGGACGACGCTCAGGCGTCGTTGGCGCTCTTCTCCTTGGTCGCCGTGGCCTCTTTCGCGTCCTTGGCCGCCGGCTTGGCCGCTTCCGGGTTGCGGTTGAGGATGTCGGAGATGGCGCTGCGCATGACGCGCACCTTGACGCCCTGGGCGATCTCGACCTCGACGTCGTTGTCGGCGTCATTGGCCTTGGTGATGACGCCGATGATGCCGCCCGAGGTCAGCACCCGGTCGCCGCGCTTGGCCGCCTTCACCAGGGCCTGGTGCTCCTTCTGGCGCTTCTGCTGCGGGCGGATCATCAGGAAGTAGAAGACGACGAAGATCAGGACCAGGGGGGCGAACTGCATCAGGCTTTCCAGGCCGCCGGGAGCGGCGGCGCCGTTGGCCGTCTGCGCTAAAGCCTCGGAAATGAACATAGAATCGCCCCTCTGCGTCTGGTTCTCAAACACCGGCCCCAATCGTTAACGGGGTCTCGGCAATCGGGCCGGGACTATACAAGCCGGTCGCGGAAAAGCAACGCGGATGACCGGAATGTTAAGGTTGGTTCCGGCCGCCGTTTCGCAAGACCTGGCGCGGCGGATTTGGGATTTTGGGCGCCCCGGCAAGGGCCCGGCCGCGCGGGCTCTGTCAGCGAGACGGCAAGTCTGGGTCGAGCGCGACGACCAGGTCGGGGCGCCTCGCCAATTGCATCAAAGTATTCTGGACATGCGTGTGGAAGCGCATCGAGGCCGTGTGGATGATGCCTTTGTCAGGCGTTGCGATGCGTGGAAAGAAGGCAGAATTGACGGGAATGAAGGCGATCTTCCGAGCATCCATCACGAAGCTCTTCTGCTTCATCTGCTGAGCGATCTCCGAGGCTATCGGAATAACGCCCAGAGGAAGCTTGGCGCCGGTCTCCCATGGGGTCGTGGTGGTATAGATCGCCATCACCGTCAGATGAGCTCTGCCGCCAAAATCTGCGCCTCCCGTGGTTCTTGCATCCGGTGATGGCAAAAATATGCGCTGAATCAACGCGCTATTGAAGCACGAGTTCTGGGAGGTGCTTGTTTGCTGCTATTCCACACGATGAGCGAATGGCTCGACCCTTCAGGGGGGCCCGCGCGATCACCCTCCCGCGCGATCATCGGACATCAATCCGCGCCGCCATGCTCCAGGTAGTCGGCGAGCAGGCGCCGGAGATGGATCGCGGCGAAGTCGGCGCGCTGGCGGGCGAGATCTGGGGAGACGCCCGCGGGTGCGAAACCCGGTGCCCAGTCGATGATATTCGCCAGGGCCGCCACGCGCAGCCCCAGGGCGCGGGCGATCACCGCCTCGGCGATCAGCGCCCGGCCGATCATGTCGGCGCCCTGCTCGCGCGCCGCGGCGATGGGCGCCGTCTCGGAAGCCGGCCAGGCGAAGCGGCCCTCGGCGAGCGGCGTCTCGATATGCGCCGCGGCGAGGCGCAGGCGCTCGTTCAGCACGGCGTCATAGGCGGCGTGCCAGTCCACCGGGTATTGCGAGCCGAGCCCGGCGGCGAGCGCCGCCGGATCGCCGAGCGCCAGATGGCCGGTCACCAGCACGAGCTGGCCCGGACTGAGATCGGCGCGCAGCGAATGGGCGGCGGCGGTGATCAGCACCTTGTCGCAGCCGAGCCCCGCCGCGACCGCGAGCGGCTCGCGCATCGCGTCGATGCGCCCGGCGGCGTAGTAGTCGTCGTGACTCTCGAGCAGCGCCACGCTGTGCCCGGCGAGCTTGCCGACCAGCAGCCGCCCGACATGGCTCGGCACCGCGGTGGTCGGGAAGCCCGGCAGGTCGGCATAGGAGAAGATCGCCGGCCCCTCGACATCGCCGTCGACCGCCTGCAGCCCGGTCGAGAGCACGATCGCCAGCTTGGGCAGGCGATGCCCGACCTGGTCGCAGATCCGCTCGACGGTCGCGGCGACGGTCATGGCTAGACGCCGGGCTGCGCCCGGAGCGCGTCGAGCACGGCCTTGTTCGGATAGCCGTCCTGGGGCCAGCCGATCGTCGCCTGGAAGCGGCGGACCGCCTTGCGCGTCTTCAGGCCGAGGATACCGTCCACCGTGCCGACGTCGTAGCCGCGCGCCGCGAGCCGCGTCTGCAGCTCCTGCCGGTCGGCGAGGGCGAGCGGCGGCTCGTTGACCGGCCAGGCGGCCTGGATGCCGGGTCCGCCCAGGATGCGCTGTCCCAGGTAGGAGACCGAGAGCGCGTAGCTGGTCGAGTTGTTGTAGCGCAGGATCGACTTGAAGTTCTTGGTGACCAGGAAGGCCGGCCCCTTCCAGCCGGCGAGCACCAGGATCGAGGTCGGGCCGGGATAATCCGGCAGCGGCGTGCCGTCGATCCGCTTGACGCCGAGCTGCTGCCAGAAGGCGACCGGCTGCTCGATGTCGAGCTCGGCCTGCTGGTAGGGAAAGCCGAGCGGCAGTTTCACCTCGAAGCCCCAGGGCATGTTGGGCACCCAGCCGCCGTTATGCACCAGATGGTTCGCCGTCGAGGCGAAGACGTCGGGCATCGAGGTCCACAGGTCCGGCGCGCCCGAATGATCGGCATCGACCGCGAGCGTCAGGTAGTTCGAGGGCAGGAACTGGCTGTGGCCCATGGCGCCGGCCCAGGAGCCGATCATCCTGTCGGTCGGGATGCGGTAGCGCTCGGCGATGGTCAGCGCCGCGGTCAGTTCGGTGCAGGCGAAGTCGGTGCGCTTGGCGCCGTAGCCGAGGTTCGAGAGCGCCTCGAACACGTTGACGTCGCCGAAGCTCTTCCCGAAATCGGTCTCGATGCCCCAGATGCCCATGAGGATGCCGGGATCGACGCCGTATTGCCGCGCCGTCGCATCGACCACGGCGCGGTTCGCCGCGTATTGCTGCTGGCCGCGGGTGATGCGGTCGGCCGAGACCGCACGGTCCAGATAGGTCCAGACCGGCGTCACGAACTCCGGCTGCTTGGCCTGCTTGGCGGTGATCGCGGGATTCTCCTTCACCGGCGCGAAGGCGGTGCGGATCAGCTCCTTGGGCTGGCCCTGGTGGTAGGCGAAGGCCTCGTAATGCTGCACCCAGTCGGGAAAGCTCGCCGCGTTCGTCGGGCAGCTGGTCTGGGTGATGCGGGTGAAGGCGTAGGGGTCGGCGGGGGCCGGGGCGGTCGCCACCGGCGCCTGTTGCTGCGGTGCGCAGGCGGCCAGCATGAGTGCCGCGCCCGCACTCAATCCGAATCGCAATCCGATGGTCATCCGATCCCCTGTCCCGAGTCCGATTCTTCAACGAACGAGAATAGTGTTCGGTTGCGGCAATGTCATGGCGCGCTCCCGAAGCGGGCCGAGGCGCCGCGGAACGACTTCCGCTGCCGCCGGCGTTGTGCCAACCTAGCCCAATGCAATCTTGCCCTGCCCCATGAATCTCCCCAGTCTCAAAGGCCTGCGCGCGGTCGAGGCTGCGTTGAGGTTGGGGAGCTTCGCGCTCGCCGCCGGCGAGCTCAACGTGACCCAGACGGCGGTCAGCCGGCTGGTGCGCGAGGTCGAGCTCTGGCTCGGGCAGAGCCTGTTCGAGCGCCGCGCCAACGCGCTCGCCGTCACCGAGGCGGGACGCGCGCTGGCGCCGCGGCTGGGCGACGCGTTCCGCAGCCTCGAGGCCGCGGTGACCAGCCTGCAGCGGCGGCCGGGCGGCCCGGCGATCACGGTCACGGTGGGGCCGACCTTCGCCATGCGCTGGCTGATCCCGCGCCTGCCGCGCTTCCAGGCCGCGCATCCGGGGATCGAGGTGCGCGTGGTGACCGCGATCGGCGACCTGGTGGAGCTGAAGCCGGATTCGACCGCGACCATCCGGCTCGCCGAGAATCCCGGCGCCGGTTTCGCCGGCGAGCGCCTGTTCACCGCGGCGCTGTTCCCGGTCGCGGCCCCGGCGATCGCCGAGCAGCTCAAGAGCCCGAAGGATCTCGTGCGGCAGACCCTGCTCGAGGTCAACCACGCGCCGCAGGACTGGCCGCGCTGGCTGAAGCTGGCCGGGCTCGACGGCAAGTCGTTCCGCAAGCGCGCGGCCTTCGACTTCTCCGCCTTCGCGCTGCAGGCGGCGATCGACGGGCTGGGCGTCGCGCTCGCCCGCGCGCCCTATGTCGGCGACGACCTCGCGGCCGGACGGCTCACGCGGCTGTTCGACCTCGCGCTCGAGGAGGAGAAGCGCGGCTGGTATCTCATCCACCGGCCGGGCGCCGAGCAGGATCCGCCGTTCCGCGCCTTCCGCGCCTGGCTGGCCCAGGTCGCGGCGGAAGGCTGACCCCATCCGATCCGCCGCATGGCAGCCATGCGCATGAAAGCGTCGCGCCCCGTTGGCTGACCGCGGGGCGGCCCTGCTAATCTGCCGCCCGATTGCAGGGGAGCGAAGAACAATGACGGGCGCCGTCGAAGCGCATCGCGCCGAAACGCACGGCAAGGGCGTGTTCCTGGTTCTGGCGGCGGCGTTCTGCTGGAGCAGCGGCGGGCTGATCGCCCGGCACATCACCGCCGACGTCTGGACCCAGGCGGCGGGGCGCGGCTTCTTCGCCGCCGTCACCCTCCTCCTCTTCCTGCTGATCCGCGACGGGCGCAACACCTGGAGCCTGTTCCGCGGGCTCGGCCTGCCGGGCGTGGTGGTCGCCTGCTGCTTCGCCGCGGCCTCGCTCTCCTTCGTGGTCGCGCTGAAGCACGCGACCGTCGCCCTCATCCTGGTGATCCAGAGCACGGTGCCGCTGATCGCCGGCCTGATCGCCTTCGCCTGGCTGCGCGAGCGCGTCGGCTGGGTGCGCGGGATCGCGATGCTGGTGGCGCTGTTCGGCGTCTGGCGCATGGTCTCCGGCGGCGGCGGAAGCGGCAACGACACGCTCGGCATCGCGCTCTCCTGCGTCATCCCCTGCGTGCTGGCGGTGGCGACGGTGACGGTCCGGCGCTATCGGGCGATCCGCATGACGCCGGCGATGTGCCTCGCCGCCGCGATCATCATGGTGGTCGGCCTGGTGGTGCGGGAGGGCGCGCCGGTCTCCGGCGAGGACGTCTTCCTGCTGCTGCTGTTCGGCGCGGTGCAGCTCGCGGTCGGGATGATCTTCTTCGCCACCGGCGCGCGGCTGATCCCGGCGGGCGAGGCGGCGCTGCTGGGATTGCTGGAATGCGTGCTCGGGCCGGTCTGGGTCTGGATCTTCCTCGGCGAGCACCCCGGCGACCGGGTGCTGCTCGGCGGCCTGCTGACCCTGGCCGCGGTCGCCGGCAACACGGTCTACGACATGGCACGGGCCTCGCGCGTCTCGGCGATCGGCGTGTGAGCCGGGCCCCGCATCCGTCATGACCACCCACCGGCGCATCGGGCTGCGCGCGACGCTCACCGTCATCCTGCCGTTCTCGTTCGGCTACCTGATCTCCTACCTGTTCCGCACGGTGAACTCGGTCATCGCGCCCGATCTGATCGCCGAGCTGCATCTCGACGAGAGCGGGCTCGGGCTCATCACCTCGACCTATCTCTACGCCTTCACCCTGTTCCAGCTCCCGCTGGGGCTGCTGCTCGACCGCTACGGGCCGCGGCGGGTGCAGGCCGCGCTGCTCTTCCTCGCCGGGCTCGGCAGCCTCGCCTTCGCGCTGTCGAGCGGCGTGGCGACGCTGGCGATCTGCCGCGGCGTGATCGGGCTCGGCCTGTCGGGCGGCCTGATGGCGGCGTTCAAGGCGAACGCGCTCTGGCTGCCCTCGCCGCGCGTGCCGCTGGCGAACTCCGTCGTGGTGGCGTTCGGCGGGCTCGGCGTGTTCGCGGCGACCGCGCCCGCCGACTGGATGGCGACGCATTTCGGCTGGCGCTCGATCTTCTACGTGCTCGCGGCGGTGACCGCGGGCGTCGCCGCGGTGGTGTTCGCCGGCGCGCCGCACGGCAACGGCGAGCACGTGGCGCACCGGCCGAGCGGCGGCTGGATCGCGCAGCTCCGCGGCCTCGGGCCGATCTTCGCCAATGCGATGTTCTGGCGGGTGGCGCCGATGGTGGCGCTGGTGACCGGCGGCTTCATCGCCGTGCAGAGCCTCTGGACCGCGCGCTGGCTGACCGACGTGCGCCTGCTCGACCGCACCGCCGTCGCGGACGACCTGATGGCGATGGCGATCGCCTTCTCCGGCGGCTCGCTGCTCACCGGCTTCATCGCCGACTGGGCGGGGCGCCGCGGCATCGGGCTCAAGGCGGTGATGATCGGCGCCTTCGTCGTGCTGGGCGCGGCGGAGCTCGGCCTGACATTCGACCTCCCGCTGCCGGGCTGGCTCCTGGTGTCGCTGCTCGGCCTTTCCGGCTCCGGCGCCAACCTCGCCTACGTGTCGCTCGCCGAGCGGTTCGGCCCGGCCATGGCGGGACGGGCGCAGACCAGCCTCAATCTCCTCCTGTTCCTGGCCGCGGCGCTGATCCAGTCGGGGATCGGCGGCGCGCTGGACATCGTCCAGACGCTCGGCGTCGGCGGGGGCGCGTCGTTCCACTACGCGCTGGTGCTGGGCCTGCTGGTCGCCACGCAGATCCTCTCGGTGCTCTGGTTCGCCGGCCTGCCCGATGCGCGGAAGTGACGTCGCGATCCGCCGCGCGCGTCCCGAGGACGCGACGCCGATCGCGCGGCTGCACGTGAAGACCTGGCGCGAGACCTATCGCGGCCTCGCGCCGGAATCCGCGGTGCGCATCCTCGATCTGCCCTATCGCCACGCGGTCTGGGTGAAGATGCTGGAGCAGGCCGCGCGCACCGTGCTGGTCGGCGCGGCGCGAGGCCGGATCGTCGCGATCGGCAGCAGCGGCCCCGCGACCGTGCCGGCGCTCGAGCCCCATGGCGAGATCAGCTACCTCTATGTCGACGCGGCGCTGGCCGGGCGCGGCGTCGGCCGGCGCATGATGGCGGCGCTCGCCGCCGACCTGCGGGAACGCGGCTTCGCATCGGCGGCGCTGGGCGTGGTCGCGGCCAACGCCGCGGCGATCGCGTTCTATGAACGGCTCGGCGGGGTCTGCGCCGGCCGCTACGCCGATCCCGGCCCGCATTGGCGGTCGGAGAATCTGATCTACGTTTGGCCGGATCTGGGCCGGCTGGCCGCGGGCGGCCGTCACTCCGGATAGGCGATCGCCAGGATCTCCAGCTCGTCCACCCCGGCCGGCGTGCGCACGGCGACGGTGTCTCCCACCTGCTTGCGCATCAGCGCCCGGGCCACCGGCGAGGTCCAGGAGATGCGGGCCGGGCCGAAGGTCGTCTCGTCGATGCCGCAGATGGTGACCGTGGCCTCGCTGTCGTCGGCGCGCGCGTAGGTGACCGTCGCGCCGAAGAACACCGTGTCCCGGCGGGTCTGCTTCGCGGGATCGACCGGCTCGGCGGCGGCGAGGCGCTTGTCGAGGAAGCGCAGGCGCCGGTCGATCTCGCGCAGGCGCTTCTTGCCGTAGATATAGTCGCCGTTCTCCGAGCGGTCGCCGTTGCCGGCGGCCCATTCCACCACCCGGACGATCTCCGGCCGGTCCACGTTCCAGAGCTGGCGGCGCTCGGCCTTCAGGCGCTCGAGCCCGTCCGGGGTGATGTAATTCTTCTGGCCGGGAGGCAGCGCCCCGCCTTCATCCTCGTCCGGCTCGGCCACTCGGCTCATCGCAATCTCGGTGCAATCATAGGTGTTTAGGCCTGCCCAACCGGCTCCGGTCCGCCCCGGCCGGGAACCGGCTTCCTTAACATGGCTGTGATTGGCAGCAAGGGGCCATTCCATTATGGTGGACCCCATGGGGACCATGATCGCGACACAGGATACCGGGCGTCGCCTGAGCGACTTTTCGCTGCTCGCCGAGCTTGAGGAGAGCGAGCGGCGGTCGATCGAGCAGCGCTGCCATAAGCGCACCTACTCCCGGAACGAGACCATCCTGGACAAGGGCTCCCAGAGCCGCGAGGTGTTCTTCGTCCTCAAGGGCTCGGTTTCGGTCATCACCTTCTCCCCGGCCGGCCGCGAGGTCACCCTGGCGGCGGTGAAGGCCGGCGACTTCTTCGGCGAGCTGGCGGCGATCGACGGCCAGCCGCGCTCGGCCAGCGTCTCGGCGATCGAAAAGACCGAGATCGCCATCATGCCGCCCGATCTCTTCAACGAGCTGGTCCGCAACCGCGCGGTCGTGTCCTTCAAGCTGCTGGAGCGGCTGGCCAGGATGGTGCGGGCGAGCGGCCTGCGGATCCTGGAGCTCTCCACCCTGCAGGCGGCCCAGCGGGTCTATGCCGAGCTGCTGCGCATGGCCCAGCCGGACGCGGCGGTCCCCGGCCTCTGGGTGGTCCGGCCCCTGCCCCCGATGCACGAGATCGCCAGCATGACCTCGACCACCCGGGAGACGGTCAACCGGGCGATCAGCCAGCTCTACCCGAGCGGCCTCCTGAAGCGAAAGGGCCGCAACCTCTACATCATGGAGCGCAACAAGCTGGAGGACATCGTCCAGTCCCTCCAGGCGCACCACCTGCACCGCTAGGCGTCGGCGGAGCTTGTTCCCCCGCGACCTCGACCGCGACATGCACCCGGACGCACCTCATCTTTAACATGAAGTGAAACGGACACGCATAACTGCCTCAGAGTGCAGTATTTTCCGCCGCTCCCAAGACGCCGGCCGAAGAAGGATTTCCATCCTCAGAGATGATCGGCGTCCGCGTCCTTGGCGATGGTGGCGGAGCCGGGCATCGGGCGCTGCTGGGTCAGCCGGCGGTGGGTCGAGATGCTGAGCGGCATGCAGGCGAGATAGGCGAAGAGGATCAGGAGCAGGGTCGCCCAGGGCTCGGCCACGGCCAGCGCCGTCACCACCGCGACTGCGACCATGGTGGGCAGCACCAGGGCCTGGGTCACCTTCAGGCGCTTGAAGGAGAAGGTGGGGATCCGGCTGACGGCCAGGCCGGCGACCGCCAGCATGACCGGCCCGACCACGAACGGGCTGCGGAGGATGTCGAGCCGGAACTCCAGCCAGGCGATCAGCGGCATCAGGACCAGGCCCGCCGCCGCCGGCGCCGGAACGCCGGTGAAGAAGCGGCTGTGCCAGGCCGGGAGGTCGGCATTGTCGAGCTTGGTGTTGAACCGGGCGAGGCGCAGCGCCAGGCCGGCGCTGAAGAGGAGCGTCAGCGCCCAGCCGATGCCCTTCACGTCGTGCATGGTCCACAGGAAGAGGACGACCGAGGGCCCGACGCCGAAGCTGACGAAGTCGCTCAAGGAGTCCAATTCGGCGCCGAACTTGGAGGAGGCATCCAGCAGCCGGGCGATCCGGCCGTCCAGGGCGTCGAACACGGCCGCGGCCAGGATCGCCAGCACGGCATGCTCCCAGCGCCCGTCGAGCGCGAAGCGGATGCTGGTCAGCCCGGCGCAGAGCGAGAACAGGGTCAGCATGTTCGGGATCAGCCGGTTGATCGAATGATCCCGCAGGCGGCGACGTCGCATCGACCAGTTGCGTTCCATGGCGTCTCCTCTAGCGGCGGTCGCCCAGGCGGGCCGGCTCCTCGGAATCCAGGTCGGCGATCACGGTCTCGCCGGCGACCGTGGTCTGGCCGACGGCGACCAGGGGCTGGACCCCGTCCGGCAGGTAGACATCGACCCGGCTGCCGAACCGGATGATACCGAATCGCTCACCCGCCCGCACCCGCCTTCCGGCGGTCAGGTCGCAATGGATCCGGCGGGCGACCAGGCCGGCGATCTGCACCAGGCCGATCTCGCGCCCGTCGGCGAGGCGCAGGTGCACCGACTGGCGCTCGTTCTCCTCGCTGGCCTTGTCGAGCGCGGCGTTGAAGAAGCGGCCGGACCGGTGCTGGACGTTCAGCACCTCGGCATCGACCGGGATGCGGTTCACGTGCACGTTGAACACGTTCATGAAGATGCTGATGCGCATCAGCGGCCGCGGCGGCAGGCCGAGCTCGGCGGGCGGCGCGGCCGGCTGGATCATCTGCACCACGCCGTCGGCCGGGGCGACCACCAGGCCGCCGCGGCTCGGCGTCACCCGGGCGGGATCGCGGAAGAAATAGACGCACCAGGCGGTCAGGACGACGCCGATCAGGCCGAGCGGCGTCCAGAGCCACCAGAGCAGGATCGTGCCGGCGACGAAGGCGGCGATCAGCGGCCAGCCGGCGCGGTGGATCGGGGTGAGCACGGTCTCGAACACGAAGGAACCTCGAAGAAGCGCCGGCGCACGTCCGGTCGGTGCCGTCAGTCCTGCCATAAATGGCGCCGGCGGTCATCCCGATCAACACCGTTGTAATGGCAATGTTTTTTGGCCACAGACGCGCTTTACAACTCGTTAATCCGGCCCGGGGTAGGATCGCGGCAATTGATTCCCAGGACCGTGACCCCCGTGAACCTGAAACCCCTGCCGTTGCTCAATGCGCAGAGCATCCCGCCGGACGAGCCGAGATTGAGGGTCAAGTCCGACGGCTCGCTGGAGATCGGCAAGCCGGGCGGCCAGATCGAGTTCGGCTTCCGCTTCATGGGCCGGCGGTTCGAGGCCAATACCCGGCCGACCGCGGGCGGCATGGTGCTGCAATTGTCGGCCGAGATCGGGCCGGTCCCCTATTCCGCCGAGGGAAGCGGCCTGCGCAGCAGCGTCTTCGCGGTGATCGACGCCTCGCAGACCATGGAAGGCGCGCGGCTGGTGATCAGCCAGCACCGCTGGATCTACTGCATCGGCAAGGCGATTCTGAGGGAAGGCTGGACCCAGGACGACGCGATCTCCGCCAGCGTGCGCCTGGCGCTGACGGTCAAGCCCTACCTGCAGCTCCTCTCGGAGATCCTGCCCAACCGTCCGCCCTGGACGCACTGATCCCGCTCCGCGCGGCCTCAGGCCGGTCGGACGAGAGCGCTCACCCGCCGGTCTTGGTCTTCGGCAGGGTGAAGATCTGCCCGGGATAGATCAGGTCGGGATCGCCGATGCGGTCCTTGTTCGCCTCGTAGATCACCGTGTACTGGATGCCGTGGCCGTAGGTGCGCCGCGCGATGCGCCAGAGGCTGTTGCCGGGCTGCACGATCACCGTGTCGTCGGTCAGCTTCACCTGGGTGAAATCCGGTTGCGCGAAGGGCACCTTCACCCGCGCCTGCACCTTGCCGGTGCCGTCCACCATATCGACCCGGACCTCGTGGTCGCCGGTCGGCGCCTTGGTCTCGGGCACGAAGGTCCACCGGCCGTTCGGGTCGGCCTTGGCCGCGCCCAGCGAGGCGTTGTCGAGATAGATGATGAGATCGCTGCCCGGCAGCGTGTGGCCGCTCAGCATCGCGCGGCCGTCCTGGGTGTAGTCGATCGTGTCCAGGCTCAGGGGCGGCGGCGGCGGCGTGGGCGCCGCCTCGGCCGTCGTGCTGGCGGGCTCAGGCGCCGGCGGCGCGATCGGGCCTGCCGCCGAACCGGGCGCGTTCAGGAGCTGGGTCGGGCCTTCGCCCTGCTTCGGCACTTCGAGCGCGAGCGCGCCTGAGGGCTTGGTCACCGGCTGGCCGGCGATGTCCTCGGCCGGCTTCGGCACGACGACGATCACCTCCTTCTCGGATTCCTGCGTCTGCTCGCCCTGGGCCTTCAGCGAGAATTTGTGCTGGCCGGGATCGACCGCGGAATCCGGCAGCAGCACCCATTCGCCGCGATCGTCGGCGGTGGCCGAGCCGATCGGCTGGCCGTTGTCGAGCAGAGTGATCTTTGCGCCCGGCGCGGCACGGCCGGCGATGACGGCGTCGCCGTTCGGATTCACGCGCACGACGTCGAAGCTCGGCTTCGCCTCGGGCGCGGGCTGCGGTGCGGGCGCGGCGGCGGCGACCTGCGTGTTCGTCGCGGCCGGCTGGCTCGCCGGGGCTTGAGTCCCGGTCGATGTCGGCGCGGCGGTCTGCGCTGCCTGAGTCTGGGCCGCCTGCGTTTGGGCCGGCTGTGCCGGGGCCTCGGCCGGAGCCTGGGTGGACTGCGCGGGCGCCGGCTGGGTCGCGGCGGCATTCTCGGTCGGCGTGGGCTGGGACTGCGCCGACTGGGACTGCGCGGCCTGCGACGGTGCGGCCTGCGTCTGGCTCTGCTGTTCGGTTGGCGCGGATTGCTGCGCGGGCGCCGGCTCGGTCTCCGCGGTGTTCTCGGCCGGCGCCGGGCCGGTGCCGGAATCCGCCGCCGGGTTCGCCGGCTGAGATTGGGTCGTCGGCTCGGGGGTGTCGTCCACGTCCTGTTTCG
The DNA here is from genome assembly GCA_035548715.1 of Dongiaceae bacterium. Lineage (GTDB taxonomy): Bacteria > Pseudomonadota > Alphaproteobacteria > Dongiales > Dongiaceae > Dongia. The sequence continues at coordinate 28,789 of DASZSL010000098.1, forward strand.
AGACGGCGTAGATCAGTCCCAGAATGGCCGCGACCAGAACGGCGCCGATGGTTGCGGTCAAGGCCAGGCGATTCATAAAGCGGGTCCGATTCGTCTCGTTACAGTTCGGTCACACGTTAGTCCCGATACCACCGGGGTGCAATCTGGCCAGATTTTCCGCGGCCTATCGGTGGCCTTCCGGCGCGTCCCAATTCACGCCGGGCGCGGTGGATTACCGGGTTGACGCGGTGGGGAATAGGCCCCAAAACAGCCCGATTGGAAAGCCGAGACTTCCCTCCCATCTTTGCGGATCGGATAGGCCGGGTTGCGCCGGAATCCCGAGGTCGAGCGCCCCAGAATCGTCGATTGAGCGTCCCCATCGCATGGCCTTGGTTAAATCTTTGTGTGTCTATTGCGGCTCGGCGCGCGGCGCATCGCCGCGTTACGTCGCCGCGGCCCGGGAGCTCGGCGAGTCCATGGCCGAGCGCGGCATCCGCCTGGTCTATGGCGGCGCCCGCATCGGCATGATGGGCGAGGTCGCCGACGCCGTGATGAAGAACGGCGGCGAGGTGGTCGGCGTCATCCCGGAGCATCTGCAATCGACCGAGGTCGGCCATTCGGGCATCACCGAATTGAAGGTCGTCGAGAGCATGCACGTCCGCAAGAAGCTGATGTTCGATCTCTCGGACGCCTTCGCGGTGCTGCCCGGCGGCTTCGGCACCCTGGACGAGCTGTTCGAGATCATCACCTGGCGGATGCTGTCGCTGCACGCCAAGCCGATCGTGGTGATCAACGTCGACGGCTATTGGGATCCCTTCCAGGCGCTGGTCGATCACATGATCGACAAGGGCTTCGCGCGGGAATCGACGCGCCAGTATTTCTCGGTGGTGAACTCGGTCGGGCGGGTGTTCGACCTGCTGGAGGAGCCCGCCGCCGTCAAGGTCACCGAGCATCCCGAACGCATCTGAACAGACCGCATTTAGACCGGAGGAACGGAGCAAATGGCGAAGATCAAGGTCAAGACGCCGCTGGTGGAGCTGGACGGCGATGAGATGACCCGGATCATCTGGAGCTTCATCAAGCAGAAGCTGATCGTTCCCTATCTCGACATCGACCTCAAGTACTTCGACCTCGGCATCGAGAAGCGCGACCAGACCAACGACCAGATCACGGTCGATGCCGCCAACGCGATCAAGCAATACGGCGTCGGCGTCAAATGCGCGACCATCACGCCGGACGAGGCGCGCGTGAAGGAGTTCAACCTCAAGCAGATGTGGAAGTCGCCGAACGGCACGATCCGCAACATCCTCGACGGCACCGTGTTCCGCCAGCCGATCATCTGCCGGAACGTGCCGCGCCTGGTGCCGAACTGGACCCAGCCGATCGTGATCGGCCGCCATGCCTTCGGCGACCAGTACCGCGCGACCGACTTCGTCGTGCCGGGCAAGGGCAAGCTGACGGTGAAGTTCGTCCCCGCCGACGGCTCCGCGCCGATCGAGAAGGAGGTGTTCAGCTTCCCCGGCGGCGGCGTCGCGCTCGCCATGTACAACGTCGATGAGTCGATCCGCGGCTTCGCGCGGTCGTCGTTCAATTACGCGCTGCAGCTCGGCTGGCCGCTCTATCTCTCGACCAAGAACACGATCCTCAAGGCCTATGACGGCCGCTTCAAGGACATCTTCCAGGAGATCTACGAGA
>DASZSL010000099.1:0-8141 GCA_035548715.1 Dongiaceae bacterium
CGCCAGCGAGGCCCAGCAGGAGCGCAAATACCAGGACTGCATGTCCCAGGCGCAGAGCGCGCCCAAGCAGGCATTGAAGCAGGCCATGGCCTGGGAGAAGGAAGGCGGCGGCGATGCCGCGCGGCATTGCGTGGCGGCCTCCTACATGGGGCTCAAGCAATACGACGACGCGGCGATGGAGCTGGAGCGGATCGCCGAGACCATGCCCCAGGTGAAGGCGCCGATCATGGCGCAGCTCTTCGGCCAGGCGGCGCAGGCCTGGCTGCAGATGGGCAAGCCCGACCGCGCGCTGGCCGACGTCAACCAGGGCCTGAAGGTGGCGAAGAACAACGTCGACCTGCTGGTGTTCCGCGCCACGATCTACGGCAACGAGGAGAAGTATTTCGACGCGCTGGACGATCTCAACGCCGCCTACGACCTGACCTCGGATCGCGGCACGATCCTGGTGATGCGCGCGACCGCCTATCGCAAGCTGCAGCAGCCCGACCTCGCCAAGGACAATATCGACCTCGCGCTGAAGGCCGATCCCAACGATCCCGACGCCTTGCTCGAACGCGGCACGCAGCGCGCGGAGGCGGGCGACCGGGACGGCGCGCGGGCCGACTGGATGAAGACCATCGAGCTCGCGCCGGACTCGCCGGCCGCCGACGACGCCCGCGACGCGCTCGCCAATCTCGACGTGAAGGCGAATTGACGCGCTCTCTTTGACGGCTGAGTTAGATCAGCCGGTCAGAAATCCAGATCGGCGTAATGCGGCGGGGGCGGGGCGCCCGGCAGGGTATCCGCCAGGAGCGGGCGGAAGCTCGGGCGCGACTTCACGCGGGCGTACCAGTCCTTGGCCGCCTCGTGCTCGTCCCAGGGCACGTCGCCGAGATAGTCGATCGCCGAGACCTGCGCCGCGGCCACCAGGTCGGCGAGGCTGAGATGCGGGCCGGCCAGCCATTTCCGCCGCTCCATCAGCCAGCCGATATAGGCGAGGTGCATGCCGATATTCGCCTTGCCGGCGCGGATGGCGCCTGAATCGGGCCCGCCGCCGGCCCCGGCTCCGCTGGGGGTGAAGCGCTTGAAGATCTTCTCGTGCAGCAGGTTGCGCGTGACCTCGCGCTCGAACTTGCCGTCGAACCAGCCGATCAGCCGGCGCACCTCGCCGCGCTCCTGCGCCGTGCGCCCGAGCATCGGCGCGCCGGCGGGCGTGTCCGGATAGGCCTCTTCGAGATACTCGATCACCGGATGGAAGCCGCAGAGCGCGAGGCCGCCATCCTCGACCAGCACCGGCACCTCGCCCGCATGGTTGAGTGCCAGGAACTGCTCGCGCCGTTCCCACGGCCGTTCCAGGACGAGCTCGGCTTCGAGCCGCTTCTCGGCGAGCAGCAGCCGGACGGCGCGCGATTGCGGCTGCAACGGATGATGAAAGAGGCGGCGCATGATTCGGCGGGAACATAGCAGCGCAAGCCGGCGCTCGCCAGCGCGGGCCGCGGCCGGCGGCAATTAAGGCAGGGCGATTCGGGCCTTGTCTTCGCAACCGGCACCGCCGGCGGCGCTTGTCCCGATATCCACCCATCACGAAAGGACCGATCATGGCCAACCAGCCGCAAAACCCGCAGCCGCAAAACCCGCAGCATCAGGGTCAGCAGAATCAGGGTCAGCAACCGCGCCGGGATTTCGGCGGACAGCCGGCCAAACAGGCGCCGGGCCAGCAGCAGGCCGGCCAGCAGCCGGGCCAGCAGCACCCGGGCCAGCATCCCGGCCGCGGCCAGGCGGGTCCGGAGCGGCCCGGCCCCCGGCCGCAGGACCCCGCCGATCTCGGCCATGATCCGAAGCCGGGCGACGTCCAGGCGCGCGGCATGACGCGGGGCGGCGAGAAAGCCCGCCACTGAGCCCACCCGCCACTGAGCCCATCCGCCACTGAGCCTGATCGTCTGACCGCCGCACTCACCCAACGGCGGTCGCGACCCCTGGCGGCAGGCTTCCTGGAAGCCTGCCGCCATCGTCTCAGCAACAGCGTCTTCAGCAACAGCGTCTTCAGCAGCAACAAGGAGAGCAGCATGGCGACGAGCAGCACCAACGGCAGGGTCGAGCAAGCGGCGGATGCCGCCCGCGACGCCTTCAACACGACGCGCGAGAGCTTCAGCGAGGCCGGCGAGGCGGTGCGCAAGGCCGCGCGCGTCGGCGCCAAGGAAGCCGCGGCCTATGGACGGGAGAACGCCGACCGGGCCTATGCCGCGGCGCAGGACGTGGGCCGTTCGCTCGCCGCCTATGTCAAGGAGCGCCCGGTGCAGTCGGCGCTGATCGGCCTCGGCGGGCTGCTGCTCGCCAGCATGCTGTTCCGCCGCCGCTGACCGGCGTCAGTGGCGCAGGCCCCGGGTTGCCAGCGGCAGCCCGGGGATGGCGCCCGTCCGTGCGCCGGGCATGATCAGCCCGCGCTGATGGGAATCGCTGAAATCGGCGCCGCGGAGGTCGGCGGCGCTCAGATCCGCCTCGCACAGGTTGGCGCCCGAGAAGCTGACCGCCAGCAGCCAGGCCTGCTTCAGGTTGGCCCGCGCCAGCAGGCAGCGCTCCAGCCGCGCCGCCGCCAGGTTGGCGCCGCGCAGGTCGAGGCCGGAAAGATCGAACCCTTCGAGCTCCAGGCGGTGGCCGGCATGGCCGAGGCTGTCGACCCAGGCGGCGTGCTGGCCCAGCCGGCGCCGGATCTCGTCCACGCTGAGGCGCGGCGCCGAGCCGACCGGCAGCGACGCGGCCAGGACCTGGTCGCGCGTCGATTCATCGACCGCGGCGCGGCTGAAATCCGCGCCCTCCAGCTCGGCGCCGGCCAGGCGGATCGCCATGAGCTGCGCCGAGGTGAAGTTGGTCTTGCGCAGATCGGCGCCGGAGAAATCGGATTCCAGCAGATAGGAGCCGGAGAAATCGACGCTGATGAGCTTGGCGCCGGTGAAGGTCGTCTGCTCCAGGCGCGCGCCGCGGAACCGGCAGGCCGGCGCGCTCTCGCCCTGGGAGAAATCCTTCCGGAGGTCGGCGGAGTTCAGCGAGGCGCGCGTCATGTCCGAGCCGTGGAACAGGGCGCCGCGCAGATCGGCGCGCTCGAACACGGCGCCGGTCAGGTCCGCCTCGTCGAACGTGCTGCCGGTCAGGATCGCGTCGCGGAACTGCGTGCCGCGCAGGTTCGCGCGCTCGAAGTTGCAGCGCACGAAATACCCGTCGGTGAAATCCATCAGGCTGAGGTCGAGCTTCCTGAGATCGCAATCGGCCAGCATCATGCGCTGGCTGCGCGGCCGCCCGAGCCGCCAGTTGCGATGCAGCTCCTCGAGCCGGCGCATCGCGCCGACGTCGAGCGTCAGACCCTTGAGGACCTTCGGTCCGGATGGTTCCATCAGTGCCGCACCGCCAGCGTATTCCGTGCCTGCGCATGGTGCCGTTCATAGGACTGTAGCACAAGGCGCGAGCGCACACAGGAATGCGCGCGACCAGCGGAAAGTTTCAGCGCGCGCCGCAATTCGAATCGAAGTTTATCGAACCGCCCGCGATATGCTTAAGCAAAGGTTATCCCCGCGGGTTATCCGTTGGGGTCATCCGCCGCGGACGATTCGCCATCGGCCGGACGAGTCGACCGGCGGCTCGAACCGGACGATGACCGCGTTGGGCAGATGCGTGACCTCGGCGAAGCCCAGCAGGCGCTGCAGCGCCCAGAACACGCCGCCATGCGCCACCACCAGCACGGGGCGGTCGAGCCGCAGCGCTTCGCGCATGCCGGCGAGCACCCGCGCGCGGAACGCCTCGAAGCCCTCCGGGCCGGCGACGGCGCGGTCGGCGCGCCAATCGTCGAGCCAGCTTCCGTCGGTGCTGCCTTCGTAGGGGCCGCAGCTGAACTCCCTGAGGTCCGCGAACTCGGTGATCGGAAGGCCGAGGCCGTCATTGACGATCTCCGCCGTCCGCCGCGCCCGGGACAGCGGGCTGACGGCGATCGACTTGAAGCCGAACGAAGCCGCGATCGCGCGGACCGATTCCGCCTGCGTCTCGCCGTTCGCGTTCAGCGGGATGTCGATATGTCCCTGCAGCCGCCGCTCCCGGTTCCAGTCGGTCTCGCCATGGCGCAGGAAGTAGAAGGGCACTTGCGGCAGCATGTCAGAACATCGCCTCGAGGCGCCGCCAGAGCCCGGGATCGGTGAAGTCGTCGATCGCCGCGACCGCGCCGGCGCCGAGCAGCGCGGCGTCGGGATGGCCGGTGCGGATGCCGTAGGTCGCGACGCCGGCGCCGCTCGCCGAGCGGATGCCCGGGAGCGAGTCCTCGAAGGCCAGCGCGCGCTCCGCCCGGGCACCGAGCCGTTCGAGCGCCGTCGCGTAAGGCAGCGGATCGGGCTTCGCGCGCGGCAGCTCCTCGCCCAGCACCAGCGTGCCGATGCGCCGGTCGAGGGCGAGGCCTTTCAGCATCATCTCGGCATTGGCGCGCGGCGCATTGGTGACGACCGCGACGCCCAGTTCCTTCGCATCCGCCCAGTCCAGCAATTCGGCGAGGCCCGGCGTCGGCTCCAGGCGGGAGATCGAGGCGCGGAACAGCGCCTCCTTGCGCTCGGCCAGCGCGTGCTGGCGCGCGGCGTCGAGATCGGGGAACATCTCGCGCATGATCGCGTCGTTGGGCGCCCCCATGATGCGCGCCTTGTAATGCTCCAGGGTGATGCTGCGGCCGAAATCCCGGAGCAGGGCGCAATAGGCGGCGAAATGCAGCCGGTCGGTGTCGCAGAGCGTGCCGTCGAGGTCGAACAGCAGGGCGCCGGCATCATGCGCGGTCATCGGCGGCGGGGCTCGGCTAGGAACGGTTTCGGCAAAAGCACGGGATCGACCCCAGGTGTGACGGGCGATGTGACGGGCGACATGACGGGCGACTCGGGCCCGGTATTTGACAAACGCCCCGGTCTTGGTCAAGGAACGGCTGTGAATTCGTCGCCATGCCGCTTCGGGGGGAGCTGAAGATGGCAGCGGAACGGCTGATCGCCTTCGGCCCGGAGATCTGGGTCGCCGAAGGGCCGGTCGTGACATCCCTGGGCTTTCCGTATCCGACGCGGATGGCGATCATCCGGCTCGGCGATGGCGGGCTGTTCCTGTGGTCGCCGGTAAAGCTGACGCCCGGCCTGCAGGCGACCGTCGAGGTGCTGGGCACGGTGCGCTACCTGGTCTCGCCGTCGAAGCAGCACCACCAGTTCCTGGCGGAATGGAAGGCGGCCTATCCCTGGGCGCGGATGTATGCCTCGCCGGGGCTGGTGCAGCAGCGCCGCGACCTCGCCTTCGACGACAAGCTCGCCGACCGCGCGCCCCAGGCCTGGGCCGCCGACCTCGACCAGGTGCTGGTCCATGGCAGCTTCGCCATGACCGAGGCCGCCTTCTTCCATCGCGCGAGCGCGACGGCGCTGATCTGCGACCTGATCCAGCACCTGCCGCCGGCCAAGGGCATGCGCGGCTGGCTCGCGAAGCGCCGCGGCGTGGTGGAGCAGGCGACCACCCCGCTCGACTACCGCGCCACCTTCACCCATCGCAAGGCGGTCCGCGCGGCGGTGAAGCATATCCTCGGCTGGAACGCCGAGCGGGTCATCATCGCCCATGGCGATCTGGTGGAGCAGAACGGCACGGCGTTCCTGCAGCAGGCGCTCGCCTGGGTGCACGCGGAGAAGTGACGATCAAGACAAGGTGCTTGTCCTGATCGTCACTCCGCCAGCTTCTTCCGCGCCTTGTCGCTGATCGGATGCTCGAGCTTGTCGAGCATCTCCTTGGGCGCCACCTGCCAGAAGCGGCTGCGCTCCAGCGCCCAGTCGTTGAGCAGGCGCGCGGCGAACTTGGACTGCGTCTCCCGCGCATGCTCGGCGATCAGCGCCTTCAGGTGGCCTTCCCAATGCGCCGAGTCCAGGCGCTGCCAGACCACGCTCTCGCCGTTGACATGGGTCGGGAAGTTCTCCGCCGCGTCATAGACGAAGGCCATGCCGCCCGACATGCCGGCCGCGAAATTGTCGCCGACGGAGCCCAGGATCACCGCGGTCCCGCCGGTCATGTATTCGCAGCCGTTGGAGCCGCAGCCCTCGACCACCACCTCGGCGCCGGAATTGCGCACGGCGAAGCGCTCGCCGGCCTGGCCCGCGGCGAACAGCTTCCCCGCCGTCGCGCCGTAGAGCACGGTGTTGCCGATGATCGTGTTCTGGTTGGTGACCAGCGGGCTCGAGGGCAGCGGCCGCACCACGATCGTGCCGCCGGAAAGGCCCTTGCCCACATAGTCGTTGGCATCGCCCAGCACTTCGAGCTTCAGCCCCTGCACCGAGAAGGCGCCGAGCGACTGCCCGGCCGAGCCCCTGAGGCGCACGGTCACGTGCCCGGGCTTCAGCCCGAACATGCCGAACTTCTTGGTGATGTGCGACGAAAGCCGGGTGCCGATCGCGCGATAGGTGTTCCGGATGTTGTACTGGAGCTGCATCTTCTCGCCGGCCTCGAACAGCGGCGCGGCGTCGGTGATCATCTGCGCATCGAGCGTGTCCGGCACCTCGTTGCGGCCTTCCAGCGTGCAGTAGCGCGCCTGGTCGCCGGCATCCGCCTGGGCCAGGATCGGGTTCAGGTCGAGATCGTCGAGATCGGCGGCGCCGCGGCTGACCTGCTCCAGCAGCTCGGTGCGGCCGATCACCTCGTTCAAGGTGCGGAAGCCGAGCGAGGCCAGGATCTCGCGCACTTCCTCGGCGATGAAGCTGAACAGGTTCACGACCTTCTCCGGCGTGCCGGAGAAGCGCTCGCGCAGCTTCGGGTCCTGGGTGCAGACGCCGACCGGGCAGGTGTTGGAATGGCACTGCCGCACCATGATGCAGCCCATGGCGATCAGCGAGGCCGTGCCGATGCCGAACTCCTCGGCGCCGAGGATCGCGGCGATGACGACGTCGCGCCCGGTCTTGATGCCGCCGTCGGTGCGCAGCTTCACCCGATGCCGCAGCCGGTTGAGCGTCAGCACCTGGTGCACCTCGGAGAGGCCCATCTCCCAGGGCACGCCGGCATACTTGATGCTGGTATGGGGCGAGGCGCCGGTGCCGCCGACATGGCCGGAGACCAGGATCACGTCGGCCTTCGCCTTGGCGACGCCGGCCGCGATCGTGCCGATGCCGGAGCGCGCGACCAGCTTCACGCAGACCTTGGCCTTGGGGTTGATCTGCTTCAGGTCGTAGATGAGCTGCGCCAGGTCCTCGATCGAGTAGATGTCGTGATGCGGCGGCGGCGAGATCAGCGACACGCCGGGCGTCGCATGGCGAAGCTGCGCGATCTCCACCGTCACCTTGAAGCCGGGGAGCTGGCCGCCCTCGCCGGGCTTGGCCCCTTGCGCGACCTTGATCTCGATCTCGCGGCAATGGGTCAGGTATTCGGCGGTGACGCCGAACCGGCCCGAGGCGATCTGCTTGATCGCCGAATTGGCGTTGTCGCCGTTGGGTCGCGGCTTGAAGCGCGAGGCGAACTCGTCGCCCTCGCCGGAATCGGACTTGGCGCCGATCCGGTTCATGGCGATGTTGAGCGTGCCATGCGCCTCCGGCCCGAGCGCCCCCAGCGACATGCCGGGCGTCACGAAGCGTTTCCTGAGCTCGGTGATGCTTTCCACATCGTCGATCGGCACCTGCTTGCCGGTCGGGACGAAGTCCAGCAGGTCGCGGATCGCGACCGGCGGCGCCTTGAACACGCCTTCGGAATACTTCTTGAAGGTCTGGTAGGACTCGCTGGTGACGGCGCTCTGCAGCATGTGGATGAGCTCGGCCGCCCAGGCATGGGTCTCGCCGCTCTTGCGGAACTTGTAGAAGCCGCCGACCGGCAGCGCCACGAAGTCCTCCGACCAGGCCCGGGCGTGCAGCGCCAGGACCCGGCGCTGGATGCCGGTCATGCCGATGCCGGAGATGCGCGAGGCCATGGCCGGGAAGTACTCGGCCACCAGCGTGCGCGAGAGGCCAAGCGCCTCGAAATTGGCGCCGCCGCGATAGGAGGAGACGACCGCGATGCCCATCTTGGACATCACCTTCAGCAGCCCCTGATCCACCGCCTTGCGGTACTGGTCGAGGCACTGGTCGAGGCTCATCTCGCCGAACAAACCGCGGGCGCGGCGATCCTCGATCGCGGCTTCGGCCACATAGGCGTTGACC
>DASZSL010000100.1:0-59607 GCA_035548715.1 Dongiaceae bacterium
TCTAGCGGCTGGGCCTTAACAGAAAATTAAGCCTAACCCCTTTGATTCCGCACCGAAAAGGCGTCAGGGCCCATCGGCAAGTTCTGCCTGGACCGGAAGGCGATACCCGGCACTTTTTGCCGATCTTGGCAGGAATTGCCGGGCGGAATCTGTGGATAACCCGCCCATGGTTAAAGCCGGAGCGCGGTTTTCCGCGGGTTTGATGCCAAGAGGTAAAAACGTCCTGGTGGCAGGGAAATTGCTTCCTATCCCGAGCCGCGCCGACTGACCGGACGGCCCGTGGAACAAAGTTCCCCGGAAACCCAGTCTCCAAAAGGGAGCAACTACATGGCTACCAACGATATCCAGCTTTCTGCTGGTATTCGATCCAACCTCCTCCTCCTGCAACAGACCACCACCCTGTTGAACCGCACCCAGGTCCGCCTGGCGACCGGCAACAAGGTGAACTCCGCCCTCGACGGCCCGACCGCCTTCTTCGCGGCGAAGGGCCTGAACCAGCGGGCCGGCGACTTGAACGGCCTGAAGGATGGCATCGGCCAGGCGATCAGCACCATCAACGCCGCCGACCAGGGCATCACCAGCATCCAGAACCTGGTTGACCAGGCGAAGGGTCTGACCACGCAGGCGCTGGGCAACCTGGGCAACGACTCCACCTCGGTCGCCCTGCGCAAGAGCCTTGCCGACAGCTACAACAGCATCCTTCGCCAGATCGACAAGCTGGCGCAGGACTCGCAGTACCAAGGCAAGAATCTGCTGCTCGGCAGCGGTCTCCGTCTGGACGCGACCGCATCCAGCAAGACGTCGACCAACGCGATCGCCGGCATCAGCGGTGCCGAGGTCACGAACGTCGTCTCCGCCGACACCTACACGATCTCGGTGACCGGCGACGGCGCGATCACCGGCGACACCGCCGATATCGCCAATGCCGAGCAGGACCGCGGCATCAGCAACCTGGTGATCAACGGGTTCGCCAACACCACCGCCAACAACTTCGATCCGATCTCGATCAAGCTGAGCGGCGGCACCGGCAAGGACAAGACCTTCACCATCACCGAAGGTACCCAGTCCATCACCCAGACCTTCACCACCTCGCAGTGGAGCGCGGCGAAGGCCAACAACGACATCCTGCGCCTCTCGGTCTCGTTCAACAGCGGGACCAAGGTGAGCTTCGACGTCAACTTCGACGACATCGAGGACGTGCCGGATACCGCCGGCGTCGGCACCTCGACGATCCAGAAGAACGTCAATCTCCAGGTGATCGCCACCAACGCCGCGGGCGAGACCATCACCCGCGACGGCCTGCAGGCGCTCGGCAGCGGCAAGGTCGCCGATGGCGAGAACGCCTACGCCTTCGATTCCGGCACCGCCCGGGTCGATGTCGATGAGCGGACCATCCTGCAGGGCTCCGCGTACTCGGCCGCCGTCGGCACGTCCTACGGCACCGGTGCCGGTGCGATCGTCGGTGCGCCGACCGTCCGGACCGGCGCCATCACCGCGGACGAGACCCTGACGCTGACCGCATCCGCGGGCACCTACGACTACGCGACGAACCAGTTCGACACCTACAATCTCACCCTGCAGGGTTCGTCGTCTTCCGGCACCGTGACGGTGACCGGCGTCAGCGCCGGCACCGCCAACTCGGTCGGATTCGGCGTGCTGACGGGCTCGAACAGCGTCGGCTATACGCTGGATACCAACTTCGGCGACCTGAAGTACATCGCGACCGCCGGCTCCGCCAGCGACACCGAGATCGCCGGAACCAAGTCGACCACCGGCCTGACGACCATCACAAGCGATGCAGTCAGCATCTCGTCGGCGCTCAACTTCGCCGACAACGCCGTGACCGGGGTCTCGATCACCGTGACGGGCACCGGTACCAGCACTGCGACGCTGGTGGTGCACGACTCGGCCGGCAACTCCGCGTCGATCACCTTCTCGACCGGAACGACGGCTACCAGCGTCACGATCGGCGGCGCGACGTTGAACCTTGCGCTGTCCACTGCCGGCATCACCAGCCTCGACACGAGCGCCGGCAGCTTCGACTACAAGATTCGCGGTGACTTCACTTCGTCCCGCGAAGCCAAGTTCGACGTCCGTGGCACCAATACCGGCCAGACGGCGAGCCTGACGACCAAGCAGCTGGTGGACGGCACCGACGCCAACAACTTGACGGTGCAGTTGAACGAGAAGAACACCAGCACCGTGACGGTGGTCAGCCAGAACGTGCAGACCAACGGACAGGGCCTCCAGCTCGACTTCGCTCAGAACAGCTGGAGCGACCGGTCCGACATCGACAATGCGATCAAGCAGTTGGACGCCGCGACGACCAAGCTGCGCGCCGCATCGTCGAACCTCTCGACCAACCTGAACATCATTCAGACCCGAGAGGATTACACGGCCGAGTTTGCGAACGTCCTCACCGAGGGCGCGACCAAGCTCACGGCCGCGGACCAGAACGAGGAAGGTGCGAACATCCTGACGCTGCAGACGCGTCAGCAGTTGGGCACCATCTCCCTCAGCCTGGCCAACCAGGCGCAGCAGGCGATCCTGCGGTTGTTCTAACCGCCGTCGGCTGAGTAGAGTTAGGGCGGCGACCCCACCGATTCCCGGGGCCGCCGCCCGCTCTTACCCCCTGGTGTCATTGAAAATGACGGTCATGGAAAAGCGGGACAACGCACGAGGCTTGTGGAGGCTCTTGGGCCGTGCCGCTGAAATTCACCTTGCGTCCGGGCGAGAAGATCATCGTCAACGGCGCCGTCATCGGCCGCGGCGAGGAGCCCGGCAGCTTTTACCTGTTCAACAAAGCCAATTTCCTGCGCGGCCGCGAGGTCATGCGGGAGGACAAGGCGGATACGATCGAGCGCAAGCTCTATCTGGTTATCCAATTGATTTATCTGTTTCCCGAGGACGCCGCCGCGAATCTTATCAAATTCGAAACCATCCTGGCCGAGACTATGCGGCAGCGGCCCAACGACCATGCGCAGCTTCAGGAAGTGGCACGACTCGTGCAGTCCCAGGACTATTACCGTGCGCTGAAGCTGACTGCGAAGATGTTCTAGGCGGCCATTCTGCCGCCTTATCCGACCGGAACCAGCGGTCGGCGAAGCCGCGGAGGAATGAAGGATGAAGCCGTCGGTCGGTTATGCAAGCCAGCCTCGGGCGATGGACCCGAGAAGCACCGAGGCCTGGGCCCTCTCGGAGGCGTCCCGGCGACTCGTGCTCGCGGCCCGCAACGACGACAAGGGCAAGTCGCTGCGCGAGGCGCTGATCCTCAACCAGCGGCTCTGGACCATCTTCCAGAGCGCGCTGACCGAGGAGAGCTGCCCGCTGCCCAAGGACATCCGCGACAACGTGCTCGCTCTCTCGGTCCTGATGGACCGGCATATCATGCAGCGCCTGGGCGATCTCGACGGCACCAAGATCCAGCCCATCCTCGACATCAACCGCGCCATCGCCGACGGGCTGGCGCAAACGCCGCAGGCCGAAGAACCGGCGATGGCATCGGCCTTGCAAGCTCCCGCATTGCAGGGCGCTCCGGCGCCGGTGACTGAAGTGAAGGCGCGGCCGGTGCTCAACCTCTCGGCCTAGGCCGGAACAGGAATTTGGAGGTCGTGTCATGACGTCATCGGTCGGCAGCGCCACCAGCAGCGTCGCGAGCAACCTGGCGAGCAGTCTCACCTCGTCCGCCGGCAACCTCAACAGCACGCTCACCGGCAGCGATTCCTCCACCAGCGATGCGGGCAGCGCGATCGACCAGCTCGCCAACATCTCGCAGCAGCTGGCGCAGATCCAGCAGCAGGCCGATGCCAGCGAGGTCCAGGAATTCGAGAAGGACACGCGCGACGTCCAGTACGACAACAATGCGACGGCGCGCGACGCCGGGCGCCTTACCCAGGACAAGACCCGGCTCAACGTGATCTCGTCGCTCTCCCAGGGCGACTCGGTGGACGTGTTCAAGTTCTCGGTCACCACCAGCGCCGCGACCAAGATCGGAACCCTTTCGCCGAACGGCGACGATTCCTCGATCCACTACCAGGTGTTCTCCAAGAGCAGCGGGCGGCTCGTGGCCGACAGCGATTCCGGCGCCGGCGATGCCTACAAGGCCTACCAGCAGCTCCAGAACGGCACGCTGCAGCTCGACAAGGGCGACTACGTGCTGCGAATCTCCCGGGCTAAGGGCGTCGACACGACCAATTCCAAGGAGCTCCAGTACGCGGTCCAGCTGACCCAGGGCACCTACACGCAGGACTATGACCTCGTGGAGAAGGCCTACCGCCAGGGCACCGACGATCCGTTCGGGCTCTCCTCGACCGGCAGCACGGCGCTCAGCAACCTGATCGACGGCCTGAGCACCTCCTACAGCTTCATCAACTCGCTGCCGGCGATCGGCACCGACCCCACCACCAAGTTGACCGGCGCGCTCTACGACGCGCTCTTCTAGGAACCTGCGATGTCCGGACAGACCTACGAGCAGCCGCTGCGCGTCTTCATCGGCTACGACCACCGCCAGGCGGTGTCGTACAACGTGCTTCAGTTCAGCATCTTCCGCCGCTGCTCGAAGCCGGTGGCGATCACGCCGCTCTTCCTGCCGACGCTGCCGCTGACCCGCACCGGCCTCACCCCCTTCACCTACAGCCGGTTCCTGGTGCCGTGGCTCTGCGGCTATCAGGGCTGGGCGATGTTCCTGGACATCGACTACCTCTGCCGCGCCGATCTCGCCGAGCTCTTCCGCCTCACCGACGACCGCTACGCGGTCATGGTGTCGAAGAACGAGAAGCGGTTCGAATGGGCCAGCATGATCATGTTCAATTGCGGCCATCCGGGAAACCAGGTCCTCACGCCCGACTACGTGCAGGACCCGCAGCGATGCAAGACCCCGCACATGATCGATTGGGTGCCGGAGGCGCTGGTCGGCGACCTGCCGCGGGAATGGAACCACCTGGTCGGCTACGACGCGCCGCGCAGCGACGCCAAGCTGGTGCACTACACCCAGGGCATGCCGATCTTCGAGGAGACCCGCGGCAGCGAATATGCCGAGGAATGGAAGACCGAGCACGCCAAGGCGAACCAGACCCAGGGCTGGCAGGAGCTGATGTCCCGCTCGGTCCATGCCGGCAAGACCGCCGACGGGCGCATCGTCGCCAAGCTGCATCCCGACTCGCTGGTGAAGTAGCCCTTCGCCGAGGCCGGGCGTCTCATGCATGATGGCGCGATGACGAGTCCGGCCCAGGGCGCCGCGCTGGAGTGGCTTCCCGTAGCGGCTGTCGAGCTTTCCCGCCACGAGGCCGACGCGACGGCCTTCAGCAACCAGGCCGTCGCCCTGGCGGTCCGGCTGGCCAAGGGGGGCGTCCGGCCGGCGGCGGGCGTCCTGGAACCGATCTATGCGGCGTTCGACCGGCATCTCGCGCGGCCGATCACGGCGATCAATCTCGGCGATTTCGCCCGGCTCGCCCAGGCGGTGCAGCAGCTCTGGGTGGCGAGCGGGCGCGATATGGCGCTGCGGCCCGTCACCGAGCAGATCGCCACGCGCTTCGGGCTGATCGCCGGCGCACTCAAGGCACCGCTGCCCGCTTTCGACGCGTTGTTCGACCAGGTATTCGGACCCGCGTTCAAGACCGCGGCACGCTGGGAAGAGACCATGGCGCTGCTGCGCACGCGGATGCTCGATCCCTATTTCGCCTACCTGGAGCGGGTCTATCCGCGCGGGAATCGCCCGGCGCAGGTCGTAGCCCCCGGGAATCGCCCGTTGCGGATCGGCTATCTCTGCTGGAGCTATGAATGCGGCGGCAGCTTCGCCATCGGCCGCGTGCTCCATTCGATACTGCACGGCCACGCGTTGCTCGGCGGCGCGGAGAGCCAGCCATTCCTCTATGCGCAGACCCGCTGCGCGCCGGAGACCGAGGCGCTGTTCCGGGGCCTGCCGGGACTCACCATCCGCGACTTCTCCACCCTGCGCGATCCCGAGGCCGTCGCCGCGGCCATCGCCGCCGATCGGCTCGACGCGCTGGTGGTCGAGGGCTTCAATGCCTTCGCCTTCCGCGTCTCGCAGGCCCATGCGACGCCGGTGCAGCTCTATATGCCGCTCGGCCTGCATCCGCTCGCCGCCCCCTTCTATGACGGTTATCTGATCTACGAGAATTTCGGCGAGGCGCCCTACGCCCTCGGCCTGCCCCGCGAACGAACCGGAATCCTGCCCTGGATGCTGGACCCCTTGTTCCTGAACCCGCCGCGCGCGGCCGAGCAGATCGCGGCCGCGCGGGCCCAGCTTCCGCCGGGAACGCCGGTTTTCGCCTGCATCTGCCGCATGGAGAAGGTCTCCGAGAGCTATATGGAGACCATGGCCCGCGTGCTGGAAGCGGCACCGGATGCGGGCCTGCTGGTCGCCGGACCGAACGATCGGATGCGCGTGAAGGCCTTTTTCGAGGCCCGTGGGCTCTCCGCCAGGGTGCGGGTGCTGGGCTCGGTCGATGCCCATACCTTCCACAACGCGGTCGATGTCTTCACCGACACCTTCCCGATCTTCGGCGGCCTGGCGCCGATCGAGGCCATGGCCAAGGGCGTGCCCGCCATCTACATGGAGGAGCCGGGGGTGAGCGGCAGCGACGACCTGCGCGACCCCGCCCTGAAGGCGACCGACCCGGAAAGCTATTTCAGGATCGCGCTCCGCCTGGCCACCGAGCCCGCTTATCTCGCCGAGCGGAGGATCGCGGCAAAGGCTGTTGCCGTTAGTAGAACCGATGTCGCGGCCACCGCCCGGGTCATCTGCGACCATGCCCGCGCGATGGCCAGGATGCCTTGACTCAAGGCATTGTTCCAGCAGGCTTTTTTCGTCGCAGCCGCGGCATCGGCGAGTGGCATAACTTATGCTTAATAATTCGTCGCTAAGGATGACCGGGCGCCGGTCCGAAGGGCCGCGCCGATGAGATGGCCGATGACCAAGACACCCATGTTGCCGATCGCGCTGCCCAAGCTCGGCGAGCCGGAGATCGCGGCCGTCGCGCGCGTGATCGGCTCGGGCTGGATCACCCAGGGGCCGGAAGTCGCCGCCTTCGAGGCCGAGTTCGCCGGCTATTGCGGCGCCCGTGAGGCCGTCGCCGTGAGCAACTGCACGACGGCGCTCCATCTCTGCCTGTACGCCCTCGGCGTCGGGGCCGGCGACGAAGTGATCGTGCCGAGCCTCAGCTTCATCGCGAGCGCCAACGCGATCGCCCATACGGGAGCCACTCCGATCTTCGCCGACGTGGCGCTGGACGACCTCAACATCGATCCCACTGCGATCGAGGCCGCGATTACGCCGCGCACCAAGGCGATCATGGCCGTGCATCAGCTCGGCATGCCCGCCCGGATCGCCGAGATCGCGGCGCTCGCGGAGCGCACTGGTCTCGCCTTGGTCGAGGACGCCGCCTGTGCCATCGGCAGCCGCGTCAAGACGGGCGACACCTGGCGCAATGTCGGCGCGCCGCTCGGCACCGCGGCGTGCTTCTCCTTCCATCCGCGCAAGCTGCTGACGACGGGCGACGGCGGCATGATCACCACCGACGACCCGGATTTCGCCGCCCGCCTGCGCCGGCTGCGCCAGCACGGCATGTCGGTCACCGACCGCGAGCGCCATGCCGCCGGCCGCGTGATCTTCGAGAGCTATGACGAGATCGGCTTCAACTACCGCCTGACCGACATCCAGGCCGCCATCGGCCGCGAGCAGCTGAAGCGCATCCCGGCGATGGTCGCCGAGCGCCGCCGGCTGGTCGATCTCTACCGCGTGCGCCTGGCCGCGATCCCCGGCGTGATCTGCCCGGCCGACCGTGCCGACACCGAAACCAACTGGCAGAGCTTCCACGTGTTCCTCCCCGCCGCGGCCGACCAGCACGCGGTCATGGAATCCATGCTGGCGGCCGGCGTCGCGACGCGGCGCTGCGTGATGTGCGCGCATCTCGAGCCGGCCTACGAGGCGAGCCGGGCGAGGAACGTCGGCAATCGGTCGCTGGCCAATTCCGAATACGCCGCCGCCCATGGCATCGTCCTGCCGCTCTTCTCCGGGATGAGCGAGGCGGACGTCGCCACGGTCTGCGACGCCCTGCGCGGCACGCTCGCCGCCACTGCGCGCAAGGCGTCCTGAGCATGGCCATGCTGAAATACGGCGTCATCGGTTACGGCTACTGGGGACCGAACCTGGTGCGTGTGCTCAACACCGCCAGGGAATCCCGGGTCGTCGCGGTCGCCGACCAGGTCTCCGCCAACCGCGAGAAGGTCGCGGGGCTCTACCCGGCGATGAAGGTGATGGCGGACGCCCGCGAGCTGATCGCCGACCCGGCGGTCGACGCGGTCGCCATCGCGACGCCGGTCACCACGCATTTCGATCTCGCCTGGGCGGCGCTCGACGCCGGCAAGCACGTGATCGTCGAGAAGCCGCTCTGCGAATCCTCGGAGAAGGCGGCGAGGCTCGTCGATTTCGCGGCGAAGAAACAGCGGCAGATCCTGGTCGATCACACCTTCGTCTATACCGGCGCGGTGCGGAAGATCCTCGGCTATTCCGACGACGGCCGGCTCGGCCGGGTGCTCTACTACGATTCGACGCGGATCAATCTCGGCCTCTACCAGAAGGACGTGAACGTCATCTGGGACCTCGCGGTCCACGATTTCTCGATCATCCTGCAGCTCCTGCCGGGGCGGCCGGTCGGCATCTCCGCCATCAGCTCCGATCCCCTGAAGATCGGCGTCGAGGCGGTGGCGCAGATCACCCTGCTCTATCCCGACCAGGTGATGGCGCATGTGAACGCGAGCTGGCTCTCTCCGGTCAAGGTGCGCCAGGTGCTGATCGGCGGCGACAAGTCGATGATCGTCTACGACGACCTCGACCCCAGCACCAAGATCCGGCTCTACGACAAGGGCGTCGAGTTCACCCAGGATCCGGCGCGGCAATACGCCATGAAGGTCGAATACCGGGTCGGCGATATGCTGGCGCCACAGGTCGATTCCCGCGAGGCACTGGCCGCCATGGCCGAACATGCCAACGACTGCTTCGCCAACAACAAGCCGCCGCTGACCGGCGGCGACATCGGCTCGAAGATCGTGCGCCTGCTGGAGCTCGCCGACCGTTCGGCGGCCAATCGCGGCGAGATGCTGTGTATCGAAAACTGGTGACGTGATGATCCCCTTTGTCGACCTGCGCGCGCAGTACCAGGCGTTGAAGAAGGAAATCGATGCGGCGGTGATCGCCTCGCTCGAGAGCGGGCAATTCGTGCTCGGCCCCGCGGTGAAGGCGTTCGAGGACGCGTTCGGTGCCGCCTACGACATCCGCCATGCCGTGGCCTGCAGCTCCGGCACCGCCGCCCTCCACATGGCGCTGAAGGCGCTGGATATCGGTCCCGGCGACGAGGTGATCACCACCGGCATGACCTTCGTCGCCACCGCCTCGGCGATCGACCTCGCGGGAGCCAGGCCGGTCCTGGTCGATATCGAGCCCGACGGCGCCACCATCGACCCCAAGGCGGTCGAGGCCGCCGTCACGCCGCGGACCAAGGCGATCATCCCGGTCCACCTCTACGGCCAGTGCGCGGACATGGACCCGCTGCTGGCCATCGGCAAGAAGGCCGGCATCCCGATCATCGAGGACGCGGCCCAGGCGCATGGCGCCAAGTATCGCGGTCGCTTCGCCGGCACGATGGGCCTCGTCTCCTGCTTCAGCTTCTATCCCGGCAAGAATCTCGGTGCCTATGGCGAAGGCGGGCTGGTTGCGACCCAGGACGACGCCATCGCCGCCAAGCTGCGCATGCTGCGCGACTGGGGCCAGGACCGGAAGTATCACCATGCCCTGAAGGGCTTCAACTACCGGATGGACGGCGTGCAGGGCGCGATCCTGGGCGTGAAGATGAGATACATCGAGGGCTGGACCGAGCAGCGCCGCCAGGTCGCGCGCTGGTACGCCGAGGCGCTGCGCGGCATGAACCATATCGAGGCGCCGGTCGAGCTGCCGGAACGGCGCCATGTCTGGCATGTCTACGGCGTGCGCGTGGCGCCGGAGCGCCGCGCCGACATCATCGAGACGCTCACCCGGCGCGGCGTCTCGACCGGCCTGCACTATCCGATTCCGGTCCATCTGCAGCCCTGCTTCGCCGAGCTCGGCTACCAAGCCGGCGACCTGCCCAAGGCCGAGCACCAGGCGGAAGCGGAACTCTCGCTGCCGATGTATCCCGAGATGACCCAGGACCAGGTCGGCGAAGTGGCGAGCGCGCTCGCCGCCGCGGCGTGACGATGGCTTCGGCCGTCAAAGGCAAGCGGATCCTGGTCACCGGCGGCGCCGGTTTCATCGGCAATGAAGTGGTCCGCCAGCTCGCCGCCGCCGGCGCGGACGTCACCGTGCTCGACAACCTGGTCAACGGCAAACGCGCGAATCTCGCCGACGTGCCGGCGGCACGGCACAGGCTGGTGGCCGGCGACCTGCGCGACATCGACACGGTTACGCAATGCGTGGACGGGCAGGATGCGGTCATCCACATGGCCTGCCTCGGCGTCCGGCACTCGATCCACGCGCCGCTGGAGAACCACGACGTCAACGCGACCGCGACCTTGCGGCTGCTCGAGATCGCCAAGCTGAAGAGCGTCGGGCGCTTCACCTACGTTTCCAGCTCCGAGGTCTACGGCACCGCGCAGACCGCACCGATGACCGAGCAGCATCCCTGCTGGCCGATGACCGTCTATGGCGCCTCGAAGCTGGCCGGCGAGCGGTATTCCGACGCTTTCTGGCGCACCTACCGCTATCCGACGACCGTCGTACGGCCGTTCAACGCCTTCGGCCCGCGCTCGCATCACGAGGGCGACAGCGGCGAGGTCATTCCGAAATTCCTGCTCCGTGCCCTGTCCGGCAAACCGCTGATCGTGCACGGCGACGGCGAGCAGACCCGCGACTTCACCTTCGTCGCCGACACTGCCGCCGGCATCATCGCCTGCGCGCTCGCCGACAATACGATCGGCGAGACCATCAATCTCGGCTCCGGGGCCGAGGTCACGATCAACGCCCTGGCCGAGCTGGTGCGCAAGGTGACCGGCCGCAACCAGGTGACCGTCGAGCACGGCGCCGATCGCCCGGGCGACGTGCGCCGCTTGATCGCCGACATCGCCAAGGCACGGCGCCTGATCGACTTCAAGACCTCGGTCGGGCTGGAAGCGGGCCTTCGCAAGCTGCTCGACTGGTACCGCTCGCTCGACGTCTCGGCCGAACAGCTCCTGGCCGACGAGCGGCCGATCAACTGGGCGGCGGCGCGATGAGGCTAGCGCTTCTGCTTCCGCATGTCGCCGACCACCTTCGCCGGGTTGCCGGCGACGACGGCGTAGTCCGCGACATCGCGGGTGACGACCGCGCCGGCCGCGACCAGCGCGTGACGGCCGATGGTGATGCCGCACAGGATCGTCGCATTGGCACCGATCGCGGCCCCCTCGCGCACCAAGGTGGTCTCGGTCTTCCAGTCCTCCGGCCGCTTCAGGCTGCCGTCGGTGTTGACCGCCGCCGGGTAGCGGTCGTTGGTGAAGCAGGCATGGGGGCCGATGAAGACGCCGTCCTCTACGGTGACGCCTTCGGGAATGAAGGCGAAAGCCTGGATCTTGCAGCGCGCGCCGATCCTGACGCCCTTGCGAATCTCGACGAAGGCGCCGACCTTGGTCTCGTCGCCGATCTCGCAGCCGTAGAGATTGACCAGATCGGGCTGGAAGATCGCGACATCGCGCCCGAGCTTCACGTCGTCCTTGATCATCGTCACCTCGGTGTTGCGGTCTCGACGGGTAGCAGATTCCCGGCGGGCTGCACAGCACGGAACGAAGGCCTCGGCCATGGCGGTTGATCTCTCCCGGGAATGCGCGCTTTGCGGCGGCCGGACGCTGGTGCCGCTGATGACGGCGCGGGACTATCCGGCCTTCCTGGTGCCGCTGCCGCAGGACCTGGCGCGGGACGTCCGGCGCGCGGACCTCGATGTGCTGAGCTGCGACGCCTGCGGCCATGTCCAGCAGGCCCAGCCCGACGCCGGCCTGCAGCGCGCCATCTACGAGACCTATTACAGCCACTACCAGGTCGACACGTCCGAGGCGCTGGTCCCGCATTACCGCGACCCGTTCCGCCGCTTCTTCGCCGAGACCTTCGGCGAGAGCGACGCAAAGAACCGCCGACTGCTGGAGATCGGCTGCTCCTCCGGCGCCAATGTCG
Organism: Dongiaceae bacterium; assembly: GCA_035548715.1. Lineage (GTDB taxonomy): Bacteria > Pseudomonadota > Alphaproteobacteria > Dongiales > Dongiaceae > Dongia. Next base: position 12,194 of record DASZSL010000100.1, read on the forward strand.
ACTTCCTGCGCCGCTTCGCCGCCGGCTATGTCGGCATCGACGCCTCGGAGCGCATCGGGCTGGCGCGGGCGGCGTATCCCGAATGTACCTTCATCAAGGGCTATTTCCCCGACGCCCTTCCCGCCGGCACCTTCGACGTCATCGTCTCGCAGTTCAACCTCGAGCATATCGGCGACGTGCGGGCCTTCCTTGACGCCTGCCGCGGCCATGTGGCGGCCGACGGGATGCTGGTCATCCAGGTGCCGGACATCGCCGAGTTCGACCGCAACGGCCAACCGAACTTCCTGGCCCACGAGCATCTGCAGTACTTCCGTAAGGCGCCGCTGGAGCAGGGCTTGCGCCGGGCCGGCTGGCAGCCGGTCGCCTGGGGCGCCGACGGACCGAGCCTGATCTGCGCCGCGCGGCCGAGTGCCGCGGCGGCGATGCCGGCCCGTGTCAACGGCCACGCCGCGCTGGAGCGCATCGTCGGCCGCTTCACCGCCGCGCCGGCGGTCGCCAGCCGGCCGCTCATCTTCTACGGTGTCGGCCCGCAGCTCTTCTGGCTGCTGCAGTTCGTCGATCGCACGAAGGTGGCGCATGTGATCGACGACAATCCGGGCTATCGCGGGATGGCGGTGCCGGGATCGGACTGGCCGGTCGAGGTGCTGACGCCCGAGATGCTGCGTGCGACGCCCTATGTCGTGCTGAGCCTCAACAGCATCTATCACGAACGGGTGCTGGATCGGATTCGCCGGCTGCAGGTGCCGGCCACGATCCTCGCATGCCGCGACGGCCGGTGGGGCGAAACCACCCTGCCCGGCACCTAGGAGACTTGCGATGCAGGAAGTCCATGCCGCCGCTCTCGCCAACGCCCCGGATGCCGAAGTCGGCGATCTCATCCGCAAGCGCGGCGCCTATGTGCTGCGCGGCGTGATCGACGCGCCGGCGATCAGGGCGCTGAAGGACGCGCTGATCCGCGCTCTCGCCGAGGACGAGGCGACCCACGGCCGCGAGTACAAGTTCCGCGGCATGGTGCATGCGCTGATGAGCCGGGGGCAGCCGTTCCTCGACCTGCTCGGCAATCCCACGATCCGCCGCGCCTGCAGGACCGTGCTGGGCCATGGCTGCATCGTGCACGCCTACAACTCCTCGTCCATGCCGCCGGGAGCCTCCAACTACTCGCGCTCGATCCATGTCGACTGCCCGCGGGTGATCCCGGGCTACGCGACCAACATGGGCATCACCATCGCGCTCGATCCGTTCAATGCCGAGACCGGCGGCATGGAGATCATGCCGGACAGCTTCGAACTGCCCCAGGCACCGGACGAGATGGCGTTCCAGAAGGGAGCAGAGCAGCCGCTGCTGGCACCCGGCGATGCCATCATCTTCAACGCGCGGTGCTGGCACCGCGGCGGCATGAACCACACGCCGAACTGGCGCCACGCGGTGACTATGAACGTCTGCCGGGCCTATATGCGCCAGCAATTGGACTACCCGCGGATGCTGGACGATCTCCACATCGACGGATTGGATGAGGACCGGCGGCAATTCCTCGGCTACCATGTGCGCGTGCCGGCCAGCATGGCGGAGTTCCTGCTGCCGGCCGAGCAGCGCCTCTACCGTACCGGTCAGGAATGAAGCAGCGCCCCGCCGAGACGCCCGTGTTGATCGAAGACGGCGCCGTGGGTCTGCGCGCGCCGGAGCCCGGCGACGCGCCGCATTACTGGCGGATGCGGAGCGACCTGACGATCGCCAGGCAGCTCATCAGCTACAACCGCGGCGTGCCGCTGAAGAAGATCGAGAAATGGATCGACGGGCTTCGCGACGATCCCGACCAGCTGGTCTTCACGGCGGTCGATATGCGCGGCCGCGGCCATAAGCCGATCGGCTTCCTGAAAGCGTTCAAGTTCGACCACGCCGCACGCTCCTGCTGGTTCGGCCTCGCCCTGTTCGACCGCACCCAGGCCGGCAGGGGCTATGGCGGGCGGATGCTGCGGCTGATGCTCGAGTATCTCCGCGACTGGCAGAACATCCGCAAGGTCAGCCTCGAAGTGCTCGACGACAATGCGCCGGCCATCGCCATCTACCGCCGCGCCGGCTTCGTCGAGGAGGGGCGGCTCAAGGACCAGTACTACCTGGACGGCGCCCTGCGCTCGGTCGTCATCATGTCGCTGTTCCTGCAACCCGCGGGCAAACGCCGCGGCAAGGCGTGAGCGGCTTCGCGATCGCACTGAAGGATCGGCTGGACGCCGCGGATCTCGACGGCCTGGCCGGGCTCGCGCAGGACGCAGCCCAGCTCCTCGGCTATCACGCGACCGGTTATCAGACGGAGATGGAAAAGGTGCTGCAGGATCGATGCCGCCACGTCCTGGCGCGCGATCCGGGAGGCGTGCTCCGCGGCTATCTGCCGTTTCGCGAGAAGGCGGGCGCCCGCGGCACGGTGCTCAATGCCCTGCCCTTCTTCGGCCCCAACGGATTGGTGCTGGCCGCGGACCACGCCGCGCGCGATGCGCTGCTCGGGGCGTTCCGCGAGGCGGCGCAGCGGCCGGACGTCATCTCGGCAGTGCTCTATACGCCGTTCCTCGACAACCCCGAGCCGATCGCGGCGGCGCTGAGGCCGGACCGGCGCCTCGTGCGGATGACGCAGTATCTCGACCTCCAGGATTTCGCCGGCTGGCCGAAGAAGCGGCGCGGCGACCTGAAGCGCGCCGCCGGCGCCGGCTTCGCCATCCGCGCGGCGCGGCCGGAAGATCTCGATATTCTCTACGCGATCTATGTCGAGAACTGCCTGGAGGCTGGCATCCCGCAGAAGCCGCGCAGCTATTTCGCGGCAACGCTGGCGCTCGCGGCCGGCGCGGCGCCCCGGCCCTGGCAGCCGCCGCTCTGGCTCGCCATCGAGCATGGCGGCGAAATCGTCGGCGGATTGCTGGCGATGCGGGGGGCCGTCACGGCGAGCTATACGATCCCGATCGCGCGCTCGGCACTGCGGCCGCTGCAGCCGATCGCGGCGCTGATCGATGCCGCGGTCGAGATGTGCCGCGCCGGCGGCATCCGCTACTGGAACTTCGAGAGCTCGCCCAGCGAGGACGATCCGGTCTTCAAATACAAGGAGCGCTGGGGCGCGCTCCGGGCGGAGTACGAGGTGCAGGTCGTCTATCCGAACGGCGCCGAGCGCCTCGCGGGGCTGACGCCGGAAGGTCTGCGGCAGGAATATCCGTTCTACTTCGTCTGCCCGTACGACGACCTGAAGAGCTAGACTAGCCGCGCAGGTTGGGGTTGAGCCGATACTTGGCCTGGATCGGCCAGGCAATCGCCGCGTCCTCGATCTTCTGCGCCACGGCCATGATGACGGAGCGCTCCGGCGCCTGGTCGAACCTCTTCATCGGCGGCAGGCGCGTGCTGGTCGGCGAATCCAGCGTGCCGTAATTGCCCGAGAGCGCCACCAGGTCCAGGAGCTGGAAGCCGTTGCAGCCGTAGAAATCGGCGTAGAAGGTCGGCGAGAAGTTGTAGAAGCCGTGATTGTAGACATTGAGCGGGTTGATGTTGACGCAGAACCCGCCCCGCCGGCAGGCGAGCGCCATATTCTTGATCGCCTGGGCGATGTTGAAGCAGTGCTCCAGCGTGCCGCCGTCATAGACCACGTCGAACTGCCCCTCGAGCGCGGCCGGCAGCGGCTGGTTCATGTCGGCAATGATCTCGTCGCCGCGGGCCGCCGAGATGTCGATGCAGTCGAGCTTGTAGCCGCAGAGCGCGAACAGCGAGGCCGAATCCACGATCCGGTCGAGCTTGCCGTGGAGGCCGTGCCAACGCAGCACGCTCTCTGAGTCCTCGCGCCAGCGCAGCTTTGCCGCCAGCTCGGGCCCAAGCACGCGGGCGTAGGTGTCCGGCGCGATCAGCGCATCGGGATAGCCGAGCGCCAGCAGGCGCCGCGGCTCGTCGCCCTCCAGCCGCTGGCGCAGCCGGATCAGCAGTTTCAGCGTGGTCAGATCGATCGACACGTCTCGCCCCAATCATGGCCGCTCGGCCAATCTATCGCGCAATCCCCAGCAATTGCGATGCCAGATGCCCGGCGCACCTGCCCGGCAAATTCACCCGGGCAAGCCTGCCGGTGCGGTCATCCCTGACCGGGCCGGCACCGGGCGGGGTCGGTCGAGATCGGCTAACAACCCGTTGAAATAACGAATATTTACCTTTCGGAAAGCAATGGCCCGCCGCTTGCATCACCGGGCCGGGGCACCACAACCAGCACCCCTGGCGAGGCATCAAATGAGCATTCTCGGCGCCATGTTCACCGCGGTCAGCGGGCTCAACGCGCAATCCCAATCCCTGGGCAACATCTCCGACAACATCGCCAACTCGCAGACCGTCGGCTACAAGAAGGTCGATACGCGGTTCCAGGATCTGATCACGATCTCGACCAGGAACCTGAACCTGCCGGGCGGCGTGGTGGCCTCCCCCTATTATGCCAACGCCCTCCAGGGCAACATCAACCAGACCCAGAGCACGACCAATCTCGCGATCAGCGGCAACGGCTTCTTCGTCGTCAGCCGCCCGACCGAGCAGACCGGCACACTGACCACGTTCAGCGCGCTGCCCTATTACACCCGGGCCGGCGACTTCGAGGTCAACCGCGACGGCTATGTCGTGAATGGCGGCGGCTACTACCTCAACGGCTGGGCCATCGACCAGACCACCGGCGTGCCCGACACCGCCTCGCTGGCGCCGATCCAGATCACCCAGCTCACCACGCCGCCGACCGCGACCTCGAAGATCGAGGTGGTGGGGAACCTGCCGGCGACCTCGGTGGTCAACCCCGATCCGCCGCTGGCGCCCACCAACGTGAAGATCTACGACGCGCTGGGCAACCCGCACACGGTCACCCTCAACTGGACCAAGCGCGCCGACAACATCTGGAACCTCGATATCCAGGCTGCCGGCAGCACGCTCGACCCGGTCGGCGGCACGATCAGCGGCACCAACGACCAGACCATCGCCGACGCCAATACCACCGCCAACGTCGCACCGGTGGCGCAGGTGGATGACGTGACCATTCCCGCGGCGGGCCTGCAGGCCGGTCGCACGATCACCTATACGATCGGCGCCACCACGGTCTCGGTTACGGCGCCGGTCGGCGGCTACACCGACAATCAGGCGGCGACGGCCCTGGCCGCGGCGATCAACGCCAATACCGGCCTCGCGACCCAGGTCACGGCGGGCAACGTCGCCGGCGGCACCTTCACCGTGACGTCGGATACGGCGGGCACTCCCTTCACCGGCACGATCGGCGGCAACGGCTCCGGCGAGACCGACACCTTCACCCTGCCCGGCGCGCTCACCGTCGGCCAGACCTATTCCGTGACGATTGGCGCCGAGACCGCGACCATCACGGCGCCGGTAGGCGGCTACACCATCGCCCAGGCGCGCGCCGCACTGATCACCGAGATCAACACCGATCCGGGCGCCACCCATCCGCTGATGACCGCCGCGGTCACCGCCATGATCGACCCGGCCAATGCCAACAGGCTCCTGCTGCAGTCCAACAACTCCCTCGGCACCTTTACCGCGACCCCCGGCGGCGCCCCGACGCCGATGACCTCGGTCGCCGGCACGCCCGCGGCGGAGACGAACGCCACCGCCAATGTCGCCCCGGTCGCGCAGGTGGACACGCTGACCCTCGGCGGCACGGTGGGCCCGGGCGAGATCGGCGACACCTGGACGCTGACCATCGGCAGCACGACCGTCACCTACGTGAACGACGGCACCGAGCCCGACATCAACACCGTGACCGCGAACTTCGCCGCCAAGATCAACGCCACCGCCGGCATCGGCGTGACCGCGGTCGCCGCCGGCAACCAGATCCAGATCACCGCCAGCAATGCCGGAACGCCGTTCACCGCCACGGTCAACGCGACCAACGGCAACGTGCCGGGCTTCATCGATCTCAGGTTCGGCACCACCACGGCGACCGCCGGCCAGATCTTCTCGATCGGCAACCAGTACAACACGGCGGGCGACGCGACGGTGCCGACCTCGCAGAATGCGGGCGACCCGGCGCAGATCACCTTCCAGGTCGATTACGGCTCCGGCCCGCAGACCGTCGTGCTCGATCTGGGCCGGTTCCAGACCACCGACGGCCTGACCCAGTTCTCCGGCACCACGGTCGATATCCAGCGCCTCAGCCAGGACGGCGTGCCGCAGGGCCTCTTCACCGGCGTCAACATCCGCGACAATGGCGACGTCGAGCTGCAGTACGACAACGGCACCAGCAAGATCTACTACCGCGTGCCGATCGCGCAGTTCTACGACCCGACCGCCCTGAAGCGCGAGAACGGCCAGGCCTTCACCGAGACCTTCGACAGCGGCAATGCGCGCCTCACCAATGCCGGGGCGAGCGGGGCCGGCACGGTGCGGGCCAGCGCGGTCGAAGGCTCGAACGTCGATATCGCGGAGGAGTTCTCCAAGATGATCGTCACCCAGCGCGCCTATGCCGCCAATGCCCGCGTGATCACCACGGCCGACGACATGCTGAACGAAGTCATCAACATCCGCCGGTAACCGGCAGGCGTAGGAGGACTCCGCCATGTCGCTCACCTCGGCGCTCAACACCGCGGTCGCCGCACTCCGGGTCAACCAGGCCCAGATGCAGCTCATCTCGGCCAACGTGGCGCATGCCAACGACCCGAACTATTCCCGGAAGACCCTGCAGACCGCATCGGTCGCGCTCGGCCCGGGCCAGATCGGCAGCGTCGAGGTGTCCGGCTACCAGAACGCCGTCTCGGCCTCGCTGCAGAAGCAGCTCGTGGCGCAGACCGCCGACAGCGGCGCCTCCTCCGCGACCGACGAGTACATGTCGAGGGTCCAGGACCTGTTCGGCACCAGCACCGACCAGGCGACGCTCTCGACCGCGATGACCGCCTTCACCACCGCCTGGCAGCAGCTCCAGTCCAACCCGGAATCCGAGGCGGCGCAGCAGCAGGTGGTCGCCACCGGCCAGCGCATCGCCGACGAGGTGCATCGCCTGGCGGCCGGGCTGGACCAGATCGACAACGACGTCCGGACCGATATCGGCCAGTCGGTCAACCAGCTCAACGACCTCCTGAAGCAGGTCTTCGACGTCAACCTGAAGCTGAAGCAGACCCAGCCCAACAGCGCCGAGCGCGGCGACCTGCTCGACACCCGCGACAAGCTGGTCCAGCAGATCGCCCAATACGTCGATGTCCGGACGGTGCAGCGCGACGACGGCTCGATCTCGCTGTTCACGGCATCGGGCCTGCAGCTGATGGACGGACCGCCCGCGCTCCTCGCCTATGACGGCACCAACGTCTACAAGGTGGAGGACGGCACGCCGATCAACAGCCAGCTCCAGGGCGGCCGGATCCACGCCTTGCTGAACTTCCGCCAGGACAGCACCGGCAGCAACAAGCCGGTCAGCCCCGATCCCGGCACCGAGGTGATCCGCAAGATGCGGGCGCAGCTTGACGCCATCGTCGGCGCTTTCACCTCCACGACCGGCACGCCGCCGACCTTCGCCGCCGCCTACGATGCCGGCAGCACGAGCCAACGGATCAGCGCCTCCTATCTGACCACGGTCGATCCCGCGACGAGTTCGCCGCAGTACACGACGGTCACGCTCAGCGGCACGCTGCAGACCGGCGACGTATTCGAGGTCGATGTGAACGGCCACTCCTATTCCTATACGGCGGTGGCGACCGACACGAGCCTGGACCAGATCGCCGCCCAGCTCGCCAACCAGATCAATGCCGACGGCACGGTTGGCGTCACCGCCATCCCCGGCGTCGGCGGGCTGCAGCTCGTCGGCAGCTCCAACAACACGAAGTTCACCGTGCAGACCACGGTCAACGACGAGACCACCGAGCTGTCAGGCGACTTCTTCACCGGCACCAACCGCTTCGACTTTCAGGTCAATGCCGCACTGGCCAACGGCTCGCTGCAGGTGAAGCGCAACGCCGCCTCCGGCGTCGTCGATGCGCTGAGCAGCGCCGACCGCAATTTCACCGCCGTGGGGCTGACGCTGACGAACGTCTCCTATCAGGGACTGATGACCGGCATCGTCGGCAACTCGATTGCCAATGCGAAGACCGTGTCCGACCAGTCGAAGTTCGACTCCGACGCGATGACCATGAGCCAGCAGCGCTACCAGTCGGACGTCGGCGTCAACCTCGACGAGGAGATCGCCAACCTGCAGGTGGTGCAGAACGCCTACGCGGCCTCGGCGCGCCTGCTGCAGGTCGTGCAGGACATGTTCGACACGCTCGAACAGGCGGTCGCGCGGTAGGCGGGAGCAAACCATGGCGATCAACTCCTTCAGCACCTATTCGATCTATCTGTCGAACCTCGCGGGCTTCCAGAACCTGCAGAGCTCGCTCAACGACCTGACGCAGCAGCTCTCCAGCCTGAAGAAATCCGGCGACCTCACCTACTACGGCGCGAGCGGCCAGCGCCTGCTGGACCTGCGCGCCGACGCCGACAAGCGCCAGGGCTATATCGACGCCACCACCGCGGCCTCGACCGACGTCAAGACCTACGACCAGGTCTTCACCCAGATGGAGACGCTCGCCAGCAACATGCTGCAGGCCTTCACCGCGCCGGATTCCGATCCGCCCACCAAGCAGGTCAACACCGTCACCTTCGACGGCGATCTCGGCGATGTCGGCGACGTCTACAAGCTGACGGTGGACGGCCGGCTGTTCTCGTACATCACCAACGGCGCCGAGGGGAGCTTCGAGGAGATCGCCGGCAACCTGGCGCGCCAGATCAACAACGCCAACCCGCCGGTCCGCGCGACCGCGGTCGCCAAGGGCGACCAGCTCGTCATCACCGGCACCCAGCCCGGCCCGCTCTATGACGTGACGACCCAGGTCGCCGACGTGGCCGGCGGCCAGGCCAACACGATGACCCAAACCCTGACGACCGCCGGCAAGGTCTCGCCGATCGTCGGTCAGGTCAACAACGCGCTGATCACGTTGCAGTCGCTGCTCAACGAGCAGGTCAACGACCGCTACATCTTCGGCGGTCAGACCATCAACGACATCGCGCCGGTGGTCGATCTTTCGAAGCTCCCCGATCCGACGGGCAGCAAGGATTCCGCGAGCGGCGCCACGACCCAGCAACTCGCGGCCGGAACCATCGTGCAGAAGATGCGCGTCACGGCCGACGAGCTCGGCACCAACCAGACCGAGACCTTCTCCATCAACGGCAACAATTTCACCGTCACCGGCCCGCTGACCGCCCAGCAGGTGGCAAACCAGGTCGCGACCTACTACTCGACCCTGCCGGCGCTGACCGGCGTGGTCAGCGTCTCCGACGTCGACGCCGAGGGATTCACCCTGACCTCGGCGACGGCCGGCACCGGCTTCACCGCGACGGTGACCGGCACCGACCCGACCCCTTCGGTCATCAGCACGGTGCAGGCCAACGTGCCGATCGGCGCCACGCAGAACGACGTCCTCACCTTCTCCGGCCCGCTGGGATCGATCGGCGAGACCTACAGCGTCACCATCACGGATCCGCCCGCGCATACCTCGCCGGTGACGCTGACCTATCGCTCGACCGGCAAAGAGACCAGCATGGACGACGTGGTCAACGCGCTGATCTCGTCGATTACGACCTATCAGCCGCCCTTCGGCGTCACGGCGACGGCGCTCGGCAACGGGCAGATGCAGATCAGCAGCGCGACCGCCTTCACCTCCAGTGCCGCGGTCGAGAACAGCGCCGCGGTCGCCACCACCCAGCGCACGGTCGTGCCGGTCGCCCAGGAGGAGCAGGTCGGCTTCCCGGGCATGAAGGGTGACACCGGGGACGTCTACACCATCAACTTCACGTCGCCGGTCGCCGGGCCCTTCACGGTCACGACCACGTCCGAGGACAACGAGGCCGGCGTCGCCGCGAAATTCGCCCAGCAGATCAACGCCGCCGGCATCGGCATCACCGCGGCGGTGAAGAACGGCAAGCTCTCGCTCACCTCCAACACGCCGGGCACGCCGTTCACCTATACCGCTGCGCTGACCACCGACGTCGGCCAGACGACGCCGGCGCCGACCATGACCACGGCGGTCGCCAATATCCCGGCCGGCGCCACGCCGCAGACCGACGAGGTCACCTTCTCCGGGCCCGCCGGCGCCAAGGGCGACGTCTATTCGGTGACCGTCAACGGTCGCACCTTCGAGTACAAGACCAACGGCGGCGAGGCCGACATGGATGCAATCGCCATCCAGCTCGCGGCCCAGATCAACGCGGCGGTTCCGACGGCGGGCGTCGCCGCGACGCCTGGTCCGGTCGGCAGCGGCAAGCTGATCATCACCGCCAATACCGGCGGCGTCGCGCTCGACACCACGTCGAAGATCACCCATCCGACGGTCGTCACCGATCCGCTGCCGACGCAGTACAACGTGCACCAGACGACGGGCGATTCCGACCTCTCCTGGGACCGCGCGCCGATCACCATCGCCGACCAGCTCACCATCAACTACACCTTCTCGGCCAACGAGCCGGCCATCCAGCGACTGATCGCCGCCCTGCGCATCGCGCAGTCCGCCGTCACCGATCCCGACCAGTATGCCGACAAGATGACCCAGGCGCAGTCCCTGGCCCGCAACGCGCTCGAAGGCATCCGCGCCCTGCACTCGGTCAATACGGTCAACGACACGCTGATGTCGGCGACCACGCTCTCGCACCAGACCCAGATCAACGTCAACACCGACAGCACCCAGAAGATCGAGGGCGTCGATCCCAACGAGGTCGCCGCCAAGATCCAGAACGCCCAGGTGCAGCTCCAGGCGGTGTTCAGCGTGGTCGGCCAGACCTCGCGGCTGAGCCTCGTGAATTTCCTGACCTAGCCGAGAAGACATGGACAGCGCCCGCATCGACGTCTCGACCAGCTTCACGATCGAACTGCGCAGCCGCCGCCAGAATGCGACGGATGGCGGCCAGCAGGACCTGTTCGCCCAGGCCCTCGGCCAGCAGCTCGCCAAGAACCACGACGAAACGACGGCGCGGTTCGCGATCACCAAGAACCGCTCCACCGATCGCAGCGATCGCACGGCCAATTCCGCGACGGCGGCAGCGAGCGCCCGCGATCCACAGCCGGCCGATGCTCCTGCGACGAACTCTGTTTCACGTGAAACAGTCTCGGGAAAGCCCGCGACTTCAACGTCGAACGCGCCGGCGAAGACGCCGGGCTCCGGCAACAAAGCAAGCTCGAACGCCAAGCCGGCCCAATCGAACGGAGCGCAAGCCGGCAAGACGGCGGATTCCAATCCGGACGGTGCCTGCGCGGCCGAGGCCGCGCCGGCCGACGGCACCACCGCTCAGGCCGTGACGGATGAGGCAGGCAAGACGGTGACGGCGGCGGCGCCCGACAATGACACCAAGGCGAGCCGGATCCAGGATGCGGCGACGCCGGAGGCCGCAGCTCCGCCCGCCGTAACCACGGCAACCTCCGTCCCTGCCGCTGCGACGGCGGTGCCGGTCGGTCAACCCGCAGTGCTGCTGCTGACCGGCGCGCCCGCGACCGAGGGTGATGCGACCACCGAGACGCCGGGAACCGATCCGCAGGCGCTGGCGGCCCTGCTCGCCAAGCAGCCGGCGACGCAGGCCGCCGCCGCGGCGCAAAAGGCGCCGGCCGGCACGGCGCCGCAGCAAAGCGATCCCGGTGAGATCGCCAACGGTGCACATCCGGAGACGATCGGTCAGGCGAAGCCGTCGGAGCCCGCCCCGGCCGATCGAGCTCCGACCGCCGGCGCGAAGCCGAAGACCAGGACCGCCGGTCAGAACGCCGCCTTGCACGACGGGACCGATGCGATCGTCAAACCGGCGGCGCCTCAGCAGGCGTCGCTGACCGCGCTCGCCCAGGCCACGACCGGCATGGGCCGCGGGATAACCTTGCCCGAGGGGATGAGCGTGAACGAAGAAGGCGATTTCGGCGTCAGCGACCTGGAATTTTCGGCCTGGTCGGAGCAGCTCGGGCCGGGCCTCGCCAACGGCGCGGCCCGCGGCGCGAGCTTCCAGCAATCGGCCTTCCTGGCCCAGCTCAAGCAGAACGTCCAGATGATGCAGCCGCACGAGCAGGTGGCGGTGCAGATCCAGCGGGCGGCCCAGAACGGCATCGGCCGCCTGACCGTCGATCTTCAGCCGGCCGAGCTCGGGCGGGTCGAGATCAAGATGAACGTGGACAAGGACAAGAACGTGACCGCCAGCGTGATCGTGGATCGGCCGGGCACCCTGGACCTCCTGCAGCGCGACGCCCGGAACCTGGAACGCATCTTGCAAGATGCCGGGTTGCAGACCGATTCCGGCAGCCTGTCCTTCAGCCTGCGGAATTCCGGCGGCGACGCCCAGGGCCAGAACCAGGGCGGCGGTGGCAGCGGCGGGAATCGGAGCGAGAGCGGCGGCGATGCCGCGGCCGCGGCATCTGCCGCGGCGCGGCCGACCGTGGTCGCGACCGCCGACGGCTATGTGGATCTGGAGACCTGAGCCATGGATACCAGCAACACGACGACCGGCACCTCTGCCGCCCAGATTCTCGCCCAGCAGGCGGCCCAGAACGCGGCGTCGGGAAGTACCGGCACGGATACCGGCGATAACGGGCTGGCCGAGCTCAGCGGCGACTACAACAACTTCCTGACCCTGCTGACGACGCAGCTCAAGAACCAGGATCCGCTGTCCCCCATGGACACGACCCAGTTCACCCAGCAGCTGGTCGAGTTCTCGGGCGTCGAGCAGCAGATCAACGGCAACAAGAAGCTGGACCAGCTCATCAGCCTGCAATCGACGGCGAACGCCTATGGCGCGGTCGGCTTCGTCGGCACCCAGGTCGCGGCCGACAGCGACCAGCTCCCGCTGCAGAACGGCAAGGCCAAGTTCGACTACACGATCGAGCACACCTCCGGCACCGCCCTGCTGAAGATCACCAACTCCGCCGGCCAGCTCGTGATGGTGAAACAGGTCGATGCCACCGTCGGCACGCATCCCGTCGAGTGGGACGGCACCGACTATACCGGCGCCCAGCTTCCCGACGGCGCCTATACCGTTGCCGTCTCCTATCAGGATAATTCCGGCACGAATTACGAGGCGCCGATCACCACCTACGGCACGGTGGACTCCGCGGTCATCGCCGACGGCCAGGTCTCGCTCAAGATGGGCCAGGTCAGCATCCCGCTGGACAAGGTGACCAACATCTCCCGCCCCGCCGCGGATTCCACCACGGATGACGGCAGCGCGGATTCCAGCGCCAGCTAGCGGATGCGAAAATACAGAGCATTTTAGATAAATCCCGCAGGCCTTCGGCTTAGGGTTTTGTTAAGCCGAAAAGCCCTAGGCTCTGGGCCAGAGAACCGATGGACCGAACATGAGGCCCAGTCAGACTCCATCGCCGCTGCCGGAGAAGACGACTCTCCCCCGGCACGGCGACCGTCGCATGGCACGGCTCGACGATCTGCCGCCGCCCGGCATCAAGCGCTGGGTGATCCGGCGGAAGGCCGAGGTCGTGGCCGCGGTGCGGGCCGGAATCCTAAGCCTCGATGAAGCCTGCGAGCGCTACACGCTCTCGGTCGAGGAATTCCTTTCCTGGCAGCGCTCGATCGATCGCCACGGCTTGCGCGGTCTGCGCACGACCCGGATCCAGGATTATCGCGCCAGCGATCACGCGCCGCGCGGGTCCAACGACGACTGACCGAGTCGCCAGGCCGGCCCTGTCGAGCCGCGCTAGGCAATAATTTCCCGGCATTAAGGCTTTGTTAGGGGGTTGGGCCCTAGTTTGGGCCCGCGAACGCCGTAACTGCGCCTTGAAGACCGGGATTCTCCTAAAATTTTAGCGGTAATTGCAGCGCATTTACGAAGGATTTGAACGGCCGACGGGCTGGACGACGAGGGATTAGAGACGTGAACTCGCTGATGCAGACCTTGCGAAATCTGGGGCCGATGCGGCTGGCGGCGCTTGGCGCCGTCGCTTTCGCCCTGATCGCATTCTTCGTCTTCGTGGTCGCGCGGCTGACTTCGCCCGGCTACGGCCTGCTCTACAGCGGCCTCGATCCCGCCGACTCGGCGGCGATCGTGCAGCGCCTCGACGCGCAGAACATCCCCTACCAGCTCAAGGCCGACGGTTCGGAAATCCAGGTGCCGCAGGACCAGGTGACCCGGCTGCGCCTGGCGCTGGCCAGCGAAGGCGTGCCGTCGGGCGGCTCGATCGGCTACGAGATCTTCGACCGGGCGGACGCGCTCGGCACCACCAACTTCGTGCAGCAGATCAACCAGATCCGGGCACTCGAAGGCGAGCTCGCCCGCACCATCCGCTCGCTGCGCCAGGTGAAGTCGGCACGCGTGCATCTGGTCATGCCGAAGCGCGAGCTCTTCTCCCGCGACCAGGCCGAGCCTACCGCCTCGGTCGTGCTGGTGCTGCAGGGCGGCCCGCTCGACAAGGAGCAAGTGAGCGCGATCCAGCACCTCGTCGCCTCCGCCGTCCCCGGCATGAAGGCGAACAGCGTCTCGGTGATCGACAACAAGGGCAACCTGCTGGCGCGCGGCGCCGAGGGCGACGACGGCCAGGACAACGCGACGCTCGAGGACATGCGCCGCTCCTACGAGATGCGCCTCACCCGCTCGATCGAGGAGCTGCTGGCCCAGACCCTGGGCGCCGACAAGGTGCGCGCCGAGGTCAACGCCGATCTCGACTTCAACCAGGTCACCACCAACACCGAGAACTTCAATCCCGACGGCCAGGTCGTGCGTTCGACCCAGACGGTGGAGGAGAACGACACCAGCCAGGAGAAGCAGCAGGACAACTCGGTCTCGGTCGCCAACAACATCCCCAATCCGCCGGCGCAGCAGAACGGCAGCGGCTCGAACAGCCAGTCGCAGAACCAGCGCAACGAGGAGACCGTCAACTACGAGATCTCCAAGACCACCCAGGTCGAGGTGAAGCATTCCGGCACGGTGAAGCGCATCTCCGCCGCCGTGCTGGTTGACGGCACCTACAAGCCCGACGCCAACGGCAATCCGGTCTACGCGCCGCGCTCCCAGCAGGAGCTGGACCAGATCGGCACCCTGGTGAAATCGGCGATCGGCTTCGACGAGAAGCGCGGCGACGTGGTGCAGGTCGTCAACATGCAGTTCACCGCGCCCGAGGATCAAGGCGCGGCGCCCTTCCAGCTCCTCGGCCTCGAGAAGCAGGACCTGATGCGGATCGCCGAACTGCTGGTGCTCTCGGTGATCGCCATCCTGGTCCTGCTGCTGGTGGTCCGCCCGCTCCTGAACCGCATGCTGGCCCTGCCGGGCATCGCGGCGCCGGGCCTGGCACTGGCCGGGCCGCAGGGCGCCGCCTTGCCCCCGGGCGCCGCCGCCGCGCTCGCGATTCCCGGCCCGCCGGGCTCGACGCAGGCACTGCCCGGCATGGGCGGCGCGCTCAGCCCCGAGGGCCTGGCCGAAGCCGAGAACATGGCCAACGAGATCGACCAGATGATCGACATCAACCAGGTCGAGGGCCGCGTCCGCGCCTCCTCGCTGAAGCGGATCAGCGACCTCGTCGACCAGCACCCCGAGCAGGCCGTGAACATCATGCGCGGCTGGATGAACGCGGATCAGTGACGGAAGCATAGAAGATGCGGGCCAAGGACGATTATCGCGCGCTGACCGGCGCCCAGAAGGCGGCGCTGCTGCTGATGTCGGTCGGCGAGGAAAGCGCCTCCAAGATCTTCGCGCTGATGCATGACGACGAGATCAAGGAGATATCGCAGACCATGGCCAACCTCGGCACGGTGAGCTCGACGGTGATCGAGCGGCTGTTCGTCGAGTTCGCCGACCAGATCTCCTCGACCGGCGCCCTGACCGGCACGTTCGAGACGACCGAGCGCCTGCTGGCCAAGGTGCTCGACAAGAACAAGGTCGATGCGATCATGGAGGAGATCCGTGGTCCGGCCGGCCGCACCATGTGGGACAAGCTCAGCAACGTGAACGAGAGCGTGCTGGCCAACTACCTGAAGAACGAATACCCGCAGACCGTGGCCGTCGTGCTCTCCAAGGTACGCTCCGACCACGCCTCTCGGGTGCTGGCGCTGCTGCCCGAGGCCTTCGCCATGGAGGTCGTCATGCGCATGCTGCGCATGGAGGCGATCCAGAAGGACGTGCTGGAGGACGTCGAGCGAACGCTCCGCAACGAGTTCCTCTCCAACCTCGCCCGCTCCAGCCGGCGCGACGCCCACGAGATGATCGCCGAGATCTTCAACAATCTCGACCGTGCGACCGAGCAGCGCTTCATGACGGCGCTGGAGGAGCGCAACCGGGATTCCGCCGAGAAGGTGAAGTCGCTGATGTTCACCTTCGAGGATCTGGGCAAGCTCGACCCGGGCGGGGTGCAGACTCTGCTGCGCAATGTCGACAAGGCGAAGCTGCCGATGGCGCTGAAGGGCGCCTCCGCGGCGCTGCAGGAGCTCTTCCTCGGCAACATGTCGGAGCGCGCGTCGAAGATGCTGAAGGAGGACATGGCGGCCATGGGCCCGGTGCGCCTGCGAGACGTCGAGGAGGCGCAGATGGCGATGGTCAACATGGCCAAGGAGCTGGCCGCCAAGGGCGAGATCGTCCTTTCCGACAAGAAGGGCGAAGACGAGCTGATCTATTAGGGACGAAACGGTGGCCGCGATCCGCAAGTTCACCTTCGACAACGACTTCGACCGCCCCGCCAAGCCGGTGGCGAAGCCGGAGAGCGTGGCGGAGCCTCCGCCGCCGCCCCCGCCGCCCACCTTCTCGGAGGCCGAGCTGGCGGACGCGGTCGAAGCCGCGCGCAAGGCGGCGTTCGCCGAAGGCATCGCCCAGGGCCGCGCCGAGACCGTCGCCGATACCGAGCGGCGGATCGCCGCCGGGTTGACCACGATCGGCAGCCATCTCGGCGCCATCGACAGCCAGGTCCGCGCCGTCGCCGAGGGGCTGACGCAGGGCACCGTGGAATTGAGCCTCGCCATCGCGCGCCAGCTCTTCCCCGCCCTGATGCGGCGCGGCGGCGCCGGCGAGGTCGAGGCGCTGCTCGTGCAATGCCTGGAGACCCTGCGCGCCGAGCCGTGGTTCACCATCCGCGTGCCCGCCGAGCAGGTCGAGGAGCTGAACGGACGGGTGCAGAGCGCCGGCGCCGACCGCGGCTATGAGGGCCGCCTGACCGTCGTCGGCGACGAGAGCCTGAAGCCCGGCGACTGCCGGATCGAATGGGCGCAAGGCGGCATGATCCGGGACCGGGAGCAGATCTGGTCGGCGGTCGAGGCCGCGATCGCACAGGCTCTGGCCTCGGCCGGAAACGACGAGACCGCGTAGGACCGACCACACGGCGTGAGAAATCGAGGAGCTCGACATGGGCGATGAAGAAAACCTGCAACTGACGGAATTCGAGAATGCCGGCGGCGACGCCGCCGATCCGACCGATGCCGCGCGCGCCGCATCGGGCACCAAGGAGCTGGACGCCGTCTACGACGTACCGGTCCAGGTTTCGGCGGTCCTGGGACGCGCCTCGATGCAGGTCAGCCAGCTGCTGAAGCTCGGCCGCGGCGCGGTCGTCGAGCTCGACCGCAAGGTCGGCGAGGCGGTGGACATCTACGTCAACAACCGGCTGGTGGCCCGCGGCGAGGTCGTGGTGGTCGAGGACCGCCTCGGCGTGACCATGACCGAGATCATCAAGGCCGACCGCGGGAACTGAGGACGAAACGGCGGCAGGGCGAGGAAGGCGGCGATGGCGGACACCACGGGCGAACGGAACGCGACGCGGCCGGCGGTCGAAGGCGAGACCTTCACCCGGCGCGGCGAAATGCCGGTCCGGCTCAATCCGAACCAGGGCGGAATCGACTTCGCGACCCTGCTCGGCCTGCTGGTGGCGCTCGCGCTGATCGCCGCCGCCATGTATCTCCCGCCGCTGAACCTGCACACGGGAGCGTTCATCGACGTCCGCGCCATCCTGCTGGTCGTGGTTGGCACCTTTGCCGTGACGGCGATCAGCTACTCGATCGGCGAGATCATCCAGGCCCAGCCGGTGATGCTGCGCACGCTGTTCCATTCCAGCCAGATGCCCAACGAAGCGGCGATGCGGATACTGCAGCTCTCCGAGCGCGCGCGGCGCCGCGGCATCCTGCAGCTCCAGTCCGAGCTGCACGCGCTGCGCGCCGAGCCTTTCCTGCACCGCGCGATGACCATGCTGGTGGACGGCATCGTCGTCGAGGAGATCGAGCGCAACCTGACCTTCGAGACCCATGCGATGATGCAGCGCCATGTCCGCTCGACCGGCATCCTGCGCCGCGCGGCCGAAGTGTCGCCCGCCATGGGCCTGATCGGCACGCTGATCGGCCTGGTGCAGATGCTCGGCAGCCTGACGCACCCGGAAAGCATAGGCCCGGCCATGGCGGTCGCGCTGCTCACGACTTTGTATGGCGCCTTTCTCGCCAACGTCATCTTCCTGCCGCTTGCCTCGAAGCTCGAGCGCAACTCGGCGACGGAGCTGCTGATCAACCAGATCTACATCCTGGGCGCGCTCTCGATCGGCCGCCAGGAGAACCCGCGCCGGCTGGAGCTGGTGCTGAACACGATCCTGCCCGCGAGCCAGCGGGTGAAGTATTTCGACTGATTTCGAGCGAGGAGACTCACCAATGCGATTGCTCATCGTCGGCTCCCTTGACGGCCATATCAGCGCCGCCGGCAAGATCGCCCTGTCGCGCGGAGCGAAGGTCGCCCATGTCAACGATGTCGACCAGGCGATGCACGCCTTGCGCAACGGCCAGGGCGCCGACCTCATCATGTTCGACGTCAATCTCGACGTGCAGCGCATGATCGAGAGCCTGAAGCGCGAGCGCATCAACCTGCCGGTCGTCGCCTGCGGCATCGGCTCCTCCGCCGAGATCGCGGTGCGCGCGATCCGCGCCGGCGCCAAGGAGTACATCCCGCTGCCGCCCGACGCCGAGCTGATCGCCGCCGTGCTGGCCGCGGTGGCCGAGGAGAACTCGGCCTTCATCTTCAGCGACCCGAAGTTCAAGGCGGTGCTGAAGCTCGCCGACCAGGTGGCGCCGAGCGATGCCAGCATCCTCATCACCGGCGAATCCGGCACCGGCAAGGAGGTGATGGCGCGCTACGTCCACGCCCATTCCAAGCGCTCGGGCAAGCCGTTCATCTCGGTCAACTGCGCCGCGATCCCGGAGAACCTGCTGGAATCCGAGCTGTTCGGCCACGAGAAGGGCTCGTTCACCGGCGCGCTCGCCCGGCGCATCGGCAAGTTCGAGGAAGCCAACGGCGGCACCCTGCTGCTCGACGAGATCAGCGAGATGCACCCGCGCCTGCAGGCCAAGCTGCTGCGGGCGGTGCAGGAGCGCGAGATCGACCGGGTCGGCGGCTCGCAGCCGGTCAAGGTCGATATCCGGCTGATCGCCACCTCCAACCGCGACATGCAGGAGGAGGTGAAGAAGGGCAATTTCCGCGAGGACCTCTATTTCCGCCTCAACGTCATGTCGCTCGAGCTGCCGCCGCTCCGCGAGCGCCCGGCCGACATCCCGGTGCTCGCGGAGCACTTCGCCAAGAAGTACGGCGAGGCCAACGGCATCGCGATCAGCGGCATCGCGCCGGAGGTGCACAAGATGCTGGCCGCCCATGAATGGCGCGGCAACGTGCGCGAGCTCGAGAACACCATGCACCGCGCGGTGCTGCTGGCGCAGGGCGACGTGATCGGCCCCGAGGCCATCATGCTGACCGGCGGCCGCGGCCTGCCGGTCTCCCGCGCCGAAGAGGACGGGACGGCGGTCGCCGCCGCGGCGGGCAAGGCCGCCGATGCCAACGGCACCGCCGTGCTGGTCGGCCGCACCGTCGCCGCGGTCGAGCGCGATCTCATCATCGACACGCTGCAGCATTGCCTCGGCAACCGGACCCACGCCGCCAACATCCTCGGCATCTCGATCCGGACGCTGCGCAACAAGCTGAAGCAATACAGCGAGGAAGGCGTGATGGTGCCGCCCTCGCACGGCGACGTGGACCAGGCCTCGGCCTGAAGCGTGCAACTCGGGGCGGGGGCGGCTAGGCGATGAGCGAGATCACCCAGGCGGGGACGCCGGAAGCGGCCCCGGGCGCCGCAGGCGGCGCGGCGGCGAGCCGGTTCAACCTCGGCCGCGTCACCGCCCTGCTCCGGCGCGGCGAGATCCTGCTGGCGATCGGCATGATGGCGGTCCTGACCGTGCTCATCCTGCCGATGCCGGCCTGGATGCTCGACATCAGCCTTGCCCTCTCCATCACCGTCTCGGTCCTGATCCTGATGGTGGTGCTGCTGATCGAGCGGCCGCTGGATTTCTCGACCTTCCCGACGGTGCTGCTGATCGTCACCATGCTGCGCCTGTCGCTGAACCTCGCCTCGACCCGCCTGATCCTGACCCACGGCCACGAAGGCACCGACGCCGCCGGCCGCGTCATCCAGGCCTTCGGCGGCTTCATCATGGGCGGCAACTACGTCATCGGCCTGATCGTGTTCGCGATCCTGGTGCTGGTGAACTTCGTCGTCATCACCAAGGGCTCGGGCCGTATCGCGGAAGTCAGCGCGCGCTTCAGCCTGGACGCGATGCCCGGCAAGCAGATGGCGGTCGATGCCGACCTCTCGGCCGGCCTGATCGACGAAGGCGAGGCCCGGGCCCGCCGCAAGCTGCTGGAGGACGAAAGCAACTTCTTCGGCGCCATGGACGGTGCGGCGAAGTTCGTGCGCGGCGACGCGATCGCCGGCCTGGTCATCGTCTTCATCAACATCATCGGCGGCATCATCATCGGCGTCGCCCAGCAGGGCATCTCGATCAGCGACGCGGCGAAGTCCTATACGCTGCTGACGGTCGGCGACGGCCTGGTCAGCCAGATCCCGGCGCTGATCGTCTCGACCGCGGCCGGCATGCTGGTCACCAAGGCCGGCATGATCGGCTCGACCGACAAGATGCTGTTCAAGCAGCTCTCCGGCTATCCCCTGGCGCTCGGCCTTGCCGCCTTCCTGATGGCGGTCATGTCGATCCTGCCGGGCATCCCGACCCTGCCTTTCATGACGCTGGCTCTGCTGGCCGGCGGCGCCGCCTATCTGATCACGCGCAACCAGCGCAAGGCCGTGCAGGTCGCCACCCAGGCGCAGGAGAAGAAAGCGGCGGCGGCGCCGGTGCTCGAAGAGCCGATCTCGACCGCGCTCACCATCGACGCGATCCGCCTGGAGCTCGGCTACGGCCTGCTCGGCCTCATCAACACCGAACGCGGCCATCGCCTGACCGACCAGATCAAGGCGTTGCGCCGGCAGCTCGCCGGCGAGATGGGATTCATCCTCCCGGCCGTCCGCATCCAGGACAACCTGCAGATCAACGCGAACTCCTACGTGATGCGGGTGAAGGAGATCGAGGCGGGGCGCGGCGATCTCCGGCCGAACATGATCATGGTCATGGACCCCAGGGGCGACAAGATCGGCATGGCCGGCGAGGAGACGACCGAGCCCGCCTTCGGCCTCCCGGCGATGTGGGTCGATCCCTCGGCCCGCGAGGAAGCGCTCTTCCGCGGCTATACCGTGGTCGATCCGGCGACGGTCATCACGACCCACCTGACCGAGGTCGTGAAGGAGAACATGGCCGAGCTGCTCTCCCACGCCGAGACGCAGAAGCTGCTCGACGAGCTGCCGAAGGAGCAGCAGAAGCTGGTCGCCGATCTCATCCCCAGCCAGATCTCGGTCGGCGGCGTGCAGCGCGTGCTCCAGAGCCTGCTGGCCGAACGGGTCTCGATCCGCGACCTGCCGAACGTGCTGGAAGGCGTGTCCGAGGCCTGCGGCCATTCCCGCAACATCACCTCGATCGTCGAGCATGTGCGCGCCCGCCTGGCCCGGCAGCTATCCGACGCGGCTTCCGACGCCAGCGGCGTCATTCCGCTGGTCACGCTGTCGCCGGAATGGGAGCAGTCCTTCCTCGAGGCGATCCGCGGCGACGGCGAGGACCGCCACCTGGCGATGGCGCCGACCCAGCTCCAGCAGTTCATCCAGGCGGTGCGGCAGACCTTCGAGCGCTTCGCCATCATGGGAGAGACGCCGGTGCTCCTGACCAGCCCCGGCATCCGCCCCTTCGTCCGCTCGATCGTCGAGCGCTTCCGTGCGACGACCATGGTGATGTCGCAGAACGAGATCCACGCCAAGGCGAAGATCCGCACTTTGGGCCAGATCTGATCCCGGTGCGCTGAGCCGTCATGCGACTGCGCACCTTCACCGCGACGAACATGAGCGAGGCGATCCGCCTGGTGCGGGACGAGCTCGGTCCCGACGCGGTGATCCTCAACACCGAGGCCGCGGGCGGCACGGTGAAGATCACCGCCGCTCTCGACCGCGCCGCGATCCTCGAGCCGGCGCCGATGCTGGCGGCCGAGCCGATCGATGCGATCGCCGCAGCGCTCGATTTCCACGGCGTGCCCCCGCTTCTCGCCGACCGCCTGCTGACGGTCGCCGAGAGCTTCCTGCTCGACAACCCGCGGCAGGCCTTGGGCGCCGCCCTGCGCGCCCGCTTCGGCTTCGCGCCGCTGCAGGCGAAGGCAACCGAGCGCCCGGTCATGCTGGTCGGCCTCCCCGGGGCCGGCAAGACCGCGACCCTGGCCAAGCTCGCCGCGGCGGCCCGCGCCGCCAGGCGTGCGGTCACGGCGATTACCTGCGACATCGGCAAGGCGGGCGCGATCGACCAGCTCGCCGTCTATGCCAAGGCGATCGGCATCACCGCCTATCAGGCGAAGAGTCCCACCGCCATGAGACGCGCCGTGGGTGCCGCACCCGAGGGCGCCCTGGTCCTGATCGACACCGCCGGCACCAACCCGCTGCGCCCCGAGGACCTCGCCACGCTGGCCGAGATGGGCCAGGCGGCGAAGGCCGAGCCGGTGCTGGTGCTCGGGGCCGGGGGCGACGTCTCCGAGTCGGCCGAGCAGGGCCAGCTCTTCGCCGAGATCGGCTGCGAGCGGATGATCGCCGCCAAGGTGGATGCCGCCCGCCGCTATGGCGGCCTGCTGGCGGCGGCGGAGAACGGAAAATTGTCCTTTGCCGGCTGCGGCGTCTCTCCGGAAATCGCCGCCGGCCTCGAGTCCATCGGCGCGGACGGGCTGGCGCGCCTGCTGATGCCGCAGGACATGGCGCGGGCGCCCAAAGCGGCGCAAAATAGCGACCGGGCTCAGCGCCGACCGGCGGGCCGCAAGCCAGAGACCACGAGGCGGAAGAAAGAGATCGGATCCGGAGCATGAACGACCCGCAACCGCGCCCCGCATCCGAAGACGCGATCCCGAACGTCATTGCCGTCGCCTCGGGCAAGGGCGGGGTCGGAAAGACCTGGCTCAGCATCTCGCTGGCCCAGGCGATGGCCAAGCTCGGCAACCGCGTGCTGCTGTTCGACGGCGATCTCGGCCTCGCCAATATCGACGTTCAGCTCGGCATCCAGCCGAGTGTCGATCTCGGCACCGCGCTCGAGCGGCAGATGCCGCTCGGCCGCGCCGTCATCGCCTATCCCACCGGCGGCTTCGACCTGATCGCCGGACGCTCGGGCTCGGGCAGCCTCGCCAGCATGCCGATCAACCGCCTGCAGAACCTGGCAGCCGGCCTGCGCGCGGTCAGCGAAGGCTATGACCGGGTCATCGTCGATCTCGGCGCCGGCATCGAGCGGCCGGTGCGCTATCTCGCCGGCCGCGCCGGCTTCTGCCTCGTCGTCACCACCGACGAGCCGACCGCCCTCACCGACGCCTATGCGTTGATCAAGATGGTGACCCTGGATGCCGGCGGCGGTGCTTCGATGGGCGTGCCGATCGGCGTCGCCGTCAACATGGCCGCCAGCCGCGAGATCGGCCAGCGCACCCACGAGACCCTGAACAAGGCCTGCGACCGCTTCCTGAAACGCCAGGTACCGCTGCTCGGCGTCATCCGCCGCGATCCCAAGGTGCGCGACAGCATCTCGCACCAGGTGCCGCTGCTGGTCCGCCATCCGGGCTCGCCCGCGGCGTCCGACGTCGAGGCGCTGGCGCAGCGGCTGATCGAGATCACCGCGCCGCGGCCAGCCGCGGCGAAGAGCATGGCGCCCGCCCGCGCGCGCTCATGAGCGACATCTTCAATCCGGTCGGTCGGGCACACCCGGGCTTCACCGGGCCGAGCCTCGTCACCGGTGTCATTTCCGACCCGCCGCGCAATCTCATCGGGCTGACCCCGGGCACCATCCTCAAGGGCACGGTGCTCGGCCGCGGCTCGGACGGCCTCACCTCGGTCGCGACCGACAAGGGCGTGGTCAAGGTCGCCACGACGGCGCAGCTTCCGGCCGGCAGCGCGGTGACGCTCGAAGTGCGCAATGCCGGAGACCGGCTGCAGGTCTTGATCCTGTCCGTCGATAACACCGCGGCCCGCCCGTCCACCGGATCGCCGCCGGCGGTCTCCGGCGGCACCGCCGCCTCCGGTGCGGCCACGGGCGCTGCGCCGCCGCCTCCTCCGGGCGGCGATGCCGCGGCGGAACCGACCACGCGTCCCCCGCCGCCGATCGAGTTCGTCAACAACAGCCTGCGGGCGATCGTCGTGCATCAGCCCCCGGCCTCGACGCTGCTGCCGACGCCCGACGTCGATATCGAGCCTTTCACCGCACCCCCCGCGCCAATCGCGGTTCCCGCCGACGCCGCGCAGAAGGCGCAATTGCTGGCGCAGGCGCGGCTGCTGGTGCAGACCCCCACCGACATCCTGCTCGCCGCACAAGCCGAGACGGCCGTGCCCGCTACCCCGGCAACGCCAGCCGTCGTCGAAGCGCCCGTCCCCACGACCGTGCCGGGCGCCACGCAGACCGCACCCGCCGTCCTGCTCCCGCCGGAGATCGCCCAGCGCATCGCGGCACTCTTCGCCGAAACCGGCGAGGCCAAGCCGGCCGCCCTGCTCCCGCCGCAGCTCGCCCATATGAATGTCGGCGGCCCTTTGGCCACCGGCCAGACACCGGCGGTCGCGAAGATCGCCACCGGCGCCGAGGTGACGCTCAACATCATCGCGGTCATGGCGGCCAAAGGCGGCGAGATCGAGATCGCGCCCGAGGCGATCAAGCTCACCGGCGCGGTCGTGCCGCTGCTCGGCACGGTGCTCGGCTATACGCGCGCCGGGCATCCGGTGATCGAGACGCCGGCCGGGGTCATCATGCTGCAGCAGCGGGCGCGGCTGCCGGTCGGCGCGCAGGTCGCGCTGATCCTCGATCCCGTCGCGCCGCCGATGCCCGCCGCCACCGCCTTGCCCGTCACATCGCCGCAGCAGGCGCTGCTGCAGCTCTCGAGCTCGTGGCCGTCGCTGGACGACCTCATCGCCGTGCTGCGCGGCGGCAGCGGCGGCAATGATGCGCCACCGCCACCGCCGGGCGTGCCGCAAACCGGGCCGAGGCTCGCCGCCGGCCTCGCCAATGCGATCGCCGCCCTGCGCTCGGGCGAGGTCGAGAAACTGCTGGGACCGCTGCTCGCGGGGCGCAAGCTGCCGGCCGACAAGGAAGAGGTGGTGAAGCGCCTGCGCGAGGAATTCGCGCAGCTCTCGAGCCTCGCCCAGGACCGCCCCAACGTCGATTGGCGCGCCCTTTTCCTGCCGATCTATGACGAGCGCGCCGGCCTCACCCAGATCAACCTCTATTATCGCCGCGGCGGCGGGAACCCGAACGATCCCGAGAGCAAGGACGGCGGCACGCGCTTCCTGGTCGAGGTCAACTTCGCGGCGCTCGGCGCCTTCCAGCTCGACGGGCTGGTGCGCGGCAAGCGCTTCGACCTGATGATCCGCAGCCGCCGCGCGGTGCCGCCAAGCGAGCGCCGTGCGCTGATCGGCATCTTCGAGGATGCATTGGCGCTGAGCGGCAATACCGGCGGCCTCGAGTTCCGCACCGTCGACCGCTTTCCGGTGGCACCCCTCGAAGAGCTGCGGCAATCCCACGCGCAGGTCACGGCTTAGGGCGATATCCGGTGCAACATCGCGATTCACCCCGACGGCATCCACCGCTCGAGCGGGGTGTCATCCCGGATCAACCCACTGACAATGAACGCTTTATCCCATCCGAGAAGCCGGACGCGCGATTTCGATTCTTTGATTCTGTCGGGGTTACGTCGGGGTTTGGGGGCTTCTTCCCGCAGGATCTCGTCCTTGGAAGCCGTGCGCCGGCACTCATCTTATAGCATGTCCCGGCCTGAATAGGCAATGCCCTATCCAGGAACGCGGCCTTGCGTCAGAGCGAGGTGTCCTTCTTGCGCCGGTGCAGTTCGAGGCCCATCTCGTCGGCCCGGATCTGCTCCTTGCGGCGCTGCGCGTTGCGCTGGCGCTGCTGGCGGTTGGCGATGGTCTGCTCGGTCTTCTTCAGCTCGCTGAAGGATTCCATGATCTGGTCCCGGAGCTTCTCGAGCTCGGCCGAGAGATCGGAGATCGATTTCAGGATGCGCTCGCGGCGCTCGGCCATGACCTCGCGGTATTCGGGCAACGCCCGTTCCAGGTCGAGATTGCCGCGCGCCGTCTCGATCTCCCGCGCCACGTCCTCGTCCAGCCGGCGCACGTCGCCGCGCAGGCGCTCGATCAAGGCGTCGAGGTCGGATGCCTGGCGCCGCTTCTCGTCGAGCGAGAACTTCTGCAGCCGCAGCATCTGGTCGAGGCCGCTCATGCCCGGCCCTCCGCGCCGGCGGCGCCGACATAGGGCAGGCCGAGGATGGCGGCCAGCTCATGATAGCCGGTCTCGAGATCCGAGCGCTCCTCGCGGCGCTGCGACAGGAAGCGCTCCAGCTCCGGATGCAGCTCGATCGCGCGATCGACCGCCTGATCGGTGCCGCGGCGATAGGCGCCGAGCCGGATCAGCTCGGCCATGTCGTCGTAGACCGACATGTTCTGGCGGGCGACGCGGATCATGGCGTTCTGCTCTTCGGTGTTGCAGTTCGGCATGGTGCGCGAGAGCGAGCGCAGCACGTTGACCGCGGGATAGCGCCCGCGCTCGGCGATCGAGCGCTCCAGCACGATATGGCCGTCCAGGATGCCGCGGCAGGCATCCGCCACCGGCTCGTCGTGATCGTCGCCCTCGACCAGCACGGTGAAGAGCCCGGTGATGCTGCCCGAGCCGATCAGGCCGGGCCCGGCGCGCTCCAGCAGCCGCGGCAGGCCGGCGAAGACCGATGGCGTGTAGCCCTTGGAGGCCGGCGGCTCGCCGGCGGAAAGCCCGATCTCGCGCAGCGCCATGGCGAAGCGCGTGACGGAATCCATGAGGCAGAGCACGTGCTTGCCGAGGTCACGGAAATATTCGGCGACGGTCAGCGTCAATTGCGCCGCCTGCCGCCGCAGCAGCGGCGATTCATCCGACGTCGCGACGATGACCACGCTGCGCGCCAGGCCCTCGGGCCCGAGCTCGTCGGCCAGGAATTCCTGCACCTCGCGGCCACGCTCGCCGATCAGGCCGATCACGTTGACGTCGAGCGAGGTGTAGCGCGCCATCATCGACAGCAGCACCGACTTGCCGATGCCTGAGGCGGCGAAGATGCCGAGGCGCTGCCCCTGGCAGACCGAGGCGAAGGTGTTGATCGCACGGACGCCGAGATCGATCTTGCCGCCGACGCGCGCGCGCAGATGGGCGGGCGGCGGGTTGTTGCGGATCTTGCAGGCGACCGGTCCCGAGGGCAGCGGCCCCTTGTCGTCGATGGGTTCGCCCAGGCCGTTGATCACCCGACCCAGCCAGGCCGGGGTGGGCCGCACCGCCGGTTCGTCCTGGGCGAGCACGGCCCGGCTGCCGAGCCCGATGCCGTCCAGGGAGCCGAAGGACATGGCGAGCGCCCGGCCGTCGCGGAAGCCGACGATCTCGGCCGGCGTGCGACCGCCTGCCCGATCGATCAGGTCGCAGCGCGAGCCGATCGACAGCATGTGCTCCAGACCGGCGATCTCCACCAACATGCCGAGAATCGCGGTCACCTTGCCGTAGACCGCGACGTCCGGCACGCGGGCGAGCTCCCGCATGAGCGGTTCCAACTCCTTAATCACCCTGATCCGGCCGTCCGCCCTCAAATAACGACGATCCCTGGAATGTCCCGAGATCGTAGCCGGACGCCGTTAACCCTCGGTTAATGCTGGTCGGCCAAGGTAGGGACAGATCGTGCCAAGTCAGAGGTTTAGGACCTGATTCCGCCACCGTTAACCCAGGTAAGGGTTTTCTTTACATCGACCCGACCAAATGGTTAATATTCACAGGTTAAAACGGCAGGCGTGAACGGGTTGCGAGGGGTGCTGCCATGCGCGTTTTGTTAGTCGAAGACGATACCAACACGGCCAAGAGCATCGAGCTGATGCTCAAGGCGGAAGGTTACATCGTGGATTCGACAAATCTCGGGGAAGACGGCCTCGAGATCGGAAAGCTCTATGACTATGACATCATCCTTCTGGACCTGATGTTACCGGACATCGACGGATATGAGGTGCTGCGCCGGCTGCGCAGCTCGCGCGTTAACACGCCGATCCTCATCCTCTCCGGCCTGAGCGAGCTCGACAGCAAGATCAAGGGCCTGGGCTTCGGTGCCGACGACTACCTGACCAAGCCGTTCGACCGGCGCGAGCTGATCGCCCGGATCCAGGCGATCGTCCGCCGCTCCAAGGGCCATTCGGATTCGGTCATCAAGACCGGCAAGCTGGTGGTCAATCTCGACACCCGCACCGTCGAGGTCGGCGGCCAGCCGCTCCACCTCACCGGCAAGGAATACGGGATCCTGGAGCTCTTGAGCCTGCGCAAGGGCACGACCCTCACCAAGGAGATGTTCCTCAACCATCTCTACGGCGGCATGGACGAGCCGGAGCTGAAGATCATCGACGTCTTCGTCTGCAAGCTGCGGAAGAAGCTCTCCACCTCCACCGGCGGCGAGAACTACATCGAGACCGTCTGGGGCCGCGGCTACGTGCTGCGCGACCCGGATGCCGCCGCCCAGACCGCCAAAGCCGAGAGCGCGTAGGCCGTCAAGGCCAGAGCACGGAGCGAACGGCCGCCGGCCATGCGGCCGGATCGAAGCCATGGTGCTTGAACAGCGCTAGGGCAATCCGCTCCATGCCGAAGGCGACGCAGGCGCTGTGCGCGGGCTTGTCGTCCGCGGTGCGGATTCCCCAGAGCGTCCCGAAATAATCCTGCGCATAGTTGAAGCTCAAGCAGGCGGTCGGGTTCTCGGCGCTGGCGATCGGAACCAGCATCTCGAATTTCAGCGACTGCTCGCGCTGGCTGGAAGCCAGGAGCTTTCCCTGCCGGCCGAAGAACGGGTCATTGGCGACGTCCACCGTCAGCGGCAGCCCGAGCGAGGCCATCAGCGCGCCGCCGCGCGTCATCCAGGCCTCGCGGAAGGCCGTCACCTGCCCGGGCGTCCCGACCAGGACGTATTCCCGCATGCGGAAGAGCTGCATCCGCGCCGGGTCCTGCGAGGGCTCGTGCCGCAGGCACCAGGAATAGACGTCGAACAGCGCGCCGCGCTCCGGCAGCGATCCGCGCTTGGCCACCATCGGGTAGAGCGAATAGCAGGCAGCCGGCGTGACCACGATGTCGATCGCCTGCTGGCCCCGGGTCCAGTCCTCGCCGGCCTCGAGCTTCTTGCGCAGGTCGAGATGCTCGCGTTCGCCGCCGTGGAAGCAGTGGATCGTGCCGGCGAGATGCGGGAAATTCTTCAGGTATCCGCTCTGCTCGAAGTGGTGCCGGTTCATGACCGGCGGGAAGCGGATGACCTCTGCGCCGTTCTCCCGGCCCCAGGGCGTCACCAGCTCGCCGAACCGGTCCAGCACGTCCTCGAACACCGCGCTGCGGCCGTAGACGCCATCGACGCCCATCGGGATCAGCAGCCCGTGGTCGATCAGTTCCTGCAGGTAGAGCTGTTCCGGTCCCATCCCGTCATCCCGCTTTCAATCGAACAGGTCGCCGTCCAGCTTGTGCACCCGGAGCAGGCTTGCGGTGTTGGCGTCGATCCGGTCGTTGTTGACCATCAGCGCCGCCGAATGCGCATCCCGGAGATGGCGGCCGAGGCTGAACGGCGTGTCGTTCTTGTAGCCGGCGATGCCGCAGATCAGCATCGCCTGGTTGATCACTTCGACGGCGCGGTACGCGGTCGAGGTCTTGACGTTGTTCATCGCGATCGAGAAGGAAAGGGCGGTGACGCCCTCCGGACTCTTCAAGGCGTTCTCGTAGAGCCTGGCCGCGGCGACGATGTTCGCCTTCATCGACTGGAGCTGGCTGACCGCGGCGGCGAGGCGCATCGCGTTCATGCCGGGCGGCATCCCCTCGCCCGCCGGCTGCTTCTGCCTGCGCACGAAGGCGCGGGCCCGGGCGACGGCATCGGTCGCGATGCCGAGCCAGAGGCTGGACCAGGTCAGGTGCGCGACCGGCACCATGGTGCGCGGCGACACGTCGGCATAGGGCTCCGGGATCACCTGGTCGACATGACCGGCGGCGCGGAGCAGGTAGCTGTTGCTGCAGGTGCCGCGCATGCCGAGCGCGTCCCAGCCGCCGGTCTTCTCCAGCGCGCATTGCTCCTTCGGGGCGACGACGATCACCTGGTCGGTCGGCTGTGCGTCCGGGCCGCTGCGCGCGGTGATCAGCACCGCATCCGCCTGGTCGCCGTACGAGATCACGGTGCCGCGCTTCTCGATGCCGAAGCGGTCGCCGTCGCGGATCACGGCACAGGCGCTGCGCGAGAGATCGCCGCCGATGCCGGCCTCGGTGGTCGCCGAAGCGAGCAGGAGCTGCTCGCCGGCGATGCGGCGCAGGAAGTTCCGCTGCCATTCGACCTCGCGGCCGTGCAGCACGATGCAGGCCGCCTGGATCTGGTGCATGGCGAAGATCATCGCCGTCGAGGCGCAATGGCGCCCGAGCAGGTGGCAGATCGCGAACACCGTCGCGAAGTCGAGCGCCGGACCGCCGAGCTCCGCCGGCACCAGGGCGCCGAGCAGGTGCGCCTGCTTCAGCGCATCCATGGCCTCGGCGGGGAAGCGCGATTCCGCATCGACGGCGGCGGCGTTGGGCGCGGCGACCTCGGTCGCGATCCGGCGCGCGGATTCAAGGAAGGCGTTCATCACCGCATGCCGGCCGTCAGGCGACCGCCTTGAGCCGGGCAATCGCCTCGGCGATGGCCGAGACGGAGGCGAAGGTCTTGCGGTGCATCATCTGGTCGGGGAATTCGATCCCGAACCTCTCCTCGAGGGCCAGTATCACCTCCACGGAAGCCAGCGAGGTCATGCCCGCGGTGAACAGGTTGGCCTCGTCGGACAGGCTCTCGACCGCGACCGGGATGCGGGCATGGGTCTCGAGGACGGCGCGGATGTCGGCGTTGCTCATGCGGTCCGGCTCTGCAGGTTGATCGCGCCGCGCGGCGCCGGAGCGGCGGGCACCGCCGCGGGGACGAAGCGGCCTTGGGAGAACTGCGCGGCCATCAGCTCCAGCACATGGTCGCGCGACGACTTGATGGAGAACAGATGATCGCCCTCATCGATGAAGATGATGCTAACGCCGGGCGCATCGGCGAGGTCGCGGCCCTGGCGGCCGAAATGCACCTCCATCTCGTCCAGCCCCGGATCCTCCAGGACATAGATGAAGGCGCTCCTGGCGCCGCGGGCGGCGACGGCGGCGAGCTCGCGCCGGGTCTTCTCCACGGTGGTCTCGGCGCCGCGCACCCGGCTGACGCCCCGGCCGAGGCGGATGACCACCGTCTCCAGGAACCGCGTGGTCAGCATCGGAATGAGGCGGCCGAGCTCGAGCTCGCCCTTCACCAGACGGAGCCACGTCTCCTTCTTCCGGGCCAGGCGCAGGTATTCGCGGTTCGAGGCGCCGGACCGCGCGACTCCCTCCTTCATCCACAGGCTCTGCAGGTTGAGCAGGATCTGCCCGGTGATGCGTGGCTCGGCGAGCGTCGCCTGATAGGCGAGCCAGCCGCCGGCGCAGAGGCCGTTGACCACGATCTCGCGATGACCGCGCGCGGCCAGGAAATCGACCGCCTGGCGCACGTCCGACACCATCGTCGCATCGAGCACGGTCTGGTCGGCACGGTCGGGCGTCGAGGGGCTGTCGCCGAGCCCTCGGACGTCGAACCGGAGAACCGTCACGTTCTCCTGCACCAGCCGCCGCGCCAGCAGCACGCTGAGCCGGTTGGTTCCGACACGATGATTGGCACCGGTGTTAAGGATCAGCAATGCGGGTCCGCCGCTCAGCGGGGTCTCGGGCTCGCTGAGAATGCCGAACAGGCCCATTGCGCCGATGAAGACCGGCCGTTCCCGACCGCCCGGAATCGGCATCGCCTGCTGCACGGCAGCGGCGGGAGCCGGCCCGGCCGCTGCGGCGGCGTCCTTGCCGAGCCATGCCGCCATCCGGGAGAAATCCGCTGCCGGATACTCGGTGCCGATCGCATCGCGCATCAGCGCCGCGTAGCCGGGAAATGCCGCCGTCTCGACCGCACAGCCCTTCGAGCGGAACGCCTCCGCCAGGACATCGCCCGCGCCGTCGGCGCGATCCATGATCAGAATGCGCGGCGCCGGCGGCGTCGCAGAGTGCGCGGGCGCCAGCGCCTTCATCGCGCCGAGCGTGCAGGGCGTGTAGTAGAAGCCGGCGGCCTCCAAGCCGGGCGGCGTCGCAGTGCCGGGCGCAGCCTTCGCCCGCGCCATCATCGCCAGCACGCGCAACTCCTTGCAGAACGCCTCGCCCGAGGCGACCGGCGCCAGCAATGCGAGGGCCGCCACGGGATCGCCGCCCTCGGCCATCTCCTGCGCCGCGACGGCGGCGAGCGTCGCGCCGAAGCGCAGGCCGACCAGCGCGACTTCGCGCACACCCGTCCGGTCGCGGAGGAAGCGGACGGCGTCGCGGATGCCGTCGAGCCAGGCGCGGACGCGCTCGGGATCCTCGTCGGCTTCGGGCGCATCGCCGCTGCCCGGATAGTCGAAGCGCAGCGTCGGCAAGCCGGTCGCCGCCAGCGCCTCGGCGAGGCGACCCCACGGCCGATTGACGCAGAGCGCCTCATAGCCGTTGGGACTACAGAGCACGACGCCGCGGCCGCGCGCCGCCCGGGGAGCTGGGCGGTGCAGAAACCCGAAGCAACGTCCGAAATAGACCGGACTGCCGCCGCCACCGACGGCCGCAGCTTCGGCGCCTGGGCTTACCGCTGCCCGGCTGTTGCACGCTCCATCCAGCACGCCAAGGGTCCCCGAATTTCCACCCCGGAATCCGGACCGACCAACCATAGATGCCGCATCCATCAGGGTGATTTTTGACTTTCAGGCAGCTTCCTGACCTGACGCAAGATGATTCATGCCGCAGTGGTGTGAGGAGGCGGCGATGATGGGCCCGGGCCGCGGCGGGACGTCGCGCCGGCCGCCGGATCCCCGGCTCAGATCCGGGACGCGGCCGCGGGCTTGGCCGTGCCGTTGCCGGTCAGGCCGTAGACGCCGCGCTGGCCGGCGAGGAGCTGGAAGCGGTCGGTGATGCCGAGCACGGTCTCGGCGCCGCCGAGGAACAGGAAGCCGTCCTCGGGCATCAGGCCGGAGATGCCGTTCAGGATCTTGCCCTTGGTCGGCTGGTCGAAATAGATCAGGACGTTGCGGATGAAGACCACGTCGAACCGCCCAAGCGCCCTGGGGTCGCTCAGCAGGTTGAACTCCCGGTATTGCACCATGGAGCGGATCTTCTGGTTGATCTGCCAGCGGTCGCCGACCTGGGTGAAGTACTTCACCAGCAGCGAGATCGGCAGGCCGCGCTGCGCCTCGAATTGCGAATAGACCCCCTCTTTCGCGCGGTCGAGGATCTCGGTCGACAGATCCGTGCCGAGGATTTCGATCTTCCAACCGGCGAGCTGGGCCGACATCTCCGACAGGATCATCGCCAGCGAATAGGGCTCCTGCCCGCTCGAGCAGGCAGCGCTCCAGATCCGGATCTGCTTGTTGGGGCGCGCTGCCATCAGGGTCGGCAATACGATCTGCTTGAACTGGTCGAACGGCTTGGTGTCGCGGAAGAAGAAGGACTCGTTCGTGGTCATCGCCTCGACCACGTCCTTGATCACCGCCTCGTCGCCCTTGGAGCGGATGAGGCGCACCAGGTCCTCGAACGAGGCCAGACGGTACTTCCGCGCGACCGGCAGCAGGCGGCTCTCCAGCAGGTAGGCCTTGTCGTTGCCGAGCACGAGGCCCGAGCGCTGCTTCAGGATCTGGCAGATGAAGTCGAAGTCGGTGACCGTCATGCGGCGGTCCTCAGCAGCGCCTTCTTGACGTAAGGCGCGATCTCGCTCAGCGGCAGCACCGCCGTGCACAGGCCGGCGCTTGCCACCGCGCCCGGCATTCCCCAAACCACGCTCGTCGCCTCGTCTTGGGCGATCACCGTGCTCCCCGCCGCAACCAGGTCCCTGGCGCCCCTCAGGCCATCCTGCCCCATTCCGGTCAGCATGACAAAGAGGGTTCGTGCGCCGTAGACCTTGGTGATCGAGCGCAGCATGGGATCGACCGCCGGCCGGCAGAAGTTCTCCGGCGGGTTCTTGTTCAGCCGGACCACCGTGCCGGTGCCCTGGCTCTCGACCGTCATGTGGAAGTCGCCCGGGGCGACGTAGATCCGGCCGGGGACCACGACCTCGCCGTCCTTGGCCTCGGCCGCGGGCATGCCGGAGGCCTGCGCGAGATGCTCGGCCAGGATGGTGGTGAAGGTCGCCGGCATGTGCTGGGTGACGAAGACCGGCATGCGCTCGACCCGCCCGAGCGCGCGGAACAGCGCGAACAGCGCCTGCGGGCCGCCGGTGGACGAGCCCACGGCCAGGCATTCGACCCTGCCCGGCACCGCCGGCGCCGGGCGCAGCGTGACGCTGCCGGGATAGAGCTTCTTCGGCGCCGCCGGAGCGGTGCTGCCGGCGGGTGCCGCCGTCCCGGCCGGCAGGCCGCGTTTCTTGCGCGAGGCGAGGCCCCAGCCCCGCACCTTCTCCACGAGGTCGCGCTTGAAGTCGGCGGCGTTGTTGATGCCGGTCGTGGTGGTCGGCTTCGGCAGGTAGTCGGCCGCGCCGAGCGAGAGCGCCTTCATGCTGACCGAAGCGCCTTTCAGGGTGAGGGTCGAGGCCATGATCACCTGGACTCCCGGCCGGACCTCCAGCAGTTTCGGCAGCGCCGTCATTCCGTCCATCACGGGCATCTCGATGTCGAGCACCACGACGTCGATATCGAGGCGCTTCAGGGCGTCGATCGCCGCCTGGCCGTTGCCCACGGTGGAGACGACCTTGATGTCGGGCTCGGTCTCGAGCGTCTTGGTCAGCAGCCCGCGGATGACGGCGGAATCGTCCACCACCATGACCCGGTATGGGCCGCCCCCGGCGGCTGCTGTATTGGACTGAGGCCGCATCCCGCCACCAAACTCTTCTTATATCAGCCCGACTTGGCTGAACTTGGACTCGATGATCTCGCTGTCGAACGGCTTCATGATGTATTCGTTGGCTCCGGCGCTGATCGCTTCCTGGATGTGCTGGATGTCGTTCTCGGTGGTGCAGAACACGACGACGGGCGTCTGTCCGCCCGACATCTGCCGGAGGTGGCGCAGGAAGTCGATGCCGCTCATGACCGGCATGTTCCAGTCGAGCAGGATCGCATCCGGCATGCGCTTGATGCACTGATCCATCGCAGTCTGGCCGTTGTCGGCTTCCTCGATGGAAAAGTTCAGACCCTCAAGGATCTTCCGCGCCACCATGCGCACGACCTTGGAGTCATCGACGATCAGGCAAGACTTCATCAGAGTAGTCTCCGTCTGCCGTGCAGGCGGACCGGTCGCCAAAGACTTCCCCGGCGGGGCTTCCCCCCGTAAGACTTCCCCAATGGCTACCCGGACGACTGCGGCGGCTGGCTCCTGCGAACCGTCGCCACGATAGGCCTAGGCGGCGTCCGCGCGATTCCCGAAGTTTAGCAGCGAGGACACGCTCAGCACCACCAGCAATGAATCGTTGAGACGGTAGATGCCATCCGAAAATTCGCGCAGCCGCGGGTTGAGCGTGGGCGGATTGCGCTGATAGTCCCGGGTCTCCAGGCTCAGCACCTCGCCGACCGAATCGACCAGCAGGCTGTAGAGCTCGCCCTCGTGCTCGACCACCACCGACATCGCGCTCTTCTCGTTCTCCCGCTTGGGCAGGCCGAGGCGGAGGCGGACATCGACGGCGGTCACGATCCGGCCGCGCAGGTTGAGCGAGCCGGCGACCTCGACCGGCGCCAGCGGCACCCGGGTGATGGTCTGGGAGCCGAGCACGTCCTGCACCTTGAGGACCGGAATGCCGAACAGCTGGCCGCCGATCGACATGGTCACGTAATCGCGCTGCTCGCCCGACCCTGCGGCGCCGCCGTTCAGGTCGTTATGCGCTGCGTCCTTGCTCATGCGGCACCTCTCATCTCGGACAGGGTCTCGTTCATGGTGTGAACCAGCCCGTCGCGATCATACTTGGCGACGTAGTCGTCGAACCCGACCTGGCGGCCGCGGGCGATGTCCTTCGGGCTGGCGCGCGAGGACAGCGCGATGATCGGCGTCGCCTGCCAGAGCGCGTGCTTCTTCACCGACTCGCAGAACTCGAAGCCGTTCATGCCCGGCATCTCGATGTCGCTGATGATGAGATCGAACTGCTCGCCCGCCTCGCACAGCGCCAGCGCCTTGTCGGCGGAGTCCATGGCGATGACCTGGAAGCCGGCGGCGGTGAGCTGCGGCGCCAGCAGGTTGCGGAAGAAGGCGCTGTCATCGACCAGCAGCACGCGGCGGCGCTTGCCGTTCTCGACCTCGTCCTGCTGCGCGGAGCCGAACCAATCCTTGAACGCCTGGCTGAGATAATAGCCGGCATCCACGATCTCGGTCGCCTGGCCGGCGATGATCGCGCTGCCGATCCGGCCCGGCTGCTCGGCGGCGAGATCGACGCTGAGCTTGGCCTCGACGATATCGACGATCTCGTCGACCATCAGGCCCATGGCGTGGTCGCGGTCGGCGAACACCAGCACCGGCTGGCGGCCTTCCTTGCCGGTCGACATGTCGTGCTCGTGGCCCATCGGGATCAGCGGCATGAGCTGGCCGCGGTACTGCACCACCAGGCGGTCGTTGGAGCGCTCGATCGACTTGCGCTCGATTTCCTCGAGGCGGGCGACCAGCGCCAGCGGCACGGCCATCGGCACGCCCGAGCTGGTGCGGAACAGCAGCAGCGGCACCGCCTCCTCGTCGTGCGAGCGCGACTTCGAGTCCTTCTGCTCGGCGGCCTCGTGGTCGGCGACCATCTGGCCGGCATTCTCCGCGATCCCGTTCGGGTCGAGGATCATGATGACCGAGCCGTCGCCGAGGATGGTGTTGCCCGAGAACATCTCGATGTGGCGCAGGATCGGCGCCACCGGCTTCACGACGATTTCCTCGGTGTCGAACACGCGGTCGACCATGATGCCGAAATTGTAGGTTCCGACCTGGGTGACGACGATGAAGGTGTCGTCCTCCTTCGACTCCTTGTCGGTGTCGAGCTTCAGGCGCTCGCGCAGGGACACCAGCGGCAGCAGCTTGTTGCGCAGCCTGAGGACCGGCGTGTCCTTGATCTTCTCGACCTTGAGCTCGCCGTTCGCGGTGGCGCGCACCAGCTCGACCACGCTGATCTGCGGGATGGCGAAGCGCTCGCCGGCGCACTCGACGATCAGCGCCGAGACGATGGCGAGGGTGAGCGGGATCTTGATCGAGAAGGTCGTGCCCTTGCCCTCGACCGAGCGCAGCTCGACGGTGCCGCCGATCTTCTCGATGTTGGTCTTGACCACGTCCATGCCGACGCCGCGGCCCGACACGCTGGTCACCTTGGCGGCGGTCGAGAAGCCGGGCTTGAAGATGTACTGCTGGATCTGCTGGTCGCTCATCGTCTCGAGCTCGGCCTCGCCGGCCAAGCCGTTGGCGACGATCTTCTGCTTGATCCGCTCCATCGGCAGGCCCTTGCCGTCGTCGCTGATCTCGATGACGATGTGGCCGCCCTCGTGATAGGCGTTGAGCGTGATCTTCCCGGTCTCCGGCTTGCCGGCGCGGCGCCGCTCTTCCGGGGTCTCGAGACCGTGATCGCCCGAGTTGCGCACCATGTGCGTCAGCGGGTCCTTGATCATCTCGAGCACCTGGCGGTCGAGCTCGGTCTCCTGACCGATCATCACCAGGTCGATCTTCTTCTTCAATTCGTGGCTGAGGTCGCGCACCAGGCGCGGCAGCTTGGCCCAGGCGTTGCCGATCGGCTGCATGCGGGTCTTCATCACGCCTTCCTGCAATTCGGAAGTGACGTGATTGAGGCGCTGCAGCGGGGCGGCGAACTCGCTGTCCTTCTGCTTCCTCAGGATCTGCAGGACCTGGTTGCGGGTCAGCACGAGCTCGCTGACCATGGTCATCAGGTTCTCGAGCAGCTCGACGTTGACGCGGATGGTCTGGTTGGCGACCGACTCCTCGTTCTCCTTCTTGCCAGCGGCGGCCGCAGCCGGCTTGGCCGGCGCCTTGGCGACCGGCTCGCTCGCGGCCTCTTCCTTCGCGGCGGCCGGGGCGGGCGCGGCGGCGGCACCGCCGGTGACCTCGTCGCGGGTGGCGAACAGCATGCCCAGGATCCGGGTCGAGAGATCGGCCGAGACCTCGAGCTGGTTCAGCGCCGCCTGCAGGTGGCCGCAGGCCGCATCGAACTGGGCATCGTTGAAGCCGCGATCGATCAGCACCGACTTGGCGCTGGAATCCGGGCCGCCGCAGAGCTTGCTCAGGTAGTCGCGCATCTGACCCTGGAGATGATCGATGCTGGCGCCGTCGAACAGCTGCTTCAGGCGAAGGTCGCCGACGATGCGGTTGAAGAACACCTCGACCACGGCATCGACGGTGCCCATGCCGCCGATCTGCTCGTAGATGGAAGCGGTGCTGGCGGACGCAGCAGCCGGCGCGGGTGCCGGGGCCGGCGCCGGCGCGGCGGTCGCGCCGCCTTCGGCGAAGGCGTTCAGGCGCTTGATGAGATCGCTGTCGTCGCCCGCGGGCTCGGCACCGGTCGCTTCCAGGTCGCCCATCAGGGTGCGGATGCGGTCGAGGCATTCGAGGATGAGGGAGACGGCCTCGGCGCTGACGATGAGCTCGCCGTCGCGGACCTTGCCCAGCACGTTCTCGCCGGCATGGGCGACGGATTCGAGCCGCGACAGACCGAGGAAGCCGCAGGTGCCCTTCACGGTGTGCACGAGCCGGAAGATGTTCCCGAGCAGCTCGGTGTCGTTCGGATTCTGCTCCAGCTTCACCAGCTCGACGTCGAGCACGGCGAGGTTCTCCGAACTCTCGGTCAGAAATTCTTTCAGAAGATCATCCATGGCTCTGGCTCTCGCCCCGTTTTGGATCGCGCGGATTGCCCGCCCGACCGCTCCCTGGCGGCCGGATTACGGGGAGAGATTTTCAGAAAAGGATTAACATTGGATGAAGTCGGAACGCCGAAAACCCCAGCATTTCCGCCGTTAGGCGGCCTTTCGGGCGGAGAGGATCGCCGTGCCCGCGGCGGGCTGCGACACGGCCAGACGACAGTTCTGCCGGGCGGCGATGAAACCCGTGAGATAGGGCTGGATGTTGTGTGCGCTGACCTCGATTCCGGCGCGGTCGAGCTGGATCAGCCGCTCCGAGTCCTTGGGGCAGGCGGCCTGCTGCCCCTCCGCCGCGACCTGGAATCCGACCGCGTTCTCGACCGTCAGCGACAAAGTGCCGCCGCGCGGCAGCCATTCCGAGGCGGTCAGGATCGCGTTGAGGACCAGCTTGCCGTAGCCCGCCGGCCAGTCGACCCCGCCCGGGACCGTCGCCGTCAGGGCGAGCCGGTTGGCGTCGAACGCGTCCTTGGCGAGGCGCACCGCCTCGTTGACGCCGAAGGCCGGCTGGTTGCCGGCATTGCCGTAGGCGCTGCGGTAGAGCTGCAGCAGGGCGCCGGCCCGCCGGCTGCTGTCCTCGACCAGGCGGCGGGCATCGTCGAGCAATTCCTGGTCGGCCTCCTCGGCCATCAGCTCCAGGCCGTTGCCGACGGCGCCGATCGGGCTGATCAGGTCGTGGCACAGCCGCGAGCAGACGAGTTCGAGTATCTGGAGGTCGATGTCCATCGGCTGTTCCCCTGCGATCGATTCCGTGAGTTTACCGATTCCGCCTGCTTCGGCTAACAGTTGTTTATCGCGTCAACACCCCGGTGCAGCATGACCGCCACGCCCCTCGCCCCTGGAAGTTTCGTGCGCCACCCGCATCGGCCCGATTGGGGACTGGGCCAGGTGCAGTCGGTGGTCGGCAAGCGGGTCACCGTCAATTTCGAAGGCGCCGGCAAGGTGGTGATCATAAGCGACCGCATCGCGCTGGAACCCGACGACCCCGCGAAGACGGCTAAGGATTGATCGAGATCAGGTCCTCGGCGGCGGCGAGGTCGTCCGGCGTGTTGACGTTGAAGAAGGGATCCCGCGTCGCTTCGTCGAAACCGACGACCCGCGCGCTCACCCGATCGGTCCAGGCCTCGACCTTGCGCAGCCCCTCTGCCGCGACGGCCGCGTGGAGCCGCTGCCGGCAGGCGACGGGCCAGAGGCCGATGACCGGATGCCGTCGCCCCCGCCGTGCGGCGATCACGGCGTCGCCCGGAGCCACGATGCCCGCCCGCAGACGCTCTGCGAGGTCGCGCGGCAGGAACGGCGTGTCCGACGGGACCGTCAGCACATGCGTCGCCGACGGCGCGCGCGCCGCGGCCCAGGACAAGGCGGTCAGAATCCCGGCCAGCGGGCCCGCGTAGCCCGGCACCGAGTCGGGCACCACTTCCAGGCCGAAGCCGGCGAATCGCGCGGGATCGCCGTTGGCGTTGAGCGCCAGCGCGGAGACCTGCGGGCGGATGCGCCCGATCACGTGGCCGAGAATCGGCTGGTCGCCGAGACGCAACAAACCTTTATCGCCGCCGCCCATGCGCCGGGACAGTCCCCCTGCCAGAATCATTCCGGGAATCATTCCGGGCGGCAAATCAACCTTTTCTACCATTCGCTCCTGTGCAACCTTCACCGGGATGAATTGTTGTCATGACGCGCAACAAGGAAGGCTCGACGCCATGATTCGCTGTCGCTGGTATGTCCTTCGTTCCGGCCTGGCCGCCGCCTTGCTCGCCGGCCTGGCCGCCGCCCCGGGCGCATCTGCGCGGGCCGACAATGTACCAGACGTTCTGCCCGCGCATGCGGAGCTCGACATTCCGGCGATCGCCGAAAAGCAGGCCGGCTGGAGCTGGGCCGCGGTCGGGCAGATGATCATGGACTACTACAACATCCCGCCGCTTTACGGCGCCGAGAACTGGCAGTGCAGCCTGGCCGACTACCTGACCGGCGTGCAGGCCTGCGAAGCGCCCAAGGGCGTCTCGGCCGAGCAGGCGACCCTGAGGCTGATCCAGGGCTATCCCGCCTTCGCCCACAAGTTCTTCGGCGAGGACCCGGTGGTGATGCGCTACCAGCAGCACAAGGTGCTGTCGCCGATCGACGCCATCCATGAGATCCGTTTCGAGCGGCCCTTCGTTGCCGTGGTGCAGCCGCCGAAGATGACGGACAGCGACAAGGGCGGGAACGCGGTGGTGCTGGTCATCGGCTATGAAGGCGGGCCGGACGCCCTCAAGCTGATCGTCAACGATCCCCGGACCTACCAGGTCGGCGCCGATCCCTATGTCGATGCCGGCGCCCAGAAGCTGGACGTCAACGGCGAGTATTCGATCGGCTATGCTGACTTCGTCCAGCAGATGAAGTGGACCGGCACGATCGATTGGATCAAGCCGCAATAGGCCGCCCCCGCCCCAACTGCCATCGTGGAGGCGGCGCCCGGCTCGCGCGCCGCCTCCCGTCCAGCCGCCTCCCGTCCGTGAGCGCCCCGCGATCCCCGACATGCACCGATGCCAGCCCCACTGATCGCCACCTGCGCGATCGCGGCCCTTGCCGCGGCCGGCGTCGTCATCCGGCCGTTCCGCCTGCCCGAAGCCGTCTGGGCGGTGGCCGCCGCCGTGCTGCTGGTCATCTCCGGGCTGCTGCCGGTCGAAAACGCCTGGGCCGGGATCACGAAGGGCGCCGACGTCTATCTCTTCCTGGTCGGCATGATGCTGATCGCCGAGATCGCGCGGGAGGAGAAGCTGTTCGACTGGCTGGCGGCCATCGCCACCCGCATGGCCAAGGGCTCGCCCTGCCGGCTGTTCGCGCTGATCTATGTCGTCGGCACCGTCGTCACGGCCTTCCTTTCCAATGACGCGACGGCGGTGGTGCTGACGCCCGCGGTCGCCGCCGCGGCGCGGACGGCGAAGGTGAAGGACCCCCTGCCCTATCTCCTGATCTGCGCGCTGATCGCCAATGCGGCCTCCTTCGTGTTCCCGATCTCCAATCCGGCGAACCTGGTGATCTACGGACGGGCGATGCCGCCGCTGCTGGAATGGCTGCCGCAGTATCTGCTGCCCTCGGGGGTGTCGATCCTCGTAACCTTCGTCGTGCTGCTCTGGACCCAGCGCGCGGCGCTCAAGGATCCGATTGCGCCCGACGTGCCGATCCCGCACCTGCCGCGCGGCGGGCGGATCGCGGCGATCGGCATCGTCGCCACCACGATCGTGCTGCTGGCCGCGTCCTATCTCGACCGGCCGCTCGGCCTGCCGACGGCGATCGCCGGCGCGGCGACGGCGCTGGCCGTGGTGATCCGCGAGCAGAAGGCGCCGTGGAAGACGCTGCGCCACGTCTCTTGGAGCGTGCTGCCGCTGGTGGGGGGACTCTTCGTGGTCGTCGAGGCGCTCGACCGCGCCGGCGTCATCGGCATGTTGCGCGGCGTGCTGCAGCAGCTCGCGCAGGATTCCGCCGCGCGCGCCGCCTGGGCGAGCGGCCTCGCGGTCGGAGTCGCCAGCAACCTCATCAACAACCTGCCGGTCGGGCTGATCGCCGGGACGGTGGTGCAGTCCGACGGGCTGCCGCCGGGCGTGACCCGCGCGGTGCTGATCGGCGTCGATCTCGGGCCCAATCTCTCGGTGACGGGATCGCTCGCCACCATCCTCTGGCTGATCGCGCTGCGGCGCGACGGGCATCACGTGAGCGCGCTGGGCTTCCTCAAGATCGGCGTGCTGGTCATGCCCCCCGCCCTTCTGGCGGCGATCGGTGCGGCCCTGGCCTGGTAGAGCCGCGGACGGTCGTCAGTAGGGCGTGCCGTCGCGGCGCGTGTACGGACCGCCGCCGGCCGGCGCGATCATGTCGAGGTCGGAATAATCGCAGGCGTCGTCCTCGAATCGGCTGCCGACCTCGAGCACGACGGCATCGGCGTGCGAGCGGTTCTGCAGCACATGGCCGTTCGGCTCGCCGGCCTTGAAGCCGGCGGCATCGCCGGCGCGCAGGATCTCCTCGCCGTCATCGGTGACCAGCACGACCTCGCCGGAGACGACGAAGACGAACTCGTCCTCGCGCGTATGCCAGTGGCGCTGCGACGACCAGACGCCGGGCGCCAGGCGCAGCAGGTTGACGCCGAACTGGGTCAAGCCCGCGGCGTCGCCCAGCCGCTTGCGCTCCCGCGCCTTGCAGGGGGCATCGTGAGGCGGCGGATAGCCGCTGCCGATGGCCGCGACGAGCCCTGCAATATCAATGCGTTTGCCCATGCTTTTCCTCCGCCGCTTGACTTTCCCCGCCGTTTCTACCATATAGCGGGCGCAATTCTCGCGACTGCGCGCCACGCCCCTGACAGAACCTGTCATGAGGGCGTCCGTCCTGAGATACATCAACCCGTCATAGATTCTCGAGCAAGCGCGCCTCGGGCTCGCTCGCCGGCGTTTCGCCGCGCGCAATCCTGCGCGCCGCGACTTTTCGGCAGATGACACATGCCGAAAGGAAACCGGCTTTGACCACGTCTACCCATACCAACACGCATGCCAACCACGAGATCGCCCTGTTTGCCGATCTCTCCCTGACCGCGCCGCTGAT
The DNA here is from genome assembly GCA_035548715.1 of Dongiaceae bacterium. Classification (GTDB taxonomy): domain Bacteria; phylum Pseudomonadota; class Alphaproteobacteria; order Dongiales; family Dongiaceae; genus Dongia. The sequence continues at coordinate 56,082 of DASZSL010000100.1, forward strand.
GCAGGCGGTCCAGGAGGCCGGCTATGAGCGGCCGACGCCGATCCAGGCCCGGGCCATCCCGCACCTGCTCCAGGGGCGCGATCTGCTCGGCCTCGCCCAGACCGGCACCGGCAAGACGGCGGCCTTCGTGCTGCCGCTGCTGCAGCGCCTGATGGAGACCCGCAAGCGGGCGGCCCCCAAGTCGATGCGCGCCCTGATCCTCACGCCGACCCGCGAGCTCGCGGTGCAGATCGTCGAGAGCCTGAAGACCTATGGCCGGCACCTGCCGCTGCGCTCGACGCAGATCTTCGGCGGCGTCGGGCAGAACCCGCAGGTCGATACGATGCGCAAGGGCATCGACATCGTGGTCGCAACGCCCGGCCGCCTGATCGACCTCATGCAGCAGGGCCACGTGAAGCTGGAGAGCGTCGAGACCTTCATCCTCGACGAAGCGGACCGCATGCTCGACATGGGCTTCATCCGCGACATCCGCCGCATCGTCCCGCTGCTCCCCAAGCAGCGCCAGACGCTGCTCTTCTCCGCGACCATGCCGAACGACGTGGCCGAGCTCGCCAAGGGCCTGCTGAAGGACCCGGTGCGGGTCGAGGTGGTGCCGCAATCGACCACCGCGGAGCGGATCGACCAGAAGGTCTATTTCGTCGCCCGCGGCCACAAGCGCGCGCTGCTCGCCCAGCTCCTCGGCACGCCGGACATGAGCCGCGCCATCGTCTTCACCCGCACCAAGCACGGCGCCAACCGCCTGGCCGAGCAGCTCGAGAAGGACGGCTTCGGCACGGCCGCGATCCACGGCAACAAGAGCCAGGGCGCGCGCCAGCAGGCGCTCAACGCCTTCAAGGCCGGCAAGATCCAGGTCCTGGTCGCGACCGACATCGCCGCCCGCGGCATCGACGTGGACGGCATCAGCCACGTCGTCAACTACGAGCTGCCGATGGAGCCCGAGGCCTACGTGCACCGGATCGGCCGCACGGCGCGTGCCGGCGCGACCGGCATCGCCTTCAGCTTCTGCGACCACGAGGAGCGCGGCCTGCTGCGCGACATCGAGCGCATCACCCGCATGAAGGTGCCGGTGGTCGAGGACCATCCCTTCGTCGGCGTCCCGGAGGATCCGCGCAGCGGCAATGACCGTGACGGTATTCCGGCGCATCACCGCGGCGGCAATCGCGGCCGCCAGCCGAAGCGACCCGGCCAGGGGGCGCGCAAGGCGGCCAATGGCGGCGGCCACGGCGGCCGGAGCCATGATCGCAACCATGGCGGCGGTGAGAACCGTCCTGCCGAAAACCGCAGCGCCGAGCATCGTGGCGGCGAGCATCGCGGCGGCCAACATCGCGGCGGCGACGGCCGTTCGGCCCAAAACCGCGGTCATCACGCCCAAGGCCAGAAAAGCCATGGTGGCGAGAACCGTGGCGGTCAGCACCGCAGCCATGCTCAGGCCAACGGCGGGGGCGGCGGCCGCTCCAGCCGCGGTCGCGGGCGTTCGCGGTAGGCACCAACATAGCCCGTCGTCACCCCAAGGCTTGGCCTTGGGGTCTACGAACTCCTTTCAACAAATGCCGAGTTGAGCCTCGACAGACTCGTGGATGCCAAGGCCAAGCCTTGGCATGACGGCGTCAAATCGGCCCGAGCGCCTACTTCTTCGCGTAGCCGACGCCCTGCAGGGCCTCGTCGATCTCGCCCAGGATGACGGGATCGTCGATGGTGGCGGGCATGGCGTAGTCCTGGCCGTCGGCGATCTTCTGCATCGTGCCGCGCAGGATCTTGCCGGAACGAGTCTTCGGCAGGCGCTTCACCACCGTCGCGGTCTTGAACGACGCGACGGGGCCGATGCGGTCGCGCACGAGCTGCACCACCTCGCTGACGATCTTGTCGTGCGGCCGGTCGACGCCGGCCTTCAGCACCAGGAATCCGACCGGCACCTGGCCCTTCATCTCGTCATGGACGCCGATCACCGCGCATTCGGCGACGTCGGGATGGCTCGCGAGCACCTCCTCCATGCCGCCGGTCGACAGGCGGTGGCCGGCGGTGTTGATGATGTCGTCGGTGCGGGCCATGACATGGACATAGCCGTCCTCGTCGATCATGCCGGCATCGGCGGTCTGGTAGTAGCCGGGGAAGCGCGCGAGATAGCTCTCGACGAAGCGCTTGTCGTCGTTCCACAGCGTCGGGAAGGTGCCCGGCGGCAATGGCAGCTTGCCGCAGAGATTGCCGATCTCGCCGGTCCTGGCCGGCCGGCCGGCCTCGTCCAGCACTTCCAGGCGCCAGCCCGGCACCGCCCGGGTCGGCGAGCCGTGCTTCACCTTCTGCAGCTCGATGCCGACGCAGTTCGCGGCGATCGCCCAGCCGGTCTCGGTCTGCCACCAGTGATCGATCACCGGGACCTTCAGCAGGTCCTCCGCCCATTCCAGCGTCGGGGGATCGGAGCGCTCGCCGGCCAGGAACAGGGTGCGGAAGCCGGTCAGATCGTAGTTCTTCAGCAGCTTGCCTTCCGGGTCGTCGCGCTTGATGGCGCGGAAGGCGGTGGGCGCGGTGAACATCGCCGGCACCTTGTGCTGGGAGATCACCCGCCAGAAGACTCCGGCATCCGGCGTGCCCACCGGCTTGCCCTCGAACAGGATCGTCGTGCAGCCTTTGAGCAGCGGCGCGTAGACGATGTAGGAATGGCCGACCACCCAGCCCACGTCGGAGGCGGTGAACCAGGGCTCTCCCGCCTCGATGCCGTAGATGTTCTTCATGCTCCAATGCAGCGCCACCGCGTGGCCCCCATTGTCGCGCACGACGCCTTTGGGCCGCCCCGTGGTGCCGGAGGTGTAGAGGATGTAGAGCGGGTCGGTCGCCGCGACCGGGACGCAGTCGGCCGGCTTCGCCGCCGCCGCCAGCTCGGCCCAGTCGAAGTCGCGGCCGGTGATCAGCTTCGCCGGCTCCATCGGCCGCTGCAGGACGACGACCTTCTCCGGCTTGGCCGCGGCCATCTCGATCGCCGCGTCGAGCAGCGGCTTGTAGGGGATGATCCGCGACACCTCGATGCCGCAGGAGGCGGTGACGATCACCTTGGGCTTCGCATCGTCGATGCGGGTCGCGAGCTCCTTCGAGGCGAAGCCGCCGAACACCACCGAATGGATGGCACCCAGTCGCGCGCAGGCCAGCATGGCGACCGCGGCCTCCGCCACCATCGGCATATAGACGATGACCCGGTCGCCCTTGACGACGCCGAGGCCGGCCAGCGCCCCGGCGAAGCGCGCCACCTCGTCGCGCAGCGCGCGGTAGGTGTAGCGCCTGACGGTCTGGGTGACGGGAGAATCGTAGATCAGCGCGGTCTGCTCGCCGCGGCCGCGCTCGACATGGCGGTCGAGACAGTTCCAGCAGGTGTTGAGCTCGGCGCCGGAGAACCAGCGGTAGAAGGGCGGGTTCCGGTCGTCGAGCACCCGGTCCCAGCGCTTCAGCCAGTCGATATCGGCGGCAGCCTCGGCCCAGAACCCCGCCGGGTCCTCCAGCGAACGGCGATAGACCGCGTCGAATTTCCCGGACATGC
>DASZSL010000101.1:0-47249 GCA_035548715.1 Dongiaceae bacterium
CGGCACCTTCCGGGTCAAGGGCGACACGATCGAGCTCTTCCCCGCCCATTTGGAGGACCGCGCCTGGCGCCTCTCGCTGTTCGGCGACGAGATCGAGCGCATCGCCGAGTTCGATCCCCTGACCGGCGAGAAGACCGCCGAGCTCGACGAGATCAAGATCTACGCCAACAGCCACTACGTGACGCCCAAGCCGACCCTCCACCAGGCGGTGAAGCTGATCAAGGACGACCTGAAGATCCGCCTCGCCGAGCTCAATCTGGAGAACAAGCTGCTGGAGGCCCAGCGGCTGGAGCAGCGCGTCACCTTCGACATGGAGATGATGGAGGCGACCGGGAGCTGCGCCGGCATCGAGAACTATTCGCGCTACCTGACCGGGCGCAATCCCGGCGAGCCGCCGCCGACCCTGTTCGAATACCTGCCCGAGGACGCGCTGCTGATCGTCGATGAGAGCCATGTGACCGTGCCGCAGATCGGCGGCATGTTCAAAGGCGACTACGCGCGGAAATCGACGCTCGCCGAATACGGCTTCCGCCTGCCCTCCTGCATCGACAACCGGCCCTTGAAGTTCGAGGAATGGCAGGTGATGCGGCCGCAGACCGTCTGCGTCTCGGCGACGCCCGGGCCCTGGGAGATGAAGCAGACCGCCGGCGTCTTCGCCGAGCAGGTGATCCGCCCGACCGGGCTGATCGACCCGGTCTGCATCATCCGCCCGACCGAGACCCAGGTCGACGACGTGGTCGCCGAGTGCCAGGAAGTCGCGAAGAAGGGCCAGCGCGTGCTGATCACCACGCTGACCAAGCGCATGGCCGAGGACCTGACCGAGTACCTGCACGATGCCGGCGTGCGCGTGCGCTACATCCATTCCGACGTCGAGACGCTGGAGCGGATCGAGATCATCCGCGATCTCCGCCTGGGCGCCTTCGACGTGCTGGTCGGCATCAACCTGCTGCGCGAGGGCCTGGACATCCCGGAATGCGCCCTGGTCTGCATCCTCGATGCGGACAAGGAGGGGTTCCTCAGGTCCAAGACCTCGCTGGTGCAGACCATCGGCCGCGCCGCGCGCAACGTCGAGGGCCGCGTGATCCTCTATGCCGACAACATGACGGAGAGCCTGGACTACGCGCTGGGCGAGACCAACCGCCGGCGCGAGAAGCAGCAGGCCTACAACGCCGCCCACGGCATCACGCCGGAATCGGTGAAGAAGAACATCGCCGACATCATGAGCTCGGTCTACGAGAGCGACCACGTGACGGTCGATACCGGCGTCATCGGCGACATGCACCGGGTCGGCGCCAACCTGCAGCAGACCGTCGCCGAGCTGGAGAAGAAGATGCGCGAGGCGGCGGCCAATCTCGAGTTCGAGGAGGCGGCGCGCTATCGCGACGAGCTGCGCCGCCTGGAATCGATCGACCTCGAGATCCCGAACACCGCGGCGGGGCGCGCCGGGATGGGCCTCGACGGCAAGCCGATCCCGCCCGCGCCGAAGGGCCGCTCCACGGCAGGGCGGCCGGGCCAGAAGCCCAAGTTCGCCGGCCGCAAGCGGCACTGAAGGGAGCCGCGATGCCGCTCGATCATATCGGGTTCACCGTGGCGGATTTCGCGCGCAGCAAGGCCTTCTACGTCGCGGCCTTGGCGCCGCTCGGCGTCGGCATCGTCAGCGAGGGCGAGGGCTGGGCGCTGATGGGCAAGGACGGCAGGCCGGAGTTCTGGTTCGGCCTCGGCAACCCGCCGAAGCCGATCCATGTCGCCTTCGTGGCGCAGACCCAGGCCGACGTGCGCGCCTTCCATGCGGCCGCCTTGGCCGCGGGCGGCCGCGACAACGGCGCGCCGGGCATCCGCGGGCATTATCACCCGAACTATTACGGCGCCTTCGTCTTCGATCCCGACGGGCACAACATCGAGGCCGTCTGCCACGCGCCGGGCTGACGTTCAGAACGCCCAGGGCGGCGGGATCAGCCAGGCGATGCCGCCGGCCAGCGACATCAGGGCCAGCACCGCGACGCCCCAGACCGCGAGCTTGCCGCCGTTCATCACCAGCAGGCCGCCCTTGAACACCGAATTGGCGAAGGCGGCGATCAGCAGCGCCGCGAGCGCCGGCGGGATCGAGCCGCCTTGCGCGGTGTCCCGCGCCACGGTCAGGGTGATCGCATCGACATCGACCAGGCCGGCGATCGCCGCCAGCACCTGCAGGCCGCTCTGGCCGTAATGGTCCTCCAGCAGCTTGGCCAGGACCAGGGTCACCGCCAGCACCGCGGCGAAGCGGAAGGCGGGCCCGAGATCGAACGGGTTCTGGATCTCCGGCGTCTCGGTGGGCGTGCTCTGCCGGCCGCGCCGCCACAGCACCAGCGTCATGATCAGCGCCATCGCCGTCGCCCAGCCGAGCGGCCAGGCCGCCGCCTTCGCCAGCTCGCGGTCGATGGCCGCCACGATCACCGTCATGCGCACCGCCATCACCGCATTGGCCAGCGCGATGCCCGAGGCCAGCGAATAGATCGCGCCCGCGTCGCGCCGGCCCAGGCGCGCCAGCGCCGCGGTCGTGGCGGTCGAGGAGACCAGGCCGCCGAACAGGCCGGTCGCCAGGTGCCCGCGCCTCTGGCCGAGGATCTTGATCGCCAGGTAGCCGACGAAGGAGAGCATCGAGACCAGCACGACGAACAGCCAGATGGCGCGCGGGTTGAGCGCGTCATACGGCCCGTAGCCCTTGTTGGGCAGCACCGGCAGCACCACCAGCGAGATCACCAGCAGGCGCAGCACGCCGGCGATCTCGGTCTCGCTCAAGGCATCGACCCAGCGGTGCAGCCGCGCCTTCAGGTTCAGCAGCAGCGTCACCACGACGGCCGCCGCCACGGCGAGCTGCGCCTCGCCGCTGGTGGCGAGCGCGCCGAGCAGGGCCGTCACCAGCGCGGCGACCAGGGTGGTGATGTCGCGGCCGGCCACCGCCCCGGGGCCGAGCCTGACATCGGCCAGCAGCAGCACGGCGAGCGCCAGCAGCCCCGCCGGCAGCAGCCAGCCGCCCGCCGACCAGCTCAGCACGTTGGCGAGCCCGCCCAGCAGGCCGATCAGGCCGAAGGTGCGCAGCCCGGCATGGAAAGCGTCGTCGGCCGCGCGCTGGCGCCATTCGCGCTCGAGGCCGATCAACAGCCCGACCGCGAGCGCCACCAGCAGGCGCAGCGGCGTCGACAGGCTGTCCGGACCAAGACCGAAATCGCTCAATTATCTCCCCCGCCGGTCATTCCCCGACTGTGCGGCCATGCCGATTTCACCGGCTTTCGGCGGCGACCGCAAGCCGCCCGGCCCAAGCCGCCCCGCCCAAGCCGCCCGGCCTCAGGCCTGCCGGGCCAGCATGATGCGGAAGCGTATCAGGGCGACTCCGAGGAAGCCCAGGCCGATGCCGAAGATCGCGGCGAACTGCGGCCAGACGATGTCCAGGCCGGCGCCGCGATAGAGCACGGACTGCGCCGCCGCGACGAAATGGGTGGAGGGCGAGACCTGCATCGAGAGCCCGAGCCAGGCCGGCATCGCCTCGAGCGGCGTGGTGGTGCCGGAGAGCAGGTTCATCACCACGAAGACCGGGATCGACAGCAGGCCGAACTGCGGCATCGAATTGGCGAACGTCGCCAGCAGGATGCCAAGCGACGTGGTGGCGAAGAGATAGAGCGCCGAGCCGAACAGGAACAGCCAGAGCGAGCCGACGACCGTGACGCCGAGCATCCGCTCGACCACGACGGTGAGGGAGAAGGCGGCCGCGCACAGCACCACCAGGCCGTTGGCCCAGACCTTCGCCAGCGCGATCTCGGCCGCCGTCACCGGCATCACCATGAGATGCTCGATCGTGCCGCGCTCGCGCTCCCGCATCACCGCGGCGCCGACCAGGATCACCGAGAGGATGGTGATGTTCTCCAACACCTGCATCACGGCGTTGAAGCGGATCGATTCGAGGTTGGGGTTGAAGTAGGCGCGGGTCACCACCGTCGCCGGCAGGCTGATCGCCTGGCCGTGGCTGCCCAGGAATTCCTGGGTGGTCTGCGAGATGATGCTCTCGATATAGCCGGCGCCGACCCCGGCCTGGGTCATCGCCGTGGCGTCGATGTCGAGCCCGATCTCCGGCTGCCGCCCGGTCAGCAGGTCCTTCTCCAGATTGGGCGGCAGGTCGAGCACGAAGGTGACGGCGCCGTGGTCCAGGGCGCGGTCGACGTCGCGGCGGTCGATCCGGGTCGGCGGCTGGAAATAAGGCGGCTGGATCGCGTCGATCAGGCGGCGGGAATATTCCGACCCGTCGTCGTCGATCACCGCCACGGCCGCGTTCTTGACCTCGGTCTGCACGCCCTTGGCGACGTCGTGCACGGCGATGGTGAAGGTGTAGAAGATCAGCAGCAGCATCACGACGTCGCGCGACAGGCTGCGCAGCTCCTTCAGGCCGAGGCGGAAGATGTTGCTGAGATGCCGGCCCATGCGTCAGCGCTCCTGCTTGCGGACCAGCAGCCGCGCAAGCCCGAGGAATCCGAGCCCGAAGCCGGCGAGCGCCGCGATCTGCGGCAGGAAGTCGGCGAAACCGAGCCCCTTGTCGAACACGCCGAGGGTGACGGTCTGGAACCAGGAGGCGGGGAACATCCGGCCGAAGAAGCGCGCCGGGCCTTCCAGCGTCGCGGTCGGGTAGAGCAGGCCGGAGAAGTTGACCGTCGGGACCATGCAGAGGATCGCCGCCGCGAAGATGGCGGCGACCTGGGTCGACACGAAGGCCGATACCAGCAGGCCGAAGGCGGTGGAGGCGGCGACATAGAGCAGCGCCGCGATGGCCAGCGCCGCGATGCTGCCTTTGGGGATCAGGCCGAAGACCGGCGCCGCGAGCCCGGTCAGCAGCAGGAAGGCGACGAAGCTGATCAGGATGTAGGCGAGCTGCTTGCCGACCAGGAACTCGCCGATGCCGGCCGGCGACACGTAAAGATTGGCGATCGAGCCCAGCTCCTTCTCCCGCACCACGCCCACCGCGGTCAGCATCGCGGGAATCAGCATCAGCAGCAGCATGATGGTGCCGGGCACGATGGCGACCACGCTCTTGAAGTCCTGGTTGTAGCGGAAGCGCGGCTGCAGCGAGACCGGCAGCGGATCGCCGCTGGCGCCGGTCGCCTCGCGCAACCGCTCGCGCGCGTAGTCCAGCGCGATGCCGTCGATGTAGCCGCGGATGGTCTCGGCGCGGAACGGCATGCTGGCGTCGAGATAGACGCCGATCTCCGGCTGCCGGCCGGTCAGCAGGTCGCGGCCGAAATCGGTCGGGATCTCGATCGCCATCCGCAGCTCGCCGGAGCGCAGCCGCCGGTCGATCTCCGCCTCGGTGTAGAGCGGCGGGCGCTCGGTGAAGTAGCGCGAGCCCTGGAAGTTCTCGACCAGCGTGCGGCTCTCCAGCGAGTGATCGCGGTCGAGCACCGCATAGGTCAGATTGTCGACGTCGAAGGAGACGCCGAAGCCGAACGTCACCATCAGGAAGACCGGGCCCAGCAGGGCGAAGGCGAGGCGCACCGGATCGCGCATCAGCTCCAGCAGCTCGCGCCCGGCAAACGCCAGCGGCCGCCGCAGCAAGCCGGGAACCGGCAGGGACCAGCGCGCCGGCGTCTCGGCCGGCACGTCGGCGGCGGCCGAGGCCGCTTCCGGATCGGCGCGCTCGATCTGGCGGATGAACGCCTCCTCGACGGTCGCCACGCCTTCGGCGGCGGCGATCTCGCGCGGCGTGCCGACCGCCAGCGTGCGGCCGCGATGCATCAGCGAGATGCGGTCGCAGCGCTCCGCCTCGTTCATGAAATGGGTGGAGATGAAGATGGTGACGCCCTGGTCGCGGGAAAGCTCCAGGATCAGGCGCCAGAAGGCGTCGCGCGCCTCCGGATCGACGCCGGAGGTCGGCTCGTCGAGGATCAGGATCTCCGGCCGGTGCAGGCAGGCGGCAGCGACCTGCAGGCGCTGCCGGATGCCGAGCGGCAGCTTCGCCGGCAGCGCCGCCGCGACGTCGGCGAGGCCGAAGCGCTCGAGCGCCGCGTCGACCCGCGGGCGCACCTCGCCGCCCGGGATCCGGTAGAGCCGCGCATGGAGCTCCAGGTTGGCGCGGACCGTCAGCTCCTCGTAGAGCGAGAAGCCCTGGGACATGTAGCCGATCTTGAGCCGCGTCGCGATGTCCTGCGCCTCGACCGGATGGCCCAGGAGCTCGGCCCGGCCGCTGCTGGCCGAAAGCAGGCCGGTCAGCATCTTCATGGTGGTGGTCTTGCCCGAGCCGTTCGAGCCGAGGAAGCCGAAGATCTCGCCGCGCTCGATGCGGAAGCTCGCGCGATCGACCGCGACGAAGTCGCCGAACCGGCGGGTGAGGTCCTCGGCGAGGATCGCCGGCGGCCCGCCATGGAGCGTGCGCGGCGGGATCTCGAGCGGCTTGGGCGCCGCCGCCGCGCCGCCATGCCGCAGCGCCACGTAGGCCTGGTCCAGCCGCGCGGCGCCGGTCGCCTCGATCACCGCGCGGGTGGGGCCGCTGGCGAGCAGCCGGCCGCCGTCCATCGCGATCAGCCGGTCGAAGCGCTCGGCCTCGTCCATATAGGCCGAGGCGACCAGCATGGTCATCGCCGGCCGGTCGCGGCGGATGCGGTCGATCATCTCCCAGAACTGGCGGCGCGACAGCGGATCGACGCCGGTCGTGGGCTCGTCGAGGATCAGCAGGTCGGGATCGTGCACCAGCGCGCAGCAGAGGCCGAGCTTCTGCTTCATGCCGCCGGAGAGCTTGCCGGCGGCGCGGTCGGGGAAGGGTGCGAGGCCGGTGGCGGCCAGCAACTGCGCGCGCCGGATCGCCGCGGCGCGGCGGTCGAGGCCGAACAGGTTGGCGAAGAAGTCGATGTTCTCGGCGACCGACAGCGTCGGGTAGAGATTCTTGCCGAGGCCCTGGGGCATGAAGGCGATGCGCGGGCCGATGGCTTCGCGGTGCCGGCGGCTGGCCATGTCGCCGCCCAGCACCTCGACGTGCCCGCCCTGGATCCGCTTGGCCCCGGCGATGACGCCGAGCAGCGTGGATTTGCCGACGCCGTCCGGCCCGACCAGCGCGGCCGACGCGCCCTGCGGGATCTCGAAGGCGACGTCCGACAGCGCCAGGGTCTTGCCGTAGCGGTGGGAGAGGCCGCCGATGCGGATGGCCGCCTCGGTCACCTCACTGCGCCTCGCCCGGCTTCGGCGGCAGTCTGGGCGCGAGCGATGCCGGCCAGTTGGCCCGGCTTTCGACGCGGACGTAAGCGTCGCCGGTCAGGCCCGCCTTCACGTAGTCGCGATAGGTGTCGAGCAGCGCGGGGTCGATCTGCAGCTTGATGCGATACATCAGCTTCTCGCGCTCGCTCTCGGTCTCGACGAATTTCGGCGTGAACTGCGCCTCGGCGGCGACGAAGGAGACGGTCGCCGGCACGACGTAGTCCGGCGCGGCGTCGAGCACGATGCGCGCCTCCGAGCCGAGACCGACGCGGCCGGCCAGCGGCGTCGGCAGAAAGATCGTCATGTAGACGTCGGTGAGATCGAGCAGCGACACGATCTGCCCGCCGGCCGCGAGCACCTCGCCGGGATTGGCGAGCTTGTACTCGACGCGGCCCGAGACCGGCGCCTTCAGCGACATGTCGTCGAGCACCGTCTGGAGCTGCGCCAGCGAGGCTTCCGCGGCCTGCTGCGCCGCCTGTGCGTCGCCGACCGCGGCCTGCGCCGAGGCGAGCGAGGCCGCCGCGACGTCGCGCTCGGCCTGGCGCTGGTCGACGGTCGAGGCGGAGGTGAAGTCGTTCTTCTTCAGGCTCTGCGCGCGGACCAGCTCGACCTGGGCCAGCTTCAGCTGGGCCTGGGACATCAGCACCTGGGCCTGGGCCTGGCCGATGCTCTGCACCGCCTGCTGCACCTTCGCCCTGGCGGCGGCGATCTCCGCCAGCAGCTCGGCGGTGTCCATGCGCGCGACCACCGAGCCCTTTTCGACGAAATCGCCTTCCTTCACCAGGATCTCGGCGACGCGTCCGGCATATTTGGTGGCGACGGCGACCCGCTCCGCCTCGATCCGGCCGTTGGCGCGGGCGAGGCCGGGCGGCACCTGGTCCGCCTGGTCGAGCTGCCAGCGCAGGAAGAAGCCGCCGGCGACGATGGCGAGGACGGCGATGATGAGGGCCGGAACGAAGCGCATGATAGGTCTCTTTATGGATCCGGCGCACCGCCGGCCGATGCTTCCATCAGGCCTGATCGGACGCGGAATGGCGTTGACTTGCGTCAAGTACGGTCGCCGGATACCGGCGTGAAAGCCAGGGAAATCAACGCGCTTTCACCTTGCCTCGGCGCTGCCGCATCCGCCATTCTGCCGCCATGCCCGAATCCCCACCCATCCGGACGGCGCTCGTCACCGGGGCGGCGAAGCGCCTCGGCCGCGGCATCGCCCTGGCGCTGGCCGCCGCGGGCTGGGATGTCGCCGTCCATTGCCATCGCTCGAAGGACGAGGCCGAGGCGACCGCCGGCGAGATCCGCAAGCTCGGCCGCCGCGCCGCGGTGATCCGCGCCGATCTGGGCCGCGAAAGCGAGGTCGAGACCATCATCCCCCAGGCCAATGCCGCGCTCGGGCCGCTGACCTGCCTGGTGAACAACGCCTCGGTCTTCGAGATGGACAAGATCGACACGGTGACGCGGGACAGCTGGGACCGGCATATCGAGGCGGGCTTGCGCGCGCCGCTGGTGCTCTCGCAGGCTTTCGCGAAACAGCTTCCGGAAGGGAGCGACGGCAACATCGTCAACATGCTGGACCAGAGAGTCTGGAAGCTCACACCGTATTTCCTGTCCTACACCGTGGCGAAGAGCGGGCTCTGGACGCTGACCCGGACGCTGGCCCTGGCGCTCGCGCCGCGCATCCGAGTCAACGGCATCGGGCCGGGTCCGACCATGCCGAGCCCGCGCCAGACCGCCGAGCAGTTCGAGGCCCAGAGCGCCGCGGTGCCGCTCGGCCACGGCGCGACGCCGGCGGAGATCGCGGCGGGCGTGCTGTTCATCCTTTCCAGCCCGTCGATGACCGGCCAGATGATCGCGCTCGACGGCGGCGAGCATCTGGGCTGGCAGCAATCCGCCAAGGGATTCAAACCGAGCGAATAGCGGCCGGCGAATAGAGTCGGGACTCGCACGCCGCAAACCTATATAATGGTGCGATGCTGAGGCGACCGGCCTCGCTGGAGGCCCCAGAGCGCGGCTTCCCGATACGGCTCGACGAGCCTGCCCCAGAGTGCGGCACTGTTTTCAAACGGAAGGGTTCTACGCCAATGAGCCAAACCGAGAAGGTCGCCGCTTTGCCCGGAACCGCCGCAGCCCGCACCATGCGGGTCTTCATCCGCGACCTCGTCCTCTCGGCGCGGATCGGCGTGCATCAGCACGAACGCTTGGCCAATCAACGGGTTCGCATCAATCTGGAGCTGCTCTGCGCGGAGCATCCGGCGATCAACGACGACCTCGACAACGTCGTGAACTACGCCGAGATCATGACCGGCATCCGCTACGTGGTCAGCGCCGGGCATATCAACCTGGTCGAAACCCTCGCCGATCGCATCGCCCGGACCTGCCTGGAAGACCGGCGCGTGCAATCGGCCAAGGTCCGGATCGAGAAACTCGACGTCTTCAAGGAGGCGGAGAGCGTCGGGGTCGAGATCGAGCGCAGCCGCGCCGGGCGCTGATCTGGAATTGGGTCAGGTCCGTGACCCCGTGGCGTCAATTGGGTGACGCCGAAAAATTAAGTGTATCAGCGCTCTAAACGAGGATTCCTGAGCCAAGTTGTTCACAGCGGGGCCGGACCCCCAAATCGCCCCGGGAGTCAAGCGTAGAGTCCGCTTTGTGACCACGAGATTTCGCAAACTGCTAAATTAGACCAAGTAAATCAGCCGCTTGGCAGAAGTGCCTATTTCCTGTGCATAACTTGGAGTCTGGCGGATTTCCTCGGAGTCCGGCGGGCGGCATGAGTTTACCGACAGACTTATCCACAAAAACCGGGGATATCCGCCTTGGTCCGGGCGGGGCCCCGGGCGTATGAGTTTTGAACCGTCGCAGGGCGGCCTCCCGCGCGGCCCGAAAGAACCCTATCTAATCAACACCATGACCGACGACCTGCCGAGCAACGACGCCCCCGACCGCCTGAGCGAGGCCCCGGCGAAAGCTGGCCGGGTCGGCCGTATCGCGCGCGGCGTCGAGGTGATCCGGGAGAAGGTGAAGACGCTGCCCAACAGCCCCGGCGTCTACCGCATGCTGAGCGCCAAGGGCGACGTGCTCTATGTCGGCAAGGCGCGCGACCTCAAGAAGCGCGTCGGCAACTACACCCAGCCGGGCCGCCAGCCGACCCGCATCCTGCGCATGATCGCCGAGACGGCGACCATGGAGTTCGTCACCACCCACACCGAGGTGGAAGCGCTGCTGCTGGAAGCGAACCTGATCAAGCGCTACATGCCGCGCTTCAACGTGCTGCTGCGCGACGACAAGAGCTTCCCCTACATCCTGATCACCGGGGACCACCCGGCGCCGCAGGTCACGAAGTATCGCGGCGCGCGCAACCGGCCCGGCGAGTATTTCGGGCCGTTCGCATCCGCGGGAGCGGTGAACCGCACCATCGTTGCACTGCAGCGCGCGTTCCTGCTCCGCAACTGCTCGGACAGCACGTTCGCCAGCCGCACGCGGCCGTGCCTGCAATACCAGATCAAGCGCTGCTCCGCGCCCTGCGTCGGCCGGATCACCGAGCAGGACTACAAGGGGCTGGTGCACCAGGCCGAGGACTTCCTCTCCGGCAAGAGCGATGCGGTGAAGCTTCGCCTGTCCGCCGAGATGCAGCAGGCTTCCGATGCCCTGGAGTTCGAGCGGGCCGCGCGCCTGCGCGACCGCATCCAGTCGCTGGCGGCGATCCAGAGCCGGCAGGACATCAACCTCGAAGGGATCGAGGAAGCCGACATCATTGCCGCCTACCAGGAGGCGGGGCACAGCTGCGTTCAGGTGTTCTTCTTCCGCAACCACGGCAATTACGGCAACCGTGCCTATTTCCCGGCCAACGACCGCAATGCCGAGCTGCCCGACCTCCTGGCGGCCTTCATGGCGCAGTTCTACGAGAACAAGACGCCGCCGCGGCTGATCCTGGTCAACGAGGCGCCCAGCGAGACCGAGCTGCTGACCGAGGCCCTGTCGCTGCGGGCCGGCGCGAAGGTGGAGATCCTGGCGCCCAAGCGCGGCGACAAGCGCAAGGCGGTCGACCACGCCTTGCTCAACGCCAAGGACGCATTGACCCGCAAGATGGCGGAATCGGCCTCGCAGACCCGGCTGCTCCAGGCGCTGGCGGAGCTGTTCCGCATCGAGACGCCGCCCAAGCGCATCGAGGTCTACGACAACAGCCACATCTCCGGCACCAACCCCTACGGCGCGATGATCGTTGCCGGGCCGGAGGGATTCCTGAAGAACCAGTACCGCAAATACTCGATCCGCGACGTGGTGCGGCCGAAGATCCAGCCGCCCCAGCTCGACCAGGACCTGGCCAAGGCGATATCGGAGAAGATGCCCGACGGCCTCGCCGAAGCGCCGACGCCCTTCGAGCCGGAGCCGGTGCCCGGCTCGAGCCTGGAGCAGGCGATCGATGCCGCCAACGAGGTCACCGGGGGCGACGACTACGCGATGATGCGGCAGGTGCTGACCCGCCGCTTCGCCCGGGCGCTGAAGGAGGACCCCGACCGCAGCAAGGGCCTCTGGCCGGACCTGGTGCTGATCGACGGCGGGCAGGGGCAGCTCAACACGGCGATGCAGGTGCTGGCCGATCTCGGCGTCAGCGATCTGTGCATCGCCGCCATCGCCAAGGGGCCGGACCGCAACGCCGGGCGCGAGCGCTTCTTCGTGCCGGGCCGCGAGCCCTTCAGCCTCGACCCGAAGAGCCCGGTGCTTTACTTCCTACAGCGCCTGCGCGACGAGGCGCACCGCTTCGTGATCGGCGCCCATCGCGCCAAGCGGTCCAAGGAGATCACCCGCTCGATCCTGGACGAGGTGCCGGGCATCGGCGCCAAGCGCAAGAAGGCCCTGCTGCTGCATTTCGGCTCGGCCCGGGCGGTCTCCCAGGCGGGCCTCACGAATCTGGCCGAGGTGCCGGGAATATCCGAGGCGGTGGCGCGTAAGATCTACGACCACTTCCACGGCGGCTGATTCGCCGCATTCCGCCCGGCGGCGGCCACTCTATGACAGTAGGCGAGCGACCTGCTATTTTCCGGCTGAACGAGAACGAGCGCCAAGCGCCTCCAGGGTTTACGATCCCCGCATGACAAACATCGCCAACATCCTCACCATGTCGCGGATCGCCGCGATCCCGCTGATCGCGGCGCTGCTGTTCTTCGACCAGCCGGCGCTGCGCTGGATCGCCTTCGCGCTGTTCGCCATAGCCTGCATCACCGATTTCTTCGACGGCTACATCGCCCGGCGCATGGCCCAGGTCTCGGCGCTCGGCCGCTTCCTCGACCCGATCGCCGATAAGCTGGTGGTGGCGGCGATCCTGATGGTGATGACCGCGCACGGCCAGATCCGGGGCTGGGTGGTGCTGCCGGCCCTGATCATCCTTTGCCGCGAGATCCTGGTCTCGGGCCTGCGCGAATACCTGGCCGAGCTGAAGGTCCGCCTGCCGGTCTCGATCCTGGCCAAGTGGAAGACCACCATGCAGATGGTGGCCATGGCCTTCCTGATCGTCGGCGAGGTCGTGGCCTGGCCGGTGCAGGTCATCGGCGAGGGCCTGCTCTGGCTCGCGGCGGCGCTGACCCTGCTCACCGGCTACGACTACCTGCGGGTCGGCTTGAAGCACATGACCGAAGACGACCGGGCCGACCAGAAGCCATGAAGGTCCCTCGTTGAAGGCCCCTCGTTGAAGGCCCCTCGTTGAAGGTGCTCGGCCTCGCCGGCTGGAGCGGCGCCGGCAAGACCACGCTGCTGGCGGCGCTGATCCCGGAGCTGGTGCGCCGCGGCGTCACCGTTTCCACCATGAAGCACGCCCACCACGCCTTCGACGTGGACCAGCCGGGCAAGGACTCCTACATCCACCGGGAGGCCGGCGCCACCGAGGTGCTGGTCGCCTCGGCCAGCCGCTGGGCATTGATGCATGAGCATCGCGGCGCGCCGGAGCCGAGCTCGGCCGAGCTGACGCGGCACATGACCCCGGTCGATCTCCTGCTCATCGAGGGCTTCAAGCGCGAAGCCCATGACAAGCTGGAGATCTACCGCGAGGCCAACGGCAAGCCGCTGCTGGCCGCGGAGGATCCGCATGTGGTCGCGATCCTGGCCGACCGGCCGGTGCCCCAGGCCGGGCTGCCGGCCGGGCTGCCGGTGATCGATCTCAACGACGTCGCCGCGATCGCCGATTTCGTCATGCGGCATTGCGGGCTGGCCGGGAACCGATGACGCGGCTCGCGACCCGGCTCTCGGTGGTCGCCCATGCGTCGACGGCGGCCCTGCGCAAGGCGGCGTTTCCCGCGGACGAGCCGCTCGATTCCTTCGGCGAGCGCGACT
This sequence comes from Dongiaceae bacterium, assembly GCA_035548715.1. Classification (GTDB taxonomy): domain Bacteria; phylum Pseudomonadota; class Alphaproteobacteria; order Dongiales; family Dongiaceae; genus Dongia. The sequence continues at coordinate 13,531 of DASZSL010000101.1, forward strand.
GCGCGCGCATCACGCTCGACTGGCGGCCGGCCCGGGTCTTCATCGCCCCGGAGCTGCGCGCCCGGCAGACCGCGGCGGCGCTCGGGCTGGCCGGCGAGATCGTGCCGGCGCTGCGCGACTGCGACTATGGCCGCTGGGCGGGCAGGTCGGTGAAGGAGATCGACGAGGCGGATCCGGAAGGTTTCGGGCGCTGGCTCGCCGAGCCCGACACGGCGCCCCATGGCGGCGAATCCCATCGCGCCGTGCTGGAGCGTATCGCCGCCTGGTTCGGCGGTTTCGGCATCCAGCCGTCGCACAGCGTGCTCGTGGCGCATCCGATCACGGTGCGGGCGGCCATCCTCCATGTGCTGGGCGCCGGCGCCGGGGCGTTCCAGAGCGTCGATGCGTGGCCGCTCTCGGCCGCGGACTTCACCGGCGCTACATACGGCCGGCGCTGGCATTTCCGCTCGCTGGCGCGGCTGGCCGCAGAAGCGTGATCTGCGGCCGCGCGGCCTCGGCCGGATAGGAAACCGCGGCATCGACACCGAACACGTCGGCGATCAGCGCCGGCGTCAGGACCTCGGCGACGGTGCCGGCGGCGGCGACCCGCCCGTCGCGCAGCACGACCAGCCGGTCGCAGAAGGCCGCCGCGAGATTCATGTCGTGCAGCGCGACGACGCTGGTGACCGGCAGGCGGCGCAGCAAGGCCATGAGCTCGAGCTGATGGCGGACGTCGAGATGATTGGTCGGCTCGTCGAGGAGAAGCTCGGTCGGCTCCTGGGCCAGGGCGCGCGCAATCTGCACCCGCTGGCGCTCGCCGCCCGAGAGCGTATGCCACGCCTGCTTCCGCTTCTCCCACATTTCGACCGCATGCAGGGCGGCGGCGATTGTTTCCTCGTCGTGGCGCGCCCAGGCCGACAGCGCGCCACGATGCGGCGTGCGCCCCAGCCCCACGACATCGAGCGCGGTCAGCGGGGCGTCGGTGCTGGCCTGCTGCTCGACCAATGCCAGCCGTTGCGCCAGGTCGCGGCGCGCGAAGCCGGCGATGTCGCGCCCGTCGAGCCGTATGATGCCGCTGGCCAGCGGGCGCAGCCTGCAGATCAGCCGCAGGAGGCTGGATTTCCCCGATCCGTTGGGCCCGAGCAGGCCGAGCATCTGGCCCGAGGTCACATCGAGGCTGACGCCGTCGAGCACAAGCTTGCCGCCGGTCTTCCAGACGGCGTCGTGGATGGCGATGGTCATGGACTGCTCCGGCTGCGAAAGAGGAGGGCGGCGAAGGCGGGTGCGCCGACCAGCGCGGTGACGACGCCGATCGGCACCACCTGCTGCGGCACGATGATCCGGGACGCGATATCGGCCAGCACCATGAAGACCGCGCCCGCGACCGCCGAGGCGGGCAGCAGGCGGTCGTGGCCCGGTCCCGCCAGCAAGCGCACCGCATGCGGCACGACCAGGCCGACGAAGCCGATCGAGCCGACCAGGCTGACCATGACCGCGGTCATGGCGGCCGTCAGCGCGAACAATATCGTTCGGACGCGGGTTACCGGGACGCCGAGGCTGGCGGCGGCATCGGCCCCGAATGCAAAGGCGTCGAGCGCGCGGGCGTGGTAGAGGCAGACCGCCGTCCCGATGGCCACCGTCGGCGCGGCCAGCGCGGCATCGCCCCATCGCGCGCCGCCGAGGCTGCCGAGCAGCCAGAACATGACGCCCCGCGCCTGCTCGGCATTGGCCGACGTGGTGACGATGTAGGCCGTCAAGGCATTGAAGAGCTGCGAGCCGGCGACTCCGGAGAGCACGACGCGGTCCGTCCCGCTCCCGGTCCGGGAGGCGAGCAGGGCGACGAGCGCGAAGGCGGCGACCGCGCCGACGAACGCGCCGGCCGAGAGCGAGATCAGGCCGCCGCCGAGGCCGAGGATCGCGATCGATACGGCGCCGGTCGAGGCGCCGGCGGAGACCCCGAGCACGTATGGCTCCGCCAGGGGGTTGCGCAGCAGCGCCTGCAGGATCGCGCCGGACAAGGCCAGCGCCGTCCCGGCACAGGCCGCGACCACCGTGCGAGAGAGCCGGTAGTTCCAGACGATGCCTTCCTGGATCGCATCGAGCTGGAAATGCATCCCGAACGCATGCTTGGCGATCGTCTTGGCGATCACGTCGATGGGCACGGCGACCTCGCCGATCGCGACGGCGACGGCCATCGCGATCAGCAGCAGGACGATCGACGCCAGAGCGAGCGCGGCCGAGCGGCCGCGCCCGCCCGCCAGGACGACGGCGATGCTCAATGGACGAGACCGAAGTCCTTCAGGCCCTGGGCGACCTTCTCGATTCCCTCGATGGTGCGCAGCCCCGGATCCATGTCCTGGGCGTCGATGGTGATGATGCGCTTCTTCCGCACCGCCTCCATCCGGCTGGCGACCGGATCGGTCTCGAGGAAGTTGCGCTTGGCCTCGGCCGAGTCGCCGGGATGGCGGCGGCGCGTCATGTCGGCGATGACCAGGACGGTCGGGTCGGCACCGGTCACGCGCTCCCAGCTCACCAGCGGCCACTCGTCCTTGAGGTCGATGATGTCCCGGGCGCCGAGGACGTGCATGATGTATCCCGCGCCGCCGTTGACGCCGGCGATGTAGGAATCGCCCGGCATCTTCGGGCTGGAGAACCAGAACGCCATGGTGACGTCCTTGCCGGCCGCGCCGGAGGCCATGGCGACGGCGGCCGCTTCGCGCTGTTCCAGCTTGGCCACCAGGGCTTCGCCCCGGCCGTTCACGTCGAAGATCCGCGCGAGATCCCGGATCTCGCGATAGATCAGGTCCATGGTGAACATCTCCTTGCGGACGCCGTCGCCCCCGCCGGAATTGTCCTTGGCGACGCAGTCCGCCGGGGCGATGTAGGTCGGGATGCCGAGCTCGGCGAACTGATCGCGCGTCCCGACCGAGCCGTTCGGGCCGACATGCCATTCGTACTGCGCGGTGACGAGGTCGGGCTTCTGCTTCACCACGCTCTCGAAGCTGGGATCGTTGTCGGCGAGTCGCGGGATCTTCGCGTTCTCGGCCGCGAACTCCTCCAGCACGGGACTGAACCAGACCGCCGTGCCCACGATCTGGTCGGCCAGCCCGAGCGACAGCAGGATCTCGGTGTTGCTCTGGCCGATCGAGACCGCGCGGCGCGGCGCCTTCTCGAAGGTGATCTGGCGCCCGCAATTCTCCAGCGTCAGCGGATAGGTGGTTTTTTCCGCCTCTGCCCGGGCGGCAAGGAGCGCGGTGGCGGCGAAGGCAATGCCTGCGCCGATGAAGCGAAGACGAGACGACATGGGGTTTCCCTTTCGGTCCTGGTTGGATTGCCCAGGCCGAAACGACGGCGGACCGGCGCAAAGCCGCCGCGCTCGCGCAAGAGGACGTTGCGCGCACGCACAGACCGCCGACATTTCGCCTGGCGGGGCGGTCAGACGGATCGCGGCCGGATGACGGAGATCGAGGAATGCGGCCGAAGGACGGGCGCGGCCGCGCGCGGGCGACATGGTCTCATGGCATCTCCTGCCGGGCATCCCCGCCCGGGTTGGTTGGAGTTATGAGACGGCAGGTCTCCTGGCTCGCGGGTCGTCGCTTCGCGCCGGCCTTCCCGGAGCGCCGGTTGCCCGGCTCTCCAGTGGGTGCGGCCTTTCGGCCGCGATGGCGCTCGCTCGCCGCTGACAGTTGCGGGGGCAGCCACGGTTTTGGCCCCGATTGGGTCGTCCGCACCGTGTTCCCTTTTAATCCCCTGGACTTCATCCGTCAGGGAACCGTCGGCGCCAACTATAGAAAGGGAGATCGCCACGGGTCAACGTCCGGTGCGTCACGTCATGTCGCGTTTTGGCGCATCGCCGGAAGAAGAGATGGTAGGATTTCGCGCGCATGAAATGAGGCCCGCCGCTTTGGTTGATGTTGTGCCGTCGTTCCGGATCCGGCTGTCGCGCCTGGCCGCGGGCCTGGTCGCCTGCCTGTGCCTCGCGGCGGCGCCGGCGGAGGCGCATCGCACGACCACCGGGCCGACCACCGGCATCTCGATTCCGGGCCTCACCCACGGGCAGATGGCGGTGATCGCCGAGTATCGCTCGCAGATCCTCGCCTTGGCCGACCGGCAGCCGTTCGACACGGACGAGACCTTCTTCCGGCTGCGGAACTACGTCGAGCTGCAGTACATGTATTGTCTCTGGGGCGTCGTTCCGGGCAGCGTCGCCGACGAATCGAGCCCGTTCAACGAATGCAGCCACGCCTATCTGTCCGGCCTGCAGGCGCTGCTGCTGCACATGCGGACGATGCGCGGCGACCAGACCGAGGTCGTTGCGCTGATCGACAGGATCGAGCTCGAGATGCTGGCGCACAACGCCTCCATGATCCTCTGCCAGTACAGCAACGAGCCCTTCAACACGGCCGACCACGTCAGCCCGCATTGGCGGGACGTGCCGTTCCACGCGCCCAGCCTGCTGACATTCCTCGGCATCGGCAGTCTCGGCTTCTCGGCCGGCGGCCTGGCCCGCCGCGTCCTGCGCGGCCCGGCCGGCAGAGCCTAGGCGGGAGCCCCGGGCCGGCTACAGCCCCTGCCGGCTACAGCCCCTGGCCGGTGCGCCGCAGCCAGAACATGGCGATCGCCGGGACCGTGACGGTGATCGCGATGGCGATGGCGCTCATGGCCATGCCGAGGCCGATCGAGCCCTGGTCGAACTGGCGCCAGATGAACAGCGCCACCGTCCTGGTGCCGACCGGGGCGAGCAGCACCGTCGCCACCAGCTCCCGCGCGGCGACCGCGAAGACCAGGAGCATGGCCGCGGTCACCGCCGGCAGGATCAGCGGCACGACGATCCGGGCCAGCGCGCGCGCCGGCGCCGCGCCGGAAACCCGCGCCGCCTCCTCGAGGCTGGGCCCGAGCTGGCGCAGCGCGGCGGTCGCATAGCGGACCGGATAGGGAAGCAGCAGGCAGCAATAGGCCAGGAGCAGGATCCAGACCGTGTTGTAGGCGGTGAGCGGCAGCCAGGGCTGCGTCCAGGCGAGGATCAGGCCCACCGCGATCACCACGCCGGGCATCGTGTTCGGCAGCACGGTCAGGAAGTCGAGCAGCCGGCCCGCGCGGGAGCGGCTGCGTACCAGCACGAAGGCGGCAAGCGTGCCGATCAGGCCGGTGAGGAGGGCGGTGACGATTCCGAGCAGGAAGCTCGTGACCAGCGCGTCGAGGGCGCCGTTGGCGTTGGCCCGGATCTCGGCGAAATGGAGCGTCGAGAAGTTGCCCCATGCCAGCCCGCCCGAGAGCGTGCGGGTCGAGGCGGTGAGCAGCACCGCAGCCACCGGGACGATCGTCGCGGCCAGCGCCAGCAGGGCGAACAAGGCCGAGCAGGGAATCGCCCAGCGCCCGAGCGGGCGCGGGCCGCCCGATGCCGGCCGGCCGGTCAGCGTCCGGAAGTCGCGGCCGGTGACCATGCGCTGCTGTGCGATGAAGGCGATGCCGGCCAGGACGACGAGAACCAGCGACAGGGAGGCCGCGCCGGGCAGATCGACCGGGTAGTCGGAGAGACGCTGTTCGACGCCGGTCACCAGGACCAGAAACCCGGATCGCGCGGCGAGCACGGCCGGCGTGCCGAACTCCTCGATCGACATGGCGAAGACCAGCAGGAGGCTGCCGGCCATGGCGGGCGTCGCCAGCGGCACGGCGATCCGGCGGAACATCGGCCAGAACGCGGCGCCGCAGACCTGCGCCGCATCGACGTAGCGGCCGCCGATCGAAGCCATGCTGCGCGAGACGCCGAAATAGACCACGGGGAACACGTTCAGCGTCATCACGAAGACGACGCCCCAGAACGAAAACAGGAAGCCGCCCAGATTGAAGCCCGCGAGCTGCTCCAGATAGCCGTTGCGCTGCAGCGTCGTGATCCAGCCCAGCGCCGCGATATAGGGCGGGATGGTGAAGGGCACCAGGAAGGCGACGTCCCAGAGGCCGGCGAGCGGCACGCGGAAGAGTCCGCGCAGCGCGCCGAGCGGGAGCGCGACCGCCGTCGAGGCCAGCACCACGCAGACGCCGAGGGCCAGCGTGTTGAGCGTCCAGCGCACCAGCTTGGGATCGCCGAACGTCTGCGGGATGAGCGAGAAGGGGGCGGCGAAGGATCCGGCGCCGATCGAAGGAAAGATCGCCTGCAGGACCACGAAGGCCATCGGGAAGACGACCAGCACGCCCAGCGCGAGCACGACCGCGGCGGTGATCGAGCCGCCGCGGCCGGATTCGCGCGGTCCCGGGATGCGGGACGGCACCGGAGGTCAGTTCTTCGCCACCTCCTCGGAGAACTTCTTCAAGGTGGCGTCGCGATCGTTCGCGGGGTCGACCTCGAGGACCTTGAGATCGCCGATCAGCGGGCGGCTGGCCTGGATGTCGGTGCGGGCCGGCATCAGCTGCGCGTCCGCCACCATCGCCTGACCCTCGTCCGACAGCACGTAGTCGATGAAGGCCTTCGCCTGGTCGGGATGCTTCGAGGATTTCAGGATCATCATCGGCCGCGGCGCAATCACCGTGCCGCTCTTCGGGAACACGACCTCCAGGGACTCGCCCTTCTTGATCTGGCCGAAGGCGAGGTAGTCGACGGCGCCGAACACCGCCGCCTTGGCGCCCTGCAGGACCGGCGTCACGGCCTGGTCGTTGGCGCCGGGCACGATCATGCCGTTCTCGCCCAGGCTCTTGAACAGATCCCAGCCGAGCGACGGCGCGCTGGCCAGGGCCGCCACCAGCTCGTAGGCCGATCCGGAGCTCTTGGGATCCGGCATCGTGACGAGGTCCTTGTAGGCCGGCTTGGCGAGATCCGACCAGTCCTCCGGCTTCGGCGTGCCGCTCTTCGGGTTCCAGGCGATGGCCAGCGCCGAGATGCCCTGCGTGACGTAGTTCGCGGACTTCAGGAAGTCGGGCACCTTCGCCGCGTTGGGGCTCTGATAGTCGAGCAGCAGGCCCTGCTTGCCGAAGTCGGTCGCGGTGTCCATCGAGGCGGAGATCACGACGTCGGCGACGGGATTGGCGGCCTCCGCCTGCAGCCGCGCCATCATCTTGCCGGTGGTTGCCTGGAACACGTCGACATCGGTGCCGGTCTTCTGCTTGAAGCCGGCCGCCAACTTGTCGATCAGGCCGGCCGGCCCGGCGGTGTAGACCGTCACGCTGTCGGCGGCGGCGGTTCCGGCGAAGACAAAGCCGGCGGCGGCGGCCGTGGCGGCGGCGAGGATCAGGCTTCGCAGTGTTCGCATCTCTCAACTCCTTTGCGTTGCGGGTGGTATCGGTCGGATGGATGGTCGTTCGGCGTCGGGAGCGGCACCGGCGCGTCCGGATTCCGGAAACCAGCGCGCGCGATCCCAGCGGATGTCGATGCCGATCCGGCTGCCCTCGCGCAGCCGGCGGCCGGATGCGAAGTCCAGGCGCGCGCCGGTCTCGAGGCGGACCTGGACCAGGTAGCCGTCGCCGCGGAACAGGTTGTGGACCACCACGCCGTGGAGCGGCGTCCGCCCCGGCTCGCTCAGCGCGACCGCGCTGCGGGGGACGAAGAGCCGGCCGCGGCCGCGGGCGGTGCCGAGGCCCGCAGGCAGCGGCAGGGCGGCGTCGGCGCCGCCTTCGCCGCCCTCGAGGACCAGCGAATCGAAATCCAGCGCCGCCGGCAGAACGAGGCCGAGCTTCAGGAAATCGGCGACGGCCGCGTTCTCCGGTTGCTGGACCAGTTTCTCCGGCGCGGCGACCTGGGCGAGCCGGCCGGAAGCCATCACCGCCACGCGATCGGCGATGGCGAAGGCCTCCGCCTGGTCGTGGGTGACATAGACCGCCGTGGTGCCGAGCGCGCGCAGCAGCGCCGCGATCTCGACCACCAATGTCTCGCGCAGCTCGCGATCGAGATTGGAGAGAGGTTCGTCGAACAGCAGCAGCGCCGGGCGGGAGACGACGGCGCGGGCGAGCGCGACGCGCTGCTGCTGGCCGCCCGAGAGCTCCGCCGGGGGGCGATGCGCCATCGCATCCAGGCCGACGAGCCGCAAGGCTTCGTTCACCCGGACGCGCCGCTCGTCGCGCGGGACGCGCCGCATCTCCAGCGGAAAGCTGACGTTGGCGGCGACGCTCATGTGCGGCCAGAGCGCATAATCCTGGAATACCATCCCGATCGAGCGCCGCTCGGGCGGGACGAACCCGCCGGCCGAATCGGCCACCACCTCTCCGCCGATCGCGATGCGTCCTTCGCTCGGCCGCAGCAGCCCGGCCAGCAACCTGAGCAGCGTGGTCTTGCCGCAGCCCGAGGGGCCGAGCAGCGCAACCACCTCGCCTTCGCCGATGGCGAGGTCGACGCCCTGCAGGACGGTGTTTGCGCCGAAGCGTTGGCCGAGACGCTCGATTCCGACGGCGGTGCGGCCGGCCGACGGCATGCGTGCCGCGTCGGCATCGTCGCGAATCTCGGCGTGCGTCTGCTGCATTCCCCGGTTTCCGAGACACTGATTTTCGGCGGGCCGCGCGCATACGGGGCCGGTGGACGTGGCCGCAAACTAAGGCAAGTCCGTGACTGTTTCGTGACGCCCGGGTCGCGAAGCCGACCTGATGATCCGGGCCGCCGGCCCGCGGGATCGCGCTCTATTTCTCGATCGCCTTCAGCGCCGCGGCGAAGGCGGCGTTGTCGGGCGTGCCGTCCGGCGCCGGCGGGAAGACGCCGCGCAGAAGGCCGGCCGCGTCGATCAGGAAGGCGAAGCGGCTCAGCGCGGCATCATCGACTCCCGCCACGGTCGCATAGGCGGTCCAGCCATCGGTGCCGGGATCGATGGCCAGATTCTCCACGCCGGAGACCGGCGCCGGGTCTTCGCCGCGGTCGTCGGCGAAGAGACGGATGATCCGCCCGCGCAGGCGGCTCAGGGGGACCTTCTTGCCGCCGGCCGCGACCGGCACGTCCGGCGCGACGTGAGCCTCCGCGCTCGAGGAGGTGCCGCGATCGTGGCGCGCCAGCTCGCGCGCTTTCAGGAAGTCGATGATCGCCCAAAGATCGCCGTCGCCCATCTTGCCGCCGAAGCCCGGCATGCCGGCGTCGGCGTCGCCGCCGTGCTGCAACAGCCAGAACAGGTCGCCGTCGCTTCGGTCGCCTGCCCGCGCGGTCCTTGCATCGGCGTGGCAGCCGGCGCAGTTCGCGGCGAACAGCTTCCCGCCATGCACGATGGAGGCGGCCGTGAAGCCGGTCGGCGAGCGGTAGAAGCTGGTCGGATGGGCCGGCGCCAGGAAGCCGGGCCGGGAGAAATCCGGCGCCCAGCGGAGCGGCCATACCGGCTGCTGGTGGATGGCGGGCGCGAGCATCAGCAGCATGCCCGCCACCGCCAGCACGCCGAGGCCGAGCGCGCTCTCGCCCAGGATGCTCCGGAGCAGCGACCGCCGCGTCGCTTCGGCGCCGGGGCCGGCCAGCCGCGGGCGCAGGCGGAAACGGTTGAGCGCCGCCAAAGCGAGCAGGCCGACGAACAGGGCCAGCTTTGCCAAGGCGAGGAGGCCGTAATCGGTGCCGATCAGGCCGGGCAGCCCGCCGATCAGCAGCCAGGCCTGCACCAGGCTGGTCGCAGCCAGCGCCGCGACGCAGGCCGTGCCGAGGCTCGAGAAGCGCCGCACGATGCCGGCCGAATCCGCGGGCGTCCATGCCGCGACCAGCAGCATCAGCGGGAGGAGGCCGCCGAGCCAGGCGCCGGCGGCGAGGAGATGCAGCGCCTCGCTGGCGACCAGCAGCACCCGCTCCCCGCCCTGCATCGAGATGCCGTGGCCGAGCAGGACCTGGAGCTCGAGCGCGCCCGCCGCGAGCAGGGCGGCAAGCGCGAGGGTGGGCCGGCCGCGCGGCACTGCGCCGGCAAGGATCAGGCAGGCCGGGACCAGCAGCGCGAAGCGCGCCGCGATCAGCGGGCCGAAATGGGTATCGAACAGGATCAGCGGCACCGCCGCGAGGATCTCGCCGACGGAATCGCCGTCGGCGAAGGCCGCCGCCTGGAAGCCGAGCCAGGCGAGCGCGGCCAGCAGCGCCAGCGCCAGCGCGCTCCAGCCCAGCGCCGCCAGCCGGCGCCGGAGCCTCCCGTCGGTCGATGCGGCGGCATGGGCCGGAGGGGCGACAAGCACCTGGAACGACGCCGATCCGAAGATCGACATCGCCGCCGCGACGTGGATGCCGCGCGCGAGGCCTTGCGCCGCCTCCGGCCCGGTCATCGGTTACGGCTGAACGGTGAAGGTGTAGGTGCCGGTCAGCTTGTGCCCGTCGTCCGAGGCGACCGACGTCCAGAGCACCTTGTAGGTGCCGGCGCCGAGCGTGTTGAGGTCGACGCTGAGATGCTTCTCGTTGTCGGAGCCGACGTGGCTGTCGCCCTTATCGACCTGCATCCCCATCGAGTCCTGCACTTCGATCTTGCTCAGCTTGGCGTTCAGCTCCTCGCTGAAGTCGATCTCGACGGTCTTCGGCGCTTCCTTGACGGTCGCGTTGGCGGCCGGCACCGAGGTTTCGAGCTCGGCATGGGCGAAGGCCGCGGTGGCGCCGGCGGCGATCAGGGCGGAGGCGAGGAGGGCGGTGGCGATGTTGCGCATGGAAGGCATCCTTGATGCGGCTCGCCGCGTGCACGTCGTGCCGCGGTCGGAAGCCGGGTTTCATGAAGTCGAACTGCGGAGCGGGCGCGGTGCCGGGTCGATCCCGACCGCGGCGCCGGCAAGTCAGGCGGCGGCGAAGGGCGGGCCGCGGGAAGCGTAGCCTGCCAGGCGGCCGACGGCGCGGCGCGGCGGCCGGCCGAAAGCGAAGACGACGGCCGTGACGAGGGCCGCCAGCATCAGCGGCACCGGCCCCGGCAGCACCGCGGCGGTGCCGAACACGCCTTGGCAGAAGCTCAGGCAGTGCTCGTGACTGTCGCCGGTCTGCCCGCCGGTATCCGGCTTGTCCCCGGCGCTGCCGCCGCAGAGCGGGAAGGCCGCCAGGGCGTTGTCGAATCCGGCCGCGGCCGCGAGATGGAGGGCCACCGGCAACGCAAAGAGCGCCTGCACGAGCACGGCGAGCGCGACGATGAGAGCCGCCGGCTTCGTCGATCTGCCGAAACTGTGCCGCAGGGCCGAAAGGAGCATGGCGGTGTCGATATGAGGCCTATTCGCCCGCCGCGGCAAGCGCAAAGGCGCCGGCATGAGCGGTCCGGACCGTCAGGTCTCGGTCTTCACTTCCAGGGCGTCGTAGCCCTTGAAACGGTAGATCGCGACCGAGACCGCCCAGCTCCCCAGGAACAGCGCGATGATGCCGTAGCCCAGGATGCCGAAATTCTCGGTCAGGTCCTCGACCCCGCTCCAGAAGCCGCCGCTCAGCGCCAGCTTGTCGGCGATCAGGCCGAGCGTCTCGACGCCGCCGATCAGCACCGCGACCAGGACCGAGACCGAGGTGATGGTCAGGTTGTAGTAGAGCTTGCGGATCGGCTTCATGAACGCCCAGCCATAGGCGCCGACCATCAGGATCCCGTCCAGCGTATCGACCAGCGCCATGCCGGCGGTGAACAGCGCCGGGAAGACCAGGATGATCCAGAGCGAGTTGCCTTTGGCGGCTTCGCTGGCCGAGATGCCGAACAGCGCGACCTCGGTCGCGGTGTCGAAGCCCAGGCCGAACAGCAGGCCGATCGGGAACATCTGCCAGGAATGCCGCACCATGCGGAACAGCGGCCGCAGCAGCCGCGCGATCAGTCCGCGATTGCCGAGCAGCAGGTCGAGATCCTCCTCGACCAGCCGCTCGCCGCGCTTCACCGCGACGAAGCTGCGATAGACCGAGCGCAGGATCACGATGTTGATCGCCGCCACGGCGAACAGGAAGAAGGCCGAGACGCAGGTGCTGATGACGCCGCCGATGGTGCGGAACGCCTCGACCTCGGCCTGGACGCGGGCGGCGGCGAAGGCGATGCCGACCGACATCGCGATCACCACCGTCGCATGGCCCAGCGAGAAGAACAGGCCGACGGCGAGCGGCCGCTGGCCGTCATGCATGAACTTGCGGGTCACGTTGTCGATCGCCGCGATGTGGTCGGCATCGACCGCGTGCCTGAGGCCGAAGGTATAGGCGAGCAACGCGGTGCCCAGCAGCACCGGATGGTCGCGGAAGGCCAGCAGCGCCCAGATCCAGACCAGGACGTTCGCCGCGACGAGGGGAACGGCGATGCCCGCGATCCGGGTCCTGAGGCTGCCGGCCATCGCGTCACTCCGCCGGGCGCAGGACGGCGCGGCCGACCTGCAGGCTGCGCTCGGTCAGGTAGCCGAAGACCAGGCCCAGCGTGCCCCAGAGCACCGCCTCGATGCCGAGATTGGCGACCCGGAAGCGCCATAGCACGACCGCGGGGAAGCCTTCCGGCACCTCGTTCACGTCGGGCATCAGGAGCTGCGCCACGGCGACGATCGCGACGTAGACCGCGGCGCCGGCGAAGGTCGCGTTCCAGATCCCGTGGTTGCGAAGCACGCCGCGCCCGACCAGCACCGCCGAGATCATGGCCCCGACCGAGATCACCAGCATCGAGAGATAGAGACCGGTGCGCGGCCCGATCGTCTCGGGATTGCCGATCGCCGGCGGGTTGGCCGGATACTTGAGGATCGGCACCAGCGCGATGCAGATGAAGGCCGCCAGCGCCAGCAGCGCGGCGAGGCCGCGCGGCGAGACGCCGCCGATCCTGCCCAGCGCGAAGGCGTAGACCAGCGCGAAGATGCCGCCGAACGATGCGCCATAGACCATCACCGCGGTGAACAGGCCGATCGTGCTCTGCACGTGCCGGCTCACCAGCTCCTCCTCCTCGCCGCCCTGGCTCGCATCCATGCCGGGCATGCCGGCCATGCTGCTGCCCGACGGCGCGGCCTGCGCTTCCTGCGCCTTCTTGGCCTCTTCCATCTGGCTTTCGAAGGCGATGGCCTTATCGACCTGCGGCTCGCCGAACACCTTGGCCATGCCGAAGGCGAGCAAGCCGGCGACGATGCCCGCGGCCATGCCGCGGACCAGCAATATCCTGATCATGTGAGTCCCCTGGAGCGTGTGTGCTTGGGCTTAGTGGCAGGGGAAGCCGAGCAGGTGCCGGCCGTCATGCACGAACTCGTGCACGTACATCCCCTTGATCAGCGAGGTGGCGCCCTCTTCCGCGCCCACGAAGTAGAGCGCGAACAGGGCGAGCAGGATCGTGAAGATCGCCCAGGGCAGGATCTCGCGGACCGGGATCGCCGGAATGGCGACCGGGCGGACGGCGGCAGTGTTGAAAGCGGCGTTGCTCATCGTGGAATCTCCTTGGGACACCCCGTCCCGATTAAAAGATTGCGTCCTCGATGGCAGGTTTCCTGGCTCGCGGGTCTCCGCCTTGCGCCGACCTTCCCAGGGCCCCGGCTAAAGGGTTACCCAGTGGTCGAAAGAACTGGCGCTCGGCTCGCCGCTGACAGTTGCGGGGGCAGCCACGGCTTTGGCCCCTTTTGGGTCGTCCGCACCGTGTTCCCTATTAATCCCCTGGACTTCATCCGTCGGGGAACCATCGCCCCGACTATAGGAAAGCCCGTGGCGCCGGGTCAATGTCGGTAGCGTCCTGTTTTGTCGCGTTTCGGCACCTTTGGCGCCGGGCCGCCTGGAGGACCGGGGCCCGGGCGGGGCGGCAGCGACCATCGAGCGTCTTGCGGCGACGCCGCGGAATGTGTTTGAACCGTGTCATGTCGAACGGGGGTGCGATCCGCGGATTTCGCCGGCGCCGGTTCGCGATCGGTCTGATCGCGGCCTACGGCCTGCTGGTCAATCTGCTGGTCTCGGCGCTTGGCGCCCCGGCGGCGCCGAGCGCGGCCGATTCGCTCGACGCCTTCCTGGCCCAGCAGATCTGCGCCAGCGGCGGCGACTCCCAGCACCATTCGGATCCCGCGGCGCCGGCGCATCACGCGCCGGATTGCCCGCTCTGCGGCACCACCTGCCCGATGGGCGGCTGCGCCCCGGTCAGCCCGTTCATCGCGAAGCTGGCCCCCGTCGAGCCGGCGCTGACCGTCGCCCGGGTGGAGTTCCACCCGGCGCCGGCCGTTCGCCCCGGCTTCGCCCGCTATCCCTCCGACGCTGTCTCCCAGGCTCCGCCGCAAGCGGCCTGAGCCCACTCGCTTTTTCCGACAACCGCGTCCCGCGCGCCGTCCCGGCGCCGTGACGCCATGGGAGACAGCCATGGATATCACGCTTTCCACGGCGGCCGCCGAGCGGACGCCGTCCTCATCGAGACTCTATCGCGCCGTCTGGCGCTGGCATTTCTATGCCGGCCTGTTCGTCGCGCCGTTCCTGGTGGTGCTGGCTTTGACCGGCCTGGTCATGGTCTACGGCGGCTCCATCGAGACCTTCCTCGGCAAGAAGTACCACGTCGCACCGGGCGGCGAGCGCCTCTCGGTCGTGCAGCAGGCGCTGGCCGCGCAGGACGCGATCCCGCACGGCACGGTCACGATGTATGTCAGCCCGCCCACCGACGACCGTGCCGGCGTGTTCCTGGTCAATGCCGACAACGTCGACCACGTGGTCTCGGTCGATCCGCATGACGGCAAGATCCTCGGCACCATCGAGAAGCAGAAGACCTGGTTCTACTGGGCCGACAACATCCACGGCACCTTGCTGATCGGCGATGTCGGCGACCGGCTGCAGGAGATCGCCGCCGGCCTCGGCATCGTGATGGTGCTGACCGGCCTCTATCTCTGGTGGCCGCGCGACGGGCGCGGGCTGTCCGGCGTGCTGATCCCCAACCTGTGGGCCAAGGGCCGCCGGCTGTGGAAGGAGCTGCACGTCACCGCCGGCTTCTACATCTCGGTCGTGCTGCTGTTCTTCCTGGTCTCCGGCCTGTCCTGGACCGGGATCTGGGGCGACAAGATGGTGCAGGCCTGGAGCACCTTCCCGGCTGCGAAGTGGGATGACGTGCCGCTGTCCGACAAGACCCACGCCTCGCTCAACCACGGCCCCCTGAAGGAGGTGCCCTGGGCGCTGGAGCAGACGCCGCTTCCGGCTTCCGGCTCCGAGGCGGGCGCGCCGGGCATACCGGCCGGCCGGCCGGTCAACCTCGACACCGTCGTCGCCTTTGCCAAGACCATCGGCTTCGACCAGCAGTTCCGCGTCAACCTGCCGGGCAGCTCCGACGGGGTCTATACGATCTCGGCCGATTCCATGGACGCCGACACCAACGATCCGACCGGCGACCATACCGTCCATCTCGACCAGTACACCGGCAAGATCCTGGCCGACGTCCGCTTCGCCGATTACAGCCCGGGCGGCAAGGCGATGGCGGTCGGCATCGCGCTCCACGAGGGCACGATGGGGCTCTGGAACACCGTGCTCAACACGGTCTACTGCCTGACCGTGGTCTTCATGGTGCTCTCGGGCCTGGTCATGTGGTGGAAGCGCCGGCCGGCCGGCGCGCTCGGCGCGCCGCGCTATCCGCGGGACTACCGCATCCCGCGGACGATCCTCGGCATCGCCGTCGTCGTGTGCCTCGCCTTCCCGCTGACCGGGATCGCCATCGTGCTGTTCGCGGTCATCGACTTCCTGCTGCCCAAGCGGTTCAAGGAAGGCGGCTTCCAGGCCGCCTGATCGACCCGCGCCGCGGCGGCCCGGGTCCGCCGCGGCACGCCCTTCGCGTCATTTCAGAAGAGGAGAAAACCATGCGAAGCCTACAACGTCTCATCCTTGCCGTGGCGCTGATCGTCGCGGCGCCCGCCGCCTTTGCCGAGGACTTCAAGGTCGGCGACATCACCGTCTCCCAGCCCTGGTCGCGCGCGACGCCGGCCGGCGCCGAGGTCGCGGCCGGCTTCATGACCATCACCAACGGCGGCCCGGCGCCCGATCGCCTGGTCGCCGCCTCGAGCGACGTCGCGCACATGGCGCAGATCCACGAGATGTCGATGCAGAACGGCGTGATGGAGATGAAGGAGGTCGAGGGCGGCCTGGAGATCCCGGCCGGCGGCGGCGTGAAGCTCGAGCCGAAGTCCTACCACATCATGCTGATGCACCTCGCGCATCCGCTGAAGGAAGGCGACACGTTCAAGATCGAGCTCACCTTCGCCAAGGCGGGCAAGGTGACGGTCGACGTCGCGGTCGGCGGCATCGGCGCCAGCCAGGCGCCGGGCTCATGAGCGCCGAGGAGCCGGCGCCGCGCCTGCCGCCTACCCGGCGGCGGGCGCTGCAGGCCCTGGCCGCGGCGGCGGCGATCGCCGCCGGGGCCGGGGGCTCGCTGCACTTCCTGTGGCCGCGGGCCGAAGGGACGAACGTCAAGATCGGCGGCCCGTTCCGCCTGAAGTCGCAGGACGGCGGCACGGTCGATTCCGCGCGGCTGACCGGCAAGCCCTATGCCGTCTTCTTCGGCTTCACCCATTGCCCGGAGGTCTGCCCGACGACGCTGTCGGACCTGGCGCAGGCCTTCGCGGCGATCCCGGATCTGCCGGCGGACTTCCGGGTCTATTTCATCAGCGTCGACCCGGAGCGCGACACGCCGGAGGTGCTGAAGGAATACACCTCCAACTTCGATCCCCGCATCGTCGGCCTGTGGGCTTCCCCGGCGGAACTGCCGAAGGTCGCCAAGGAGTTCGCGGTCTATTACGAGAAGATCCCGACCTCCGACGGCTCCTACACGATGAACCACACCGCCGTCGTGTTCCTGATGGACCGGCACAACAAGTTCCGTTCCGTCATCAACTACGACGACCCGGTCGACACCTACGTGCGCAAGCTGAAGGAGCTGATCGCGGCGGAGTGAGCGGCCTCACTTCGCCAGGTGCCCGAACTCCTCGACCACCTGCTCGTAGAGCGCGCGCTTGAAGGGGACGATCAGGTCGGGAACGCTGCGGAACTCGGCCCATTTCCAGGCGGAGAACTCCGGGTGCTCGCCCGCGATGTCGATCTCGCTCTCCGGGCCGGTGAAGCGGAAGGCGTACCACTTCTGCTCCTGGCCGCGATACCGCCCCTTCCACAGGCTGGCGGCGAGCTCCGGCGGCAGGTCGTAGCGCAGCCAGTCCCGGCTCTCGGCCAGGAACCTGGCGCTCTTCACGCCGGTCTCCTCGTGAAGCTCGCGCCAGGCGGCGTCGATCGGCGCCTCGTCCTTGTCGATCCCGCCTTGCGGCATCTGCCAGGCCGGGCCGGGGCTGTCGAGCCGCTGCGCGACGAACACCTTGCCCTGGTCGTTGAACAAGGCGACACCGACGCCGCGGCGGTACGGCCGCTCCTCGTAGGGCCTGCGCTTCTCGTCCTTCTGCTTGCCCATCATCCTCTCATTGCTTCAAGAGCGCGCTGGCCGGCGCCAGCAGCGGTCCGTCGCCGGCCTGCCGCCGCGCCCAGTCGGCGATGCTGACGATCACCGCCGGCGAGGCGCGCGCCGACGCCAGGGCGCTGCCATGCTCGATCGCGGTCTGCGCCAGCACCGCCAGGCGCTCGGCCAGGGCGGTGCGCGACGACGACGCGTCAAGTTGCACCATGCTGCGGGCGAAGGCCAGACCGGCGGCGTCCGCGGCGGTCGCCGCCTGGCTCATCGGCTCGCCGCTGGTGTCGATGAAGGCGCGGCCGAGCCTCGCGATCTCGGTCAGCGTCGCCGCCGTCGCCCGGTCGTCGAGCAGCAGCGCGTCGCCGCCCGCGGCGGCGAAGCCGATCGATTGCATGCCGGCAGCGGCGACCGCATCGATGCGCCGTGCCATCTCCGCGTCGTTCAACCCGCTCACCAGCCCCTGGGCGCCCATGTCGGCGCCGTCCTTCGACTGCATCGGCAGGTCGAGCAGCGCCTCGTGGCCGAAGGCGCGGGCCGCGGCGATCCAGTCGGCGAGGTCCGGCGTCGCCGGGTCGAAGCTCAGCGTCACGTCCGGCGGCAGGCCGGCCACCGCGGCCGCGGCGATCGCGCGGTCCCCGCCGAGCCCGGTGACCACGATCGCCACCAGCGGCCCGCCGCCGGGCGCGGCGAACGGCCGGGCGAAACGCTGCCAGGGCGGCCGGTCGAAGGCCTGCGCCTTCAGCCCGCGATCGGCGACGGCCGAGGCCTGCTCGAGCAGCGCCGAAGGCGGCAGGGCCGGCCAGGCGGCGGCGCCAAGGGCACCGTCATCGTTCACCGCCGCCGGCATCGGCGTCAGCGCCGCGGCGGCACCGGCTTGCGGCGCCGGCGGCGCGGGAGCGGGGATGCGGGGCGTCGGCGAGGCGGCGAGATCGACCTCGGCGCCCGGCGAGAACAGCCGGCGCGCGAGATCGGCCGCGTCGCTGTTCCAGAGGAAGTAGCCGCCGCCCAAAAGCGCGACGGCGGCCAGCAGCTTCGCTGCCCGGCCGCCGCCTCTTCTTCTGCGCTTCGGATAAGCGGGCGCTGCCACCGGATGCACCGAGGGGTCAGCGCCGGTTCACCGCATCAATCCGACGTGGCATCTCCGGTCTTCACCAGCGCGAGGCCCTGCAGCAGGTCGAGGGCGCGGGCGAGCTGGTAGTCCTTGGTGGGATCGGTGATCGGCTCCTTCTCCGAGCCGATATGCGGCTTGCCCGCCGCGGCATTGGCGCCGGTGCCGGCCTGGCCGGCGGTCGGCGGGTTGGTGGTCGACGGAGCCGTGCCGGTCTGCGGCTGCGGCGCGGTCTGGTTCTGGCTGCCCGGCTGCGTCCCGTCGGCCGGCGGCGTCTGCTGGCTGCTGCCGCCGCTGCCATCCGGCGCCTGGTCGGTGCCGCCCTTGTTCTGCAGCGCGCCGGGAAGGTCGGCCTCGTGCCGCGCGGTATCCTCCGCGGTCTCGATCTTCGCGGGCTCGACCTGGATGTCCGGGTCGATGCCCTTGGCCTGGATCGAGCGGCCCGACGGCGTGTAGTAGCGCGCCGTCGTGAGGCGGATGGCGCCGTGGTTCGGGATCGGGATGATCGACTGCACCGAGCCCTTGCCGAACGACTTGGTGCCCATCAGGATCGCGCGGTGGTGGTCCTGCAAGGCGCCCGAGACGATCTCCGAGGCCGAGGCCGAGCCGCCGTTGATGAGAACGATCAGCGGCTTGCCGTCCAGCAGGTCGCCGGCCTCGGCGTTCCAGCGCTGGCCGTCATCGGGATTGCGGCCGCGGGTCGAGACGATCTCGCCCTTGTCCAGGAAGTCGTCGGAGACCGCGATCGCCTGGTCGAGCAGGCCGCCCGGGTTGTTGCGCAGGTCGAGCACGACGCCGGTGAGATTGCCCTTGGCGGCGGCCTTGATGCCCTTCAGCGCGTCCTTCAGACCGCTGTCGGTCTGCTCGCTGAAGCTGGTGATGCGGACATAGCCGATGTTGTTCGGCTCCATCTCCCAGCGCACCGACTTCAGCGTGATGACCGCGCGCTTCATGGTGACGTCGAACGGATCCTGGTTGCCGCGGATGACGGTCAGCGTGATCGAGGAGCCGATCTCGCCGCGCATCTTGTCGACCGCCTGGTTGAGGGTCAGGCCCAGCACCGGATCGCCGTCGATATGCGAGATGAGATCGCCCGGCTGGATGCCGGCCTTGGCCGCCGGCGTGTCGTCCATCGGCGAAACGACCTTGATCAGGCCGTCCTGCATGGTGACCTCGATGCCGAGGCCGCCGAACTCGCCCTTGGTCTGGATCTGCATGTCCGCATAGTCCTTGGCGTTCATGTAGGACGAGTGCGGGTCGAGGCCGGAGAGCATGCCGTTGATGGCGCTCTCGATAAGTTGATCGTCCTTCACCGGCTCGACATAGCTGGCACGGATCCGCTCGAACACCTCGCCGAACAGGTTCAGTTGCTCATAGGTGTTGGTGTCGGTGGCGGCCTGCTGGTTCGAGGACTGCGCCGAAACGAGGTCCGGGCGGAAGGCGAGGGCGCCGATCGCCACGCCGGCGATCATCGCGGCGGTGGCTAGGAGCGAGGTGCGGAACATCGGATCATTGACCTTTATTGTTGGTGTTGGTGTTGGTGCTGTTGACGGCCTTGGTGCCGGCGGTTGTCGTTTCGGCGGCGCCGAACCAGGGGACGGGGTCGATCGGCTGGCCGTCCCGGCGCAGCTCCAAATACAGTTTCGGGCGGCCGCTTGCCGAGGCCGCGTCGCCCGAGCCCTCGCCGGATCCCATCACCCCGACCGGTTCGCCGGCGAGCAGCCACTGCCCGACCACGGCATCGACCCGGTCCAATCCGGCAAGCACGGTATGATAGCCGCCGCCATGCTCGATGATCAATATTTGCCCGTAGGAGCGGAACGGTCCCTCGAAGGCGATCCGGCCGTCGAACGGCGCCACGATCTGGGCGCCGGCCCGGGTCTCCAGCACCAACCCTTTCGAGGTGCCGCCGGTTTCCGTCGGGTCGCCGAAATGCGTCACGATCCGGCCGCGCGCCGGGGCGAAGACCGTGTTCTGCGGCCCGAGATGGGCGATATCGGGGAAATTGCGGAAGCCCGCCGGCTGCTGCATGCGCTCGGGCAGGGGCGCCGGCGCTGTAACACTCGGTGACAGCGAGGCGGTCTGCGGCGTGCCGGCGGGCGCGGCGGGGCCGGTCTCGACCTTGGCCTTGTTCAGCCGGTCGACCAGGTCCTGCAGGTTCTTCGCCTGGCTTGCCAGCTTGTCGAGCTTCGACTGCGCGGCGGCGCTCTCGGCCAGGGTCGAGCGCTGGACCGCCGCCTTCTTGTTGATGAGCGAGGAGAGCTTCGCGTTCTCGCTGGCGAGCTTCGCCACGGCGGCGGCCAATTGGTCGCGGCGCTGGGCCATCTCCTGGCGCATCTCGGTCAACTCGTTGAGGTCGCTCTGCAGCGCCCGCGCCCGCGCATCGAGCGCCGGGGTGATCAGGCTCAGCAGCCGCGCGGTGCGCGCCGCGTCGATCGGCGCCTCGGTCGAGAACAGCAGAGCCTCGGGCGGCTGGGTCGACAGGCGCTGCATCGCCAGCACGGCGCGGGTCAGCCTGCCGCGCTCGGCGTCCAGCGCCGCGGTCTTCTGCTTCTCCTCGTCGGAGAGCGCGGCCAGGGTGTCTTCCAGCTGCGTGACCTGCGATTCGGTATCCTGCACCTGGCCGGCGGCCTTCACCGCGGAGGCCTGCAGGTCGGCGATCTCCTTGTCCAGCGCGTCGGCCTTGGCCTTGAGCTGGGCCTGCTGCTCCTGCCCGGCCTGGATCTGCTGCTGGATCGCGTTCAGGTCCTGCGCCGTCTGCGCGTGCGCCGTCGCCGCCGCGAGCAGCGGCGCGATCGCGAGGCCGAGACCGAGAAGCCGGCTATTGCGCACTGGCGCGAAGCGCCTCGGGGTTGCCGTGCAGCAGGGAATGCCCGGTCATCTCCTTGGGCTGCGGCAGGTGCATGAGCTCCAGGATGGTCGGCGCGACGTCGCAGAGCTCGCCGTCGGCGAGGTGCCGCACCGAGGCCGGTCCGTTCACCAGGACGAACGGCACCTTGTTCAGCGTATGCGCGGTGTGCGGCTGGCCGGTGACGGGATCGACCATCTGCTCGGCATTGCCGTGGTCGGCGGTGATGATCATCGCGCCGCCCTTCCGCTCGACCGCCTCGCGCAGGCGCCCGAGGCACTTGTCCACCGCGAGCACCGCCTTCTCCGCGGCCTCGAGGATGCCGCTATGGCCGACCATGTCGCCGTTGGCGAAGTTGACGACGATGAGGTCGAACGTGTCGGCGTCGATCGCGGCGACCAGCTTGTCGGTCACCTCATAGGCCGACATCTCCGGCTTGAGGTCGTAGGTCGCGACCTTGGGCGAAGGGACGAGGATGCGCTCCTCGCCGGGAAACATGGTCTCCTCGCCGCCGTTGAAGAAGAACGTGACATGCGCGTATTTCTCGGTCTCGGCGATGCGGAGCTGCTTCAGTCCGGCTTCGGAGACGATCTGCCCCAGCGTGTGGCGCATCTCCTGCGGCGGGAACAGGCAGGGCAGCAGCTTGGCCAGCGCCGCCGAATATTCGACCATGCCCAGCACCGCGGCGAACTTGACGACCTTCCTGCGCGGGAAATCCTTGAAGGCGGGATCGAGCAGGGCGGTCAGGATCTGCCGCGCGCGGTCGGCGCGGAAGTTCGCCATGAACAGGCCGTCGCCGTCCTTGATGCCGGTAAAGCCGTCGATGATGGTGGGCTTCACGAACTCGTCGGTCTCGCCGCGGGCGTAGCCGGCCACGATCGCCGCATCGGCCGTCGCGGCGTGGAACTCCGACTGGCCGAGCAGCGCATCATAGGCCAGTTCCTCGCGTTCCCAGCGCTTGTCGCGGTCCATGCCGTAATAGCGCCCGCCGATCGTGCCGAAGCTGATGTTCTTCAGGCCGGCGATCTTCTTCTCGAAATCGGCGAGGAAGCCGCGGGCGCTCGAAGGCGGCGTGTCGCGCCCGTCGAGGAAGCCGTGCATCACCACCGGCACGCCGGCCCCGGCGACGATGCGCGCGATCGCCGCCATCTGGTCCTGGTGCGAATGCACGCCGCCCGGCGAGAGCAGGCCGAGCATGTGGCAGGCGCCCTTGCTGGCTTTGAGCTTCGCGATGAAATCGGCGAGGGTCTGGTCCTTGGCGACCGAGCCGTCCTGGATCGCCTTGTCGATCCGCGGCAGGTCCTGCATGACGACGCGTCCGGCGCCGAGATTCATGTGGCCGACCTCGGAATTGCCCATCTGCCCGTCGGGCAGGCCGACATGCAGCTCGGAGGCATCGACCAGGCTCCAGGGGCACTCCTTCATCAGCCGCGCCCAGTTGCCGCCATGGGCCAGCGCGATCGCGTTGTTGTCCGTCGCCTCGCGATAGCCCCAGCCGTCGAGAATGCACAGCACCACCGGCTTCGGGCGCTTGGCCGTCATCGCTGAACCTCGCGGGAAAGGTGAATCATAAGGTGCAGTGATAACCGGGATCGGGGGCGCTCGCCAGCGCTTTATCCGGGCCCGTCCCATGCGCCAAGCGCTTGAAAGGGCAGGGTAATATTGCCGAAATACGGCCGAATTTGGGCGCCGGCGGGCGCCGGTCAGTCGCGGTGGTAGGGATGCCCGGCCAGGATCTGCTGGGCGCGGTAGAGCTGCTCGGCCAGCATGCCGCGGACCAGCATGTGCGGCCAGGTCATGCCACCCAGCGAGAGCTTAAGGTCGGCCCGTTCCAGCACCGCGTCGCCATGCCCGTCGGCGCCGCCGATCAGAAAGACGATCTCCTGCGCGCCGTCATCCTCGAAACGCTGCAGGCGCTGGGCGAAGTCGCGGCTGCTGAGGGTCTTGCCCTTCTCGTCGAGCACGACGAGGGCGTGCTTGCCCCTGGCCTGGTCGAGGGCCGCCAGCAGGAGCTCGGCCTCGCGCGCCTTCAATTCGGCGGGAGAGAGCGGGCGCTTCTCCTCGACCTCGCTCAACGCGATCGCCGGCCGCACCCGCGCCGCATAGTGATCGTAGAGATCCCGCTCTGCGCCTGCTTTCATCCGACCGACGGCGAGGATGCGGAATCTCAGAACTCCACCTCGAGCTCCTCGACGCCTTCGGGCTCGGCCCAGGCCGCGGCGGTCCACTCGGTCATCGGCGGCAGCGCCAGGATGCGCGCCGTATATCCGGCGCAGACCTTGTCCTGCGCCACGTCATAGGTCTGCAGCCGCGTGCAGACCGGCGCATACATCGCGTCGGCCAGGGTCAGCCCGGCGCCGAACAGGTACGGGCCGCCGTACCTGGCGAGGCAGTCGTGCCAGATCGCGGTCACGCGGTCGATATCCGCCTTGGCGCCCTGCCAGACCTTGAAGCCCTTGTGCTTGGCCTTGAGGTTCATCGGCAGGGCCGAGCGCAGGTTGGCGAAGCCGGAATGCATCTCGCCGGAGACCGCGCGGCAATGCGCCCGGGCCTTGCGGTCGCCGGGCAGCAGGCCGGCCTCGGGCCGGATCTCGTGCAGGTACTCGCCGATCGCCAGCGTGTCCCAGACGGTGACCCCGTCATGCTCCAGGCTCGGCACCAGGAAGGAGGGCGAGAGCAGCAGCAGCTCGTCGCGGGTCGAGGGATCGCTGACGGGCATCACCCGCTCCTCGAAATCCAGCCCGGCGAAGCGGCAGAGCAGCCAGCCGCGCAGCGACCAGGAGGAATAGTTCTTGCTGCTTATGGTTAAGACAGCCTTCGCCTGTTCGGCCATGCGGAACCACCTTGTCGCCCCTCGTTTTAACTACCATCTCGCAGTGCAGCAAGAAATGCACTAGGGTTTCCATGGGTGCGGCAACGATTCCGTCATTTTGGAATGTCGAGGCGGCCGCGCCGGTGAACGGATGAGCATGCTTTATTACGGTTACCAGGCTTCGGCCGATGTGCTCGACCCGGTCCGGGCGATGGCACGGATGATGGGCGGCGCATTGCCGGAGCTGCTGCCGGGGCGCATCGAGGCCGGGCCCGGGCGGGTTTCCTGGCTGCGCACCTTCTGGGCCGCCTGCCAGATCGTGGCGCGCGGCGGCCTCAGCCATCGCCGTCCCAATTTCGACATCCCCAGCGTCACCATCGACGGGCGCGACCTGCCGGTGACCGAGGAGAAGGTCGCGGAGACGCCCTTCGCCACGCTGCTGCGCTTCAGCAAGCCGGTCGCGGCCGCGCAGCCCCGCGTGCTGCTGGTGGCGCCGATGTCCGGGCACTTCGCCACCCTGCTGCGCGCGACGGTGAAGACGCTGTTGCCCGAGCACGACGTCTATCTGACCGATTGGCACAATGCCCGCGACGTGCCGGTCGATCACGGCCGCTTCGGCCTCGACGAATACGTCGATCACCTGATCGCCTTCCTGGAGGAGATCGGGGAGGGCGCGCATGTCATCGCGGTCTGCCAGCCCTGCGTCCAGGTGCTGGCCGCGGTCGCGGCCATGGCGCAGTCGAAGAACGCCAGCCAGCCGCGCAGCATGACCCTGATGGCCGGGCCGATCGACACCCGCATCAATCCCGGCAAGGTCAACGAGCTGGCGCAGAGCCAGACCATCGACTGGTTCGAGCGCCATCTCATCGACAGCGTGCCGCTGCGCTACCGCGGCGCCCATCGCAAGGTCTATCCCGGCTTCGTGCAGCTCATGGCCTTCATGTCCATGAACCTGGAGCGCCACATCTCGGCGCAGACCGATCTCTACCAGAGCCTCAGCAAGGGCGACTGGAAGAAGGCCGAGGCGATCAAGGCCTTCTACGACGAATACCTCTCGGTCGCCGATCTTCCCGCCGAGTTCTACCTGGAGACCGTGCGCACGGTGTTCCAGGAGCACGCCCTGCCGCTCGGCAAGATGACGCTGCACGGCAAGCCGCTCGACCTGCGCGCCGTCCGCAAGACCGCCCTGCTGACGATCGAGGGCGAGAAGGACGACATCTGCCCGATCGGCCAGACGGTGGCGGCGCACGACCTGCTCACCGGCCTGCGCCCCTACATGAAGCGCCACCACCTGCAGCCCGGCGCCGGCCATTACGGCGTCTTCAGCGGCAAGCGCTGGGAAGGCCAGGTCTACCCGCTGGTGCGGGACTTCATCCGCGCGAACGACTGACGATCCTTCCGTCGAGGGCCGCGTGACACTCGGCGCGATATGCCCGGGCCGAGCCGGGGCATGGCGTTCCCGGAGTGGGCATCTTGCGCGTGCGCCGGCTTTCCGGCACCCTTTCCGCACGCGCGGGGGATGGCGCCGAAACGGGGGAAACCATGACCGCACTGTGGATCATCATCGCTCTGGCCGTGGTCGTCGTGATCTGGGTGATCATGACCTACAACCGCCTGGTCGGCCTGCGCACCCAGGTCGCCAACGGCTGGAGCCAGATCGACATCCAGCTGAAGCGCCGCTACGACCTCATTCCGAACCTGGTCGAGAGCGTCAAGGACTACATGGGCTACGAGCAGGAGACGCTCCGCCAGGTGATCGAGGCGCGCAACAGCGCGGTCAAGGCCAATCCCGGCGGCGGAGCCGCGGGCGCCACCGCGGCGACCATCGCCGCGGAAAGCGCGCTGACCGCCTCGCTCGGCCGGATGTTCGCGCTCGCCGAGAACTATCCCGACCTCAAGGCCAATCAGACGGTGCAGAAGCTGATGGAGGAGCTCTCCAGCACCGAGAACAAGATCAGCTTCGCGCGCCAGTTCTACAACGACACCGCGACCTCGCTGAACACGGCGGTGCAGAGCTTCCCCGGCAACCTGATCGCCGGCCAGTTCGGCTTCAAGAACGCCGAGCTCTGGCGCGTCTCCGAGACCGAGCGCGCCGCCGTCGAGACCGCGCCGAAAGTGAACCTGCGCTAGCCGCGCCATGAGCGGTCCCTGGGGCGAGCACAACGCCGCGCCGCAACCGGCGCCGGCCGCCCCCGCGCCGCCGGCATCGCCGCCGGTGCAGCGCGTCAACAGCACCGATTTCGTCGCGGCGCAGAACGCCAACCGGCGCAAGACCTGGGTGCTCATTCTCGCGCTGATCGTGCTCGGCTTCCTCGTCGGCTACGTGCTCGGCTGGGCGGTCGATGCCTGGGGCAGCAATAGCGGGCAGTTCGACCTCTTCGCCGTCAGCGCGCTCGGCATCCTGGGCGGCCTGATCTTCTCCGGCGTCGGCGTCGGCGCCGCGACGGTGACGCTGCTCGCCGGCGACAAGGTGGTGCTGTCGATGAACGGCGCCAAGGAAGTCAGCGCCGAGCAGGAGCCGATGCTGCACAACGTGGTCGAGGAGATGGCGATCGCGGCGGGCCTGCCCAAGCCGAAGGTCTACGTGATGGAGACCGACGCGCTCAACGCCTTCGCGACCGGCCTCTCGCCGCAGAAGGCGGCGATCGCCGTGACCCGCGGCCTGCTCGACACGCTCAACCGCGAGCAGCTCCAGGGCGTGGTCGCGCACGAGATGGGCCACGTGCTCAACCTCGACACCCGCTACATGGTGGCGGTCGGCATCATGGTCGGGCTGATCGCGCTGGTCGCCGACATCGTGCTGCGGATGACGCGCTTCGGCGGCTTCCGCTCCAGCCGCTCCAGCTCCGACCGCAAGGGCGGCGGCGGCGCGGCGATCATCGTGCTGGTCATCATGATCGTGTTCATGATCCTGGCGCCGATCGCGGCGCAGATGGTGCGCTTCGCGGTCTCGCGCCAGCGCGAATACCTGGCCGACGCGACCTCGGTGCAACTGACGCGCAATCCGGTCGGCCTGATCTCGGCGCTGCAGGTGCTCGGCGCCGGCGAGACCAGGGGGCCCGAGATCGGCAACCGCGCCACGCAGCATCTCTTCATCGTCAACCCGCTGCGCAAGTTCGGCGGCAGCACGCCGGCGCTGTTCGCGACGCATCCCTCGATCGAGGAGCGGATCCGGCGGCTGCAGAATCTGGGGCGGGTGTAGCGGCTGCGCCCGGCCGCCTGCTATTACGGCGTCGCGGGTTTTCGAGGGTCGTAAAAGCAGGTCAAGCCTTTGACCGCGAACGTCTAAATGCCATCCGACGGGGTCCGGCCGACTCTCTGTTCTGTACAAGCCCGGTCAAAGCTGAACCGCCAAAGAAGGGCGCGCGCCGAACCCGCGCGAAACATCGGAACATACCACGAACTTGAGCCCGAAGTCAAGGTCCGACGGCTAACCGCGCGCGCCTATGCCGTCGAGCCGCGGCGCGTGGCGGCGCCAGAGCAGCCAGGCGGCCAGCCAGACGGCGAAGCCGCTGACCACGTCGATGAAATAGTGGCTGCCCCAGACCGGCACGCCGGCGATCAGCGCCGCGTTCGCCGCCAGCCCTGCATATCGCAATATGCGGATCGGCCAGAAGGCGACGATCAGGGCGAGGCTGATGACGGTGTGATAGGAGGGGAAGACCACCAGGCCCTCGACCTTGTCCATGTCCAGGAACAGCAGCGTGCCGTCATGCGAGCCGAGGATCGCGGGCACGAAGCTGGCGGCGCCGTGATCCGGGATGCCGTAGAAATGATGCGCGCCCACGCCGGGCATCATGGCGCCGACGATCACCGTCACGACCGAGGTCACGCTCAGCACCACGACGAATTCCAGCAGGGTCGCGAGCCGCCCGGTGAAGCCCAGCACCAGGACGGCCAGCAGGATCTGCACCACCGAGCTCAGGTAGAGGATGTGCAGGCTGATGGCGAGCCACGGCCGGTCCATGACGAAGGCGTTGTAGTCGAGCCAGCGCAGGCCGAAGACGTCGCTCCAGCGCGCGAAATCCGCATCCGCCAGCGGGAAGCCGATGCGGATGGCGAGGTAGTTGAAGACGGTGGCGAAGATCTCCAGCCCCATCAGCTCGGCGACGCAGAGCAGGGTGGCGCAGAGCCGGGTCGAGCGTCCGCTGACGCCGTAATAGGCGGCGGCCAGTCCCACCGCCGCCGCGATGCCGAGCCGCAGCGCGACGCCGGCGAGGCCGATCCTGAGATCGGTGAAGAAGGCGAGCCAGACGATGTCGATGGCGGCGAGGACGGCGATCAGCCCCAGCATCACCTGGTGCCGGCGCCAATAGAGCGGTTCCTCCGTCGCACCCGCGGCGGCCGGAACGGCCTGCCGGAGCGCGATCGGCTTCAATGCGCCTCCGCCCAATTGTCGGCGATGCCGGCCTCGGCGATCAGCGGCACCGAGAGCTTCTGCGCCGGCAGGGTGGCGCCCTCCATCACCTGGCGCGCGACCGCCGCCGTCTCCTCGGCCTGCGCGGCGGGCGCCTCGAACACCAGCTCGTCATGCACCTGCAGCAGCATGCGCGCGCTCAGCTTCTTCGCGGCGAAGGCTTCGGGCATGCGGACCATGGCGCGCTTGATGATGTCGGCGGCGGTGCCCTGCAGCGGCGCGTTGATCGCCGCGCGCTCCATGAAGCTGCGCCGCGCCGGGTTCTTGTCGTTGATTCCCGGCACGTGGCAGCGCCGGCCGAACAGGGTCGTCACGTAGCCCTGCTCGCGCGCGACCTTCTTGGTGCGCTCCATGTAGTCGCGGATGCCGGGGAAACGGGCGAAATAGGCCTCGATATAGCTCTTGGCCTCGGCCTGCGGGATGCCGAGCTGGGCGGCGAGGCCGAAGGGCGAGATGCCGTAGATGATGCCGAAGTTGATCGCCTTGGCGCGCCGGCGGACCATCGGGTCCATGCCCTCGACGGGAATGCCGAAGACCTGGCTCGCGGTCAGCGCATGGATGTCGAGATTGTCCTGGAAGGCCTGCTTCAGCGCCGGGATGTCGGCCATCTCGGCGGCGAGGCGCAATTCGATCTGCGAATAGTCGACCGAGATCAGCTTGTTGCCCTGCTCGGCGATGAAGGCGTGGCGGATCTTGCGCCCTTCCTCGGTGCGGATCGGGATGTTCTGCAGGTTGGGGTCATTCGAGGACAGGCGCCCGGTCGAGGTCGCCGCCAGCGCGTAGGAGGTGTGCACGCGCCCGGTGGTCGGGCTGATCTGCTCCTGCAGCGCGTCGGTATAGGTGCTCTTCAGCTTGGAGAGCTGGCGCCAGTCCAGCACCTTGCGCGGCAGCGGGTGGCCCGAGGCCACGGCCAGCTCCTCCAGCACGTCGGCGCCGGTCGAATAGGCGCCGGTCTTGCCCTTCTTGCCGCCGTCGCCGAGCTTCAGCTTCTCGAACAGGATGTCGCCGAGCTGCTTGGGCGAGCCGATGTTGAACTCGGTGCCGGCGAGCTTGTGGATCTCGCGCTCCAGCTCGCCGCAGCGGCCGGCGAAGTCGTGGGACAGCCGCTGCAGGGTCTTCAGGTCGACCTTGATCCCGGCGAGCTCCATGTCGGCCACGACCGGGATCAGCGGCCGCTCCATGGTCTCGTAGATCGTCAGCAGCCGCTCGGTGACGAGGCGCGGCTTCAGCGCGGCATGCAGGCGCAAGGCGACGTCGGCATCCTCGGCCGCATAGTCGCGCGCCTTGTCCAGCGGCACCTTGTCGAACGTCACCTGCGCCTTGCCGGTGCCGGTGACGTCGGAATACCGGATGGTCTGGATCCCGAGATGGAGCGTCGCCAGCTCGTCCATGTTGTGGGCGTGCAGCGCGCCTTCCAGCACGTAGGAGATCAGCATCGTGTCGTCGATCGGCGCGAGGCGGATGCCGTGCTTGGCCATGATCGAGACGTCGAACTTGATGCTGTGCCCGACCTTCAGCACCGACGGGTCTTCCAGCAGCGGCTTCAGCAGCTCCAGCGCGCGCGGCAGCGGGATCTGCTCCGGGGCGGCGCTGCCGCCGCCGAGCAGATCGCCTTCCGCGCCGGTATGCCCGACCGGGACATAGACGCCGTGCCCCGGCCCGGTCGACAGCGAGAGGCCGACCAGCTTCGCATCGGCGACCTGCGGCGAATCCGTCTCGGTGTCGAAGCCGACCTTGCGCGCCCGGGTCGCCTCGGCGATCACCTGGACGAGCGCGGCCTCCTCGGTGACGAGCTGATAGCCCTCGCGGCTGTGCGGCTGGGCCGGGCCGACCGGCGCCTGGTTCTTGATGACCCGCACCACCGGCGCGTCGGTCGCCGGCTTCTTCGCGGTCCTGGCCGCCGGCGCGGGCGCGCCCGCGGTCTCGCCGCCTTCGCCGAGCTTCTGCTGCACGCGGGCGAGCGTGGTGCGGAACTCGTTGGCCTTCAGGAAGGCGGTGAGCTTCCCGGCGTCGATCTCATGGCGCGCGAAGTCGGCGAGCCCATGCTCGACCGGCACGTCATGCTTCAGCGTGACCAGCTGCTTGCTGATCCGCGCGAGCTCGGCGTTGGCGGTCAGGCTCTCGCGGCGCTTCGGCTGCTTGATCTGGTCGAGGCGGTCGAGCAGGTTCTCCAGCGTGCCGTAGGTCTTGATCAGCTCGGCGGCGGTCTTGACGCCGATGCCGGGGACGCCGGGCACGTTGTCGGTGGAATCGCCGCACAGCGCCTGCACGTCGATCACCTTGTCGGGCTCGACGCCGAACTTCTCGACCACCTCCGCCGGGCCGATCGGGCGGTTCTTGATCGGGTCCAGCATCCGGATGCCGTCGCGGATGAGCTGCATCAGATCCTTGTCCGAGGAGACGATGGTGACGTCCGCCCCCTCGGCCACCGCCTGGTCGGCATAGGTGGCGATGAGGTCGTCCGCCTCGTAGCCTTCCATCTCGATGGAGGGCAGGCCGAAGGCGCGGGTCGCCTCGCGGATCAGGCCGAATTGCGGGATCAGCTCGTCCGGCGGCTCGGGCCGGTGCGCCTTGTATTCCTTGTAGATCCGGTCGCGGAAGGTCTTGCGCCCGGCGTCGAAGATGACGGCGATGTGATCGGCGTCGGTCTCGGCCAGCAGCTTCCAGATCATGTTGGTGAAGCCGAGCACGGCGTTGGTCGGCGTGCCGTCGCTGCGGGTCAGCGGCGGCAGCGCGTGGAAGGCGCGGAAGATGTAACCCGAGCCGTCGACCAGGTAGACGTGCTTGGGCTTCGACGTGACCGGATTGTTCAACGGGGAGCGTCGCTCAATGGGCGTCAGCCTTGGCGCCGGCCTTCAGGACAAACCGCTTGCCGCAGTAGGGGCATTCGATCTGGCCGTCCTTGGAGAGCGTCAGGTAGACCTTGGGATGGCCGAGCGGTCCCGGCCCGCCGTCGCAGGCGACCCTGGTCGAAGTCACTTCCACCGTTTCCACCGGCTGGGATGGCATCTCAAGTCCCTCTGGATGGGCGCGATTCATAAGGCGAGTCGGGCGCGCCGATTGACCCTGGTTGGCGGCGATGATACCCATGCGCCACGCCAAATCAACCGCGGCGAGACCCGCAATTCCGCCTGTAATGCCAGACGCTTCCGCCCCGCACCTGCCGGACATGGCCGTGTCGATTCGCGGCCTGGTCAAGCGCTACGCCAGCAAGGGTGCGGCGCCCAAGCTCGCATTGGACCATGTCGATCTCGACATCCCGCGCGGCGAGATCTTCGGCCTGCTGGGCCCCAACGGCGCCGGCAAGTCCACGCTCATCAATATCATGGCCCAGCTCGTGATCAAGACCGAGGGCAAGGTCACGATCTGGGGCATCGATCTCGACACCGACCCGCGGCACGCCGCGGCGGCGATCGGCGTCGTGCCGCAGGAGCTGAACATCGATCCCTTCTTCACGCCGAAGAAGCTGCTCGACCTCCAGGCCGGCATGTACGGCGTGCCCAAGCGCGAGCGCCGCACCATGGAGATCCTGGAGGCGCTGTCGCTGGCCGACAAGGCCGATGCCTATGCCCGCTCGCTCTCGGGCGGCATGCGCCGGCGCCTGATGGTGGCCAAGGCGATGGTGCACACGCCGCCGATCCTGGTGCTGGACGAGCCGACCGCGGGCGTCGACGTGGAGCTGCGCCAGCAGCTCTGGACCTACGTGCGCAAGCTCAACGAGGACGGCGTCACCGTGCTCCTCACCACGCATTACCTCGAGGAGGCGCAGGAGCTCTGCGACCGCATCGCCATCATCAACAACGGCAAGGTGATCGCCAGCGAGCCGAAGGTGCAGCTCCTGGGCCGGATCGACGCCAAGGAACTGCTGCTGACCCTGACGACCGACCTCGCCGCCGTGCCGGAATCGCTGCGGCGGTTCCAGCCGGAGCTGATCGGCGCGCGGCGCCTGCGCCTGCACTACAAGCCGAACCAGATCCAGGTCGGCGTGATCCTCGCCGCGGTCGAGGAGGCGGGGCTGGAGATCGCCGATCTCTCCACCGTCGAGACCGATCTCGAGGACGTGTTCCTGCAATTGACCCGCCGCCCGGCGGGCGCCCTCGCCTGAGCCGCCGCGCCGCATCGCCGGTGCTGCGCGGGACCGCGCTCCTCTCGCTGCTGCTGCTCGCCGCCTGCGCGCCGCGCCTGCAGCAGATCGGCCCGCCGGTCGATCCGCCGGCGCTGACCGACAAGGCCTTCCACACCGCCGACGGCGTCGACCTCCCGCTGCGCAAGTGGCTGCCCTGGGCGGAGCCCTGGAAGACCGCGCCCAAGGCGGTGATCCTGGCGCTGCACGGCTTCAACGACTATTCCGCCGCCTTCGAACTGCCGGGCCACGGCCTCGCGCGGCGCGGCTATGCGGTCTATGCCTTCGACCAGCGCGGCTTCGGCAGGACGCCGGAGCGCGGCGTCTGGGCCGGCAGCGACCAGATGATCGCCGACCTGAAATCGGCGACCCGGCTGCTGCATGCGAAATATCCCGGCCTGCCGCTCTATCTCCTGGGCGAGAGCATGGGGGCCGCGGTGATCATGGCGGCGGCGGTGGCGCCCGACGCGCCGCAGGCCGACGGGCTCATCCTGGAATCGCCGGCGGTCTGGGGCTGGCAGACGCAGAACGCGTTCAACCGCGCGGCGCTCGATCTCGCCGCCAACACCGTGCCCTGGATGACCGTGGTCCCGACCGGCCTGCGCCTGAAGGCGTCCGACAACCGGCAGGCGCTGATCGCGCTCGGCCGCGACAAGCTGGTGATCAAGCAGACCCGGGTCGACGCCGCCTACGGCCTGGTCGACCTGATGAGCCGCGCCTATGACGCGGCGCCCAGGCTCGGCTCCCCGCGCTATCTCATGCTCTACGGCGCCAAGGAGGCGATCCTGAACCGCGGCGCGGTCGACAAGACGCTGCAGACGCTGCCCGACCTGCCGCCCGAGCGCGGCCGGGTCGCGGTCTACCGCAACGGCTATCACCTGCTGCTCCGGGACTGGAACGCGCCGGCGATCTATGACGACATCGCCTCCTGGATCGAGCATCCCGACGCGCCGCTGCCGAGCGGCGCCGACCGCGATCGCTGAATCCCGCCGTCCTGGTCATCGCGCAACAGTAGTGATACCATCGCTGCCGATGATGCGGCCTGCCGCGGTCGGCGCGGGCGGGCCCCGCGCCGGAGTGGGCCGTGGAATACGATCTGTATCGCAACCAGGCGGTGCATGACAGCTACGCCCGGAATGTGCAGGACTTCCTCGACTCCTATCGCGTCGGGGTCCCGACCATCGTGATGCTGCCGGGCGGCATG
>DASZSL010000102.1:0-57710 GCA_035548715.1 Dongiaceae bacterium
TCGGCGCCTCTCTGTGCCGCTCGACGAAGTCTTCCAGGTCGGAGACCGCGAACAAAGTCCGACGCCCAATCCTCGTCACCACCGGTCCGCGGCCCTTATAAACAAGGTCGCGCAGCGCCGCGCGCGACAGCGCGAGCGCAGCGGCCGCTTGCTCGTAGTTGAGCAGGAGCTGTGGCACCACCATGGATGCTGACGTTCACATACGGGCCCGCCAGCACATGTCCCGTGCTGCGATGACTTCAGGGCTGCGGTTGCGGTAGCGAGGCTACGGTGCAGCGGGCGCCATCGCGCCCGGACGGTTCCATACCGTCGTCCGGATGAATTAAAGCCCGCTCGCTGGGACAACGCCCATAAAAACGGTCACCTGGATTTTCCGGCCTGTCAACTTCGAGCGTGCGGCCGGCATCAAATTAGACATCGGCTGCCACCCCCTGAAGCGATCCGAATGGGCACTGGCGAAGGCTTTCGCGCGATGCTACGAAGACGGCGTCGGCAGTGCGGACTCAGTCCGTTCTTGCTGGCACAAATTTGGCACACTTGAGGGCGACGAGCGGCGACATCGAGCGACAGACGGCGACGCTAAGGAATTGAATTTCCTGAATTTGCCAATTATATCAAGGGATTGTGGCTCCCTCCGAAGGCAAAGGTCGTACGTTCGAATCGTATCGGGTGCGCCAGATTTCTCCTGGCATATCAATGGACTGGCTGTCCCGACTTCCCTGGCCTGCCGGCCTTGGGGAGGTCGAAACGGCGCGCGAATCCGCCCCATGCCGGCGCATCGCGGCGCTCCAGGCCGGGCATCGCCGGAATACCGCGGGCGGCCGTTGACCATCCGGCTCCGCGTCTCTGCTGCCGGTCCGGCATCGGGGCGGATATGAAACGCGCACGGCCGGCCGGGTGGCCGCCGGGTGCACGGCGCATATCATAGTATGCAGAGGCCGCCGGTCTGCCCGACCGTGCCAGGCGCTAGATGCGGTTGGCCCTGGTCATCGCTTTGGCGCAGATATACCCCCAGGTCATGTTCGGCCCGATGGTCGTTCCCGAGCCCACCGCACGGGTGCCGATCGGGTTGGCCATCGTCAGCCCCGCGCAATAGAGTCCGGGGATGATGCTGCCATCCGGGCGCAACACCTGTCCGGCGGCGTTGGTGCGGGCGCCCCCCTTGGTGCCGAGGATCGAGCGATTGAACGGAATCGCGCAGTAAGGCGCCTTGCGGATCGGGCTCATCAGGCCGCTCACCGCTGCACGCTCCTTCTCGAGCGGCGTCTCGCCGCGATGAAAGTCCTCGTCGACGCCTTTCTCGGCCAGCGCATTGAAGCGCGCAACGGTTCCGGCCAGGTTCGCGGCGGGAACCCGGATCCGGTCGGCGAGGTCCTCGACGGTGGCGCCGGTCGTCACCCAGCGCTTGTCGTAGCGCGCGAACCACCGCAGCAGGCCCGATTTCCGGAAGAACGTCGCGTCGGTGACGAACCAGACCGGCAGATGCTTCGGCTGCCCGGTCTCGTCCCGCGCATCGAGGACCTCGCCGAGGTTGAACCGGTACTCGCTGGTGAACCGCCGGCCGTGGCGGTTGACCAGGATGCCGTTCGGCACGGTGTGGAACTGGAGCGGAATGCCGTGCAGGCGGCCCTCGTAGCGGGTCGGGACGAGATACGAGATGTTGGCCTGGTCCATGTGGTCCAGGCGGGCGCCGACGGCTTCCGCCATCCGCTGGCCGTCGCCCTCGTTGGTGCGCGGGCTGCCGATGAAATCCACCGGTCCCGGAAAATGTCGCGCGAAGAGCTCGGCATCCCACTCGAAGCCGCCGGTGGCGAGCAGCAGGCCGCGTCGCGCCCGGACCCGCTTGCTTCGGCCGCCTTGATCGAACGCCGCGCCGGTCACCGCGCCGACGTCGTCGGTCAGCAGCCGCACCACGCGCGCCCCGGTCTCCAGTCGGCAGCCGGCATCGATGCAGCCTTTCAGGAGACCCGTCATCAGGGCGTTGCCCTGACCGCAGGTATCGGTCAGCCAGCGCCGGATCAGCGTCGGCGCCATGCGAATGACGGTCGACACGAAGCGGCGTTGGATGTCGTGCGACAGTTCCTGATACGTGAAGATGTGCGGCAGAGTCGAACGGCGCAGCTTGCGGGCATAGCGGCCGATGACGCGACGGCTGATCGGCTTGGGCGACAGCGTCCGGCCGCCGCTCTTGCCGCCCTGATGGTCGGCCAGCGGGTCCGCTTCGTAGGTCAGGGCGAAGCGCAGGGGAGAGTTTTCCTCGACGAAGTCGAGCATCTGCGGCGCGTTCTCGACGAAGGCCTGCCAGAGCTCGTCCTCGGTTTCCCGCCAGCCCGCGGGAGCGGTGGCGCGCAGATAGGTCAAGGCTTCCGCGGGACTGTCGGCGATGCCGGCCTCCAGCATGTGCCGGTTGGCCGGGACCCAGGTCGCAGCGCCGGACATGGCGCTCGTCCCGCCGAGATATTCCGATTTCTCCAGGACCAGGACCGACGCGCCGTCCTTCGCCGCGGTCAGCGCCGCGGTGAGGGCCGCCGATCCGGAGCCGACGATGACGACGTCGGCCTCTTCCTCGAAGTCCGCCCGGTCCATTCCAGACATGCCAATCGTTTTCCGCCTGCGACCGGATCAGGCTAGAGAACGATCGTGGTTTGCGTCAATTGCAAATATGGAAATAACGCCCCGGGCCCTAGCGGGGGCGCGAGACGACCGACAGGAAGCGTGCGATCCTGCCCCGGGAATAGGCGGCATGGGGCGTATTCGCGTCGAAATAGACGCTGTCGCCGGCTTCCAGCACCAGCGGTGCATAGTGCTGCATATGGAACACGATGGTGCCGTCGAGCACATAGACCAGCTCCTGCCCGCTATGCCCTTCCAGCAGGGGCGCACCGTTCTCCACCTCCGCGCTGATGACCGTCGGCTCCATGTCCTTGGTCACGAGGTCGGTGCCGAGCCATTCGTAGAGGCCGCGCGCGGTGGTGTGCTTGACGCCGGCATCGGCCCGATCGACCGCCCGGCAGCCGGGCGCGAACGAGCTCTCGGTCGCGCCGAGTATGTCGGACCAGCGAACCCCGAGCGCATCGCCGAGCCGGGCGAGGACGCCGTAGGTGGGCGAGATCTTGCCGTTTTCGATCCGCGAGATGGTGGAGGCGGCGACGCCCGAAAGCTTGGCCAGCTCCGTCAGCAGCAGATCCTTCTCCTTGCGCAGCCGCTGGATCACCGGCCCGAGCTCGCCGATGCCGGAATCAACGTCCGGCCGGGCCGGGCTCCTGGCCGTGGAGGTCCTCTGGTTCTTCGCCATACGCCTGTTCCGCAAACTGGACGGGTCGCCGCCAATCCCGCCGACAGTGTACCGACATGCCAGATCGCAATTGTTTTGGCAATGTTTGCACATATGCAAAAAAGTTCTGGACAGCCGACGAGCCGCTGCTAGCATCGCGGCAAGAAAGACCGCCCAAGGCGGCAGGCTGCCGTCGTCTCACCTTGGGCGGCGGACACAGGAGGCTCAGGTGCACCGGATCGCAGCGACGCGCGCCGGTCGCCGCAACCGGAGAAACCCACATGGACATCGAGACGAAGCTTTCCGCATTTTCCCGCCGGAGCGCCCTCAAGGCGATGGGGCTCGGCGCTGCCGCGCTGACCGGATCAACCGCCCTGTTCTCCGGCCGCGTTTTCGCGAGCGCTCCCGAGATCAAGACCCTCGAGAAGGGCTACATCACCGCCGCCTGCACCGGCGAGATGCCGCTGACGGGCGATCGCGACGGCCAGCCCATCGGCACGGATCTGGAACTGCTCGGCATGATCGCCGAGCGCGTCGGATTGAAGGTCAAGGTCGTGCTGATGGGCTTTCCCGGCGTGATCGAGGCGGTCCAGGCCGGCCGCGCCGACTGGTTCGGCGGCAACTTCGCCTGGACGAAGCCGCGCTCCAAGATCCTGCAGCTCACCGACGCGGTGTTCTATACCGGGGCCTATGCGATCATGCGGCAGTCCGAGCCGTACAGCGACAAGGTCTCGATCGGCGACTTCAACGGCCGCTCGATCGGCACCGGCACCGGCTTCTCCGTCGTGCCGGACATGAAGAAGGTCCCCGGCGTGACCGAGGTGAAGCTCTACGACACGACCGATTCCTGCCTGCGCGACGTGGTGGCCGGCCGGCTGGACTTCGCCGTGCTCGATGCGCCGATCATCGACTACATCATCCAGCAGAACCCCGACTTCAAGCTGAAGCAGCTTCCCCTCGCCGCGGACCCGGCCTTCCCCACGCTCACCAGCAAGTTCAGCGCGATCTGGGGCATGGATCCCAAGAACTACGATCTCTTCGACGCGGTGAACCAGGGGCTGGCCTGGCTGAACAAGTCCGGCGAGGTGGCGCGCGTCCTGGCCAAGTACGGCATCACCAATCCCGACTATCTGGTGCCGCAGGCGCCGAACCCGCGCATCGGCGTCGATCGCGACGAGGCCGGCAACCCGATCGGCACGTTCGGACATAAGCCGCGCGACTTCAGCGCCAACTTTGCCTGAACCGTGTCGGCATGAGCTCGACCGAGCCGCTCGTCCGGATCGCCTCGCTCACCAAGGCCTATGAAAGCCATGTCGTGCTCAAGGGCATCGATCTGGAGGTCAAGGTGGGCGAGAAGCTCTCGCTGATCGGGCCGAGCGGCTCCGGCAAGACCACGCTGTTGCGCTGCATCAACCACCTCGAGCGGCCGACCGGCGGACACGTCTTCATCGACGGTCAGCCGATCGGGGTGAAGCGGCGTAACGACGCCTACGTGCCGATGACCAGCACCGAGCTGGCCCGCATGCGGGCGAGCATCGGCATGGTGTTCCAGCGCTTCAACCTCTTTCCGCATCTGACCGCGATCCAGAACGTCATGATCGGTCAGGTGAAGGTGCTGAAGCGCCCGCGCGCGGAAGCGCACGACGTCGCCATGGGGCTGCTGAGGAAGGTCGGCATCGGCGAGAAGGCCGACAGCTTCCCCGACAAGCTCTCGGGCGGCCAGCAGCAGCGCGTCGCCATCGCCCGCGCGCTCGCCATGCATCCCAAGCTGATGCTGTTCGACGAAGCCACCTCCGCGCTCGATCCCGAGCTGGTCGGCGAGGTCCTGAGCGTCATGCGGCAGCTCGCCGCCGAGGGCATGACGATGATCATCGTCACCCACGAGATGCGGTTCGCGGAGTCGGTGTCGGATCAGGTCGTCTTCATGGCCGACGGGGAGATCGTGGAAAAGGGACCGCCGCAGCAGATCTTCCGGGCGCCGCAGATGGAGCGTACCCGCGCCTTCCTGCGCGCAATCCACGATCACTGAGGATCGGGCCATTGACCGACGCCGCGTCGTTGAGCCGCCTTGCCGCGCTGTTGCCCGACATCCTGCGCACCCTTCTGTGGGGCGCCGGCGCGACCCTGATGCTCACCGCCGCGTCCTTCGCGCTGGCGGCGACGCTCGGCTTCGTCCTGGCGCTGATGCGGCGTTCGGACTGGCTTCCGGTCCGTGCCGTCGCCCGCGCCTATCTCGAGCTGTTCCGGAACGTCCCGATCCTGACCCAGCTCTTCATCCTCTATTTCGGCCTCGCGCGCATCGGCATCACCCTCCCGGCCACCGTCGCGGCGATCCTCGGCTTCGGCCTGAACGGCGCGGCCATTCTCTCGGAGGTGTTCCGTTCCAGCATCAACGCGGTCGATCGCGGCCAGCACGAGGCCGCGCTGGCGATAGGGATGACGCCGGGCCGTTCGTTCCGCTCGATCATTCTCCCGCAGGCCTTTCCGATCGCCCTGCCCTCCACCGGCAGCTTCCTCATCGGCCTGCTGAAGGACACCTCTCTCGCTTCGGCGGCGGCCGTGCCGGAGCTCGCCTTCCGGGCCAGGATGCTGGTGAGCGAGACCTACCTGACCACCGAGATCTATCTCACGGTCGCCGTCATCTACCTGTTCCTCAGCCTTCCGATCGCGCGGTTCGTCCGATGGGCCGAGCGCCGGTCGGTGCCGCACAGGGCGACCTGACGTGGGCGTGCTCGAGCTGTGGACCGAGATATGGCCGGAGCTTCTGGACGCGCTGCTGGCGAGCCTCAAGCTGGCGCTGGGTGCGCTCGCGCTCGGCCTGGCGCTGGGCCTGCTGCTGGCGCTCGCCAGGCTCAGGGGCCAGGGGCCGCTGTGGCGCGCCACCGGCATCTACATAGAGGTGTTCCGCGGCACGCCGGCGCTGATCCAGCTCTTCATCATCTATTTCGGGCTGGCGGCGGTCGGCATCACCTTCAGCTCGCTGCAGGCCGCCATCATCGGACTCGGCCTGAACGCGGCGGCCTATCTCGCGGAGATCTTCCGCGCCGGCATCCAAGCGGTGCCCAGGGGGCAAAGCGAAGCGGCGCTGGCGATCGGCATGAATCGCACGCAGGTCATGGCCTGGATCGTCCTGCCGCAAGCCGCGCGGATCGTCCTGGCGCCCGTCGGCAACGTCGCGATCTCGTTGCTGAAGGACACTTCGGTCGCCTCGCTGATCGCCGCGCCCGATCTCATGCTCCGCGCCCAGGACTTGAGCTCGCAGTATTTCCAGCCGCTTCAGATCTACCTCATCGCCGGCGGGATCTATTTCCTCGTCTGCTTTCCGCTCTCGTGGCTGGTGCGTGCCGTCGAGCCGAAGCGATGAGGGACGCCGGCGCGCCCGGCGCTTCCACCTGTCACCCTTGCCACGTCCATTCCGGGCCTGGCGCAATCGCGGAGCATCCTCGTATGAGAAAGAACATCAAGACGCCGTTGCCTGACGGGACCGCGCCGGTCGAATGGGCCAGCATGGGCGGCAGGACGCTTTATACGGCGAGCATCCCGATCCGTGCCGACGGCTCGATCGAAAGCGGCGACATCGAAGCGCAGACGAAGCTGACGCTGGACAATCTCAAGACCATCATCGGGGCGGCCGGCGGCACGCTGGACGACGTGACGCAGGTGCAGGTCTTCCTGACGGGAAAGCAGTATTTCGAAGGCATGAACGCGGTCTATCGGACCTATTTCAACCGGCCGTATCCGAACCGCGCCACCGTCATCGCCGATCTCATGGTGCCCGGGGCGAAGATCGAGATCGTCGCCCACGCGCATATCGAAGAGTGAGGCCCATGGCCGGGACGATCGTGATCGGCGCCGGGATCATCGGCGCCACCACCGCACTCTATCTGGCGCGCGCGGGCGAGAGCGTGACGGTGATCGACAGCCGTCCCGAGCCCGGACTCGAGACCAGCTATGCGAATGGCGGCCTGCTGGCCGCCAACAGCTGTCTTCCCTGGTCATCCCCCGGCACGCCGGGTCTCCTGCTCAAGTGGCTGGGCCGCGAAGACGTGCCGCTGACGCTGCGGCCGCGCGCGATTCCGGGGCTCGGCCTTTGGGGTCTGCGCTTTCTCGCCAACTGCCGGAAGGGCAAGTATCGGCGGACCTCGGCCGCCCTGACCCGCCTGGCGCAA
Source organism: Dongiaceae bacterium (assembly GCA_035548715.1). Taxonomy (GTDB): domain Bacteria; phylum Pseudomonadota; class Alphaproteobacteria; order Dongiales; family Dongiaceae; genus Dongia. Next base: position 7,444 of record DASZSL010000102.1, read on the forward strand.
GAGAGCCTGGTCCAGATGGACGCCGTCCTGGAAGCCGGCCTGGTCGATGCGGAAATCTGGCGCGGCGGCCACCTGGAGATCTTCCGCGGTCCGGAGGCGGCGCGGCGGGCCGAGGACACCAAACGCTTCCTCGAAGGCCTGGGTGCCGAGGTCGACCGATTGGACCCAGCCGCTTGCCTGGCACTCGAGCCCAGCCTGGAGCCGATCCGCGGCGGGATCGGGGCCGGCCTGCTCCTCAAGAACGATGCCTGGGGCGATGCACGGCTGTTTGCGGCAGCCAGCGCCGCCGGCGCGGCGCGCCTCGGCGTCCGCTTCAAATACGGCTGCGCCGCCGGCCGTCTCGAAGTCGACCGCGGCAAGGTGTGCGCGGTCCATGCCGACGGGCAGCGCCTGGCCGCGGACCGCGTCGTGGTCTGCGCCGGCCCTTATGCGAACCGGCTTCTGGGCGCGATCGGACTCCGCCTGCCGATATCGCCCGTGAAGGGCTATTCCATGACGCTGCGGAAGGAAGACATCGGCTTCCTGCCGCGGTTGCCGGTGCTCGACGAGTTCGAACGCATCACGGCCACGCCGCTCGGGGACCGGCTGCGCGTCGCCGGCACGGTGGAGTTCGACGGCTTCAATCCCGCGCTGCGGCCGGGGCGGGTCGCCAACCTGAGGAATGCCTTCAAGAGGCTCTATCCCGGCGTGACCTTGCCGCGCGAAATCAACGCCTGGTGCGGCCTGCGCCCGATGTCGGCGGATGGATTGCCCTTCATCGACGCCGCCGGAATCGACGGCCTCTATCTCAATACCGGCCATGGCGCCGTCGGCTGGACTCTCGCCTGCGGTTCGGCCGATCTCATCACGCGCATCGTCACCGGCAAAGCGCCGCGAGGGGCATCGCCATTCCGGCTGAACCGGCGCTACTGGTAGCAGGCTCGCTTCCATCGGGCCGCAGGCGGCGGTCCCGCGGCATCCGCCGGGTCCGCCGGTTTTCCGTGGCAAATCAGCCGTCTATTATGCCGGGGAGATGATCCTCGGCGCGATCCTGGCGCGGCCGGCGCGGCGTCGGCGGCCGCACCGGGTCCGCGAGGCGATCGGCGCATGCCGAGCGCCGCCCCGCTGCTCGGCCGGTCGACCATCGGCGGCGGCCCGCAGTCTTCGCATGCGGCATTCGATCGAAAAATGCGATCGAGCATGAGTGACGGGGCGAAGGCTCGCTGTCCCTCCGATCCGCAACGCCGGGGCTTTTTTGCCGGCGTCGCCTCACACGGCCTGTGCTTTAAATTCGCTTGTGACGGTTGTGGCCGGCTCCATAAATGTGCCCTGCCCAATGGTCTGCGCGTCAGGCCGATCCTAGTAGCAGGACAACAATGGACCTTACCGTCGAGGTTGCTCATCCTTCGACTGCCGCCCGCGTTCACGGCTTCAGCGTCGGTCGAACTCTGTCAGAGTCCGAGATCTCCACGATCGAGCAGTTGAGCGGCCGCTACCCCGTCCTGATCTTCCCCAGGCAGAAGATCAGCGACGAGCAGTTGCTGGAATTCGGCGCCAATTTCGGGCCCCTGCAGGTTTCGGTTTCATACACCACGCGGCCCGGCGAGCATCGGCTCGCGCCGATGATCAACGACATCTCCAACGTCGGCAAGGACAACAAGACGTTCTCTCCCGGCGACAAGCGCCGGATGAACACGTTCACCAGCCGGCGCTGGCACTCCGACGCCGCCTATCTCCCCTTGCCGGCGCGCTACTCCTTCCTGCTGGCCTACATCGTGCCCGAGAAGGGCGGCGAGACGCAGTTCGCGGACCTTCGGGAAGCCTACGATCAGCTTCCCGACGAGCTGCGCGCGGTGGTCGACGATCTCTCGCTGCAGCACGACATCATGTCGCTGCGCGCCATCGCCGGCTTCACCGACTTTCCCGAGGAGGAGCGCAAGGCGCTCGCGCCCTGCCAGCACCCGCTGGTCAGGCGGCACCCGATCTCCGGCCGCAAGTCGCTCTACCTGTCCAGCCATGCGACCCATGTGATCGGCTGGCCGGAGCCGGAGGGACGCGACCTCGTCCGCGAGCTCATCGAGTTCTCGACGCAGCCGCAGTTCGTCTACACGCACCGGTGGACGCCGGGCGACCTGGTCATGTGGGACAACCGGGTCCTCATGCATCGCGGCCGCCGGCACGTGCCGGAGACCGCGGTCAGGGAGATGCATCGCGCCACGGTTCTCGACGACCTGACCTGGTCGCGCGCCGCCCTGCGCGAGGCCAGGACGGCCTGACCGCCGCCCGCCCGCGCCAACCCATTCCACGAACGGTTCGAGCTCCATGCCGAAGTACCAGAGAGGCGACATCTTCCTGCATTACGAGCAGCGCGGCAGCGGGTTCCCGCTGCTGCTGCTGCCGCCGGGCGGGATGAACGCCACGATCGACACCTGGCAGCGCATGGCGTTCAACCCGGTGGAGATCCTGGCCGACGAGTTCCGGGTGATCGCGATCGACCAGCGCAATGCGGGCGCCTCCTACGGCCCGCTGGGTACGGGCAACCCCTGGGACCAATACGCCGAGGACCATGTCGGCCTGATGAACCATCTCGGGATCGAGCGCTGCCACGTCCTGGGCTGCTGCATCGGCGCGTCCTACGCCCTCAACATCGCGAAGATCGCCCCCAAGCGGGTGGCGTCGCTGGTGCTGCAGCAGCCGATCGGGATCGATGACGCCAACCGCCAGGTGATGCCGAACTCCTGGAAGAAGTGGGCCGAGATCCTCACCGCCAAGCGTCCCGACCTGACCTGGGAGATGCTCGAGGATTTCGGCAAGAGAATGTGGAGCGGCGATTTCGTCCTCAGCGTCTCGCGCGATTTCGTTTCGCACTGCAATACGCCGATGCTCATCCTTCCCGGCAACGACCTCGAGCATTCCGCCGTCATCGCCCAGGAGCTCGCCGCGCTCGCGCCCAAGGCCGAGACGCTCACGCCCTGGAAGGAGCCGGCCGACGTCGTCCCGAGCGCGGTCGCGCAGATCCGCCGCTTCCTCCGGCAGAACACGCCGAAGGCCTGACCCGCCGGCGGCACATTTCCTCACTCGGAGTGTGCCTAAATGTCGAGCGCGCGCGTCCGAAGCGCGCCGTCCCGCCTTGATTCTTCAGCGGCGATTGACCAGTCTGGACACCGACCTGCGCCGCGATCGGCGCGGCGCACGCATCCATGACGGCCGCCCCGGGAGCGCTGCGCTGGTTCGCAGTTGCGAGACGACGCGGCCGCCCTCAGCAAAGGAAGCGTTCATGCCGAAACGCAGGCTCCCTCCGCTCAATGCCCTTCGCGCCTTCGAATCGGCGGCGCGCAACCAGAGCATGACCCGGGCGGCCGACGAGCTGTGCGTCACCCACAGCGCGATCAGCCGCCACGTCACCAAGCTCGAGGCCTATCTCGGCGCGGCGCTGTTCGAGCGCGGCCATCAGCAGGTGATCCTCACGCGGCAGGGCGCCGCCTACGCGGCGCGGCTGCAGTTCCTGTTCGACCAGATCCAGGACGCCACCGCCGAGCATTTCTACGCCGACGCCGACAAGACGCTGCTGCGGATCGGAGTCCTCTCGACTTTCGCCATGCGCTTCCTCATCCCGCGGCTCGCGCACTTCAAGAAGCTGTATCCCGGCCTGACATTGCGCGTGGAAAGTGCGCGCGACCCGATCTCGCCGGCCGACGACGACATCGACGTCGCGATCTGGTGCGGCTCGGGGGACTGGCCGGGCCTCGTGTCGGAGCACCTGTGCCGCGTCGACCTGCTGCCCGTGGGCTGCACGTCGCTGCTGGACGGCGCCGACATCCGCCAGGCCGACGATCTCGAGCCGTTTCTGCTCCTGCATGCGGCGGGCCGCTACGACGACTGGCAGAACTGGCTGAAGGCCAACGGCGCGACCAAGGTGGACGGCTACAAGGGCCTCCGGCTGGAATATTCGGGCCTGGCCTATCAGGGCGCGATCGACGGGCTGGGCCTGGCCATGGCGCAGACCGTCCTGGTCCAGGACGACCTGGCGAAGAAGCAGCTCATTCCCGTCTTCAAGCGGGCGATGAAGACGCCGAGATCATACTATCTTGTTCACACCGACACCAAGCGGCAGCAGCCGACCATCGCGCGCTTCATCGACTGGCTGAAGTCGGAGGTCCGCGAGACCGAGACGAAGCTCGAGGAGCAGATCGAGGCGGCCTAGCCCGCCCGCGGCCGCTTCCCGCGCGGAAATCCGCCGCGCACCGATGCTACGAATCCGCACACCTTCCGTGACTTAATTGCCGTTGTGAGGTGGGCGATTTCTGCGCACATTCAGCGTCACCCGATGGAGCCCGGCTTTCTGCCGGGTGCGGGGAAACAAGAAGACCAGACGTCCGAGCAACGGGCGCCGGCGTTCGCGGATGCGGAAACGCCGGGCGAGCGCGCGCCGTCGCCGCATGGCCGAGCGGCGTGCGGACGGGAGGATTTTGAGGTTGGGATGCAGGGACGAAGTGGTGCCGTCGTCGTTCTAGGGCCGGCCGGTGCGGGCGGCGCCCGCATCGCCCGGTCCATTGCATCGTGCCCGCCGAACGTGCCTCGGCGTCGGACGCAGCCTTTCGCCGCGGCGCGCGAGCGTCTGGCGCGCCAACCCCGCATCGCCTGACCGGAAAATCTCCGCGGATCGCGAAGAGGAGACTGAATGCCCGCCCGGAAGTCCCGACAGCAGCTGCGCCGGATTCTCGACGGCCACGAGGCGGTCCTCATGGCCTCGGTGTTCGATCCCGTGTCCGCGCGGATCGCCGAATCGCTCGGCTTCGAGGCCGCGCTGATGGGCGGCTCGGTCGCCTCCTATGCCGGGCTGGGCATGCCCGACGTCATCCTCCTCACGCTGAGCGAGCTGAGCGACCAGGTGCGCCGCTGCACCCGCGTGTCGGACGTCCCGCTCGTGATCGACGGCGACCACGGCTACGGCAACGCGCTCAACGTCATGCGCACCGTGGTCGAGCTGGACTATGCCGGCGGCGGCGCCGTTGCGCTCGAGGACACGCTGCTGCCGCGCCCGTTCGGCAAGTCCGACGATCCCAGCCTCGTGCCCTTCGATGAAGCGGTCGGCAAGATGAAGGCCATGGTGGCCGCGCGCGGCGAATCCGACATGCTCGTCTTCGCGCGGACCGGCGCCGCCGCGATCGCCGGCATCGACGAGGCGGTCGCCCGCGCCCGGGCGTTCGAGGCCGCGGGGGTCGATGCCATCTTCATTCCGGTCCCCAGGTCGCGCGACGAGATCGACCGGATTTCCGCCGCGGTGAAGCTGCCGCTCGTCACCGCCGGGTTGCAGCCCGCATTGTGCGACCGGCAATACCTCGCGAGCCGCCGGGTGAAGATCTGGTCCGCCGGGCATCAGACCTTCGCCGTCGTCGTCGGTGCGCTTCACGAGGCGATGAAGGCGGTCCGCGGCGGCACGTTGTCCTCGCAGCTCCCTGGGCAGGCCTCCGAGGACGCGATGGCCTGCATCACCGGCAAGACGCAGTTCGACGATTGGACGCGGCAGTTCCTGGGAGGCGCATGATGCAGCAGCAGACCGGCGGGACTCCCGAATACGTCAACACCCGCTCGCGCGACTGCTACGGCGGCATCCTGATGCTTGCCGTCGGGGCGGCGGCGGCGGTGGAGGGCGTTCACTACGGCGTCGGCACGCTGACCGAGATGGGCCCCGGCTTCTTCCCGACCACGGTCGGGGTGGGGCTCGCGATCGTGGGCGCCGCGATGGCGCTGGTCGCGCTGATCGGACCGGCGCAATCCGGCGCGCGGCGGCTGCCCCCGGAATGGAAGGCCTGGTCCTGCATCCTGGCGGGGATCGCCGCCTTCGTCGTGCTCGGCCGCTGGGGCGGGCTCATTCCGGCCACCTTCGCGATCGTCTTCATCTCCGCCTTCGCCGACCGCGAGACCCGGATCCGGGATGCCGTGCTCCTGGCGGCCGGGATGACCGTGGTCTCGGTCATCGTCTTCTGGTGGGCGCTGCAGATGCAATTTCCGCTGTTCACGTGGGGCTGATGACGCCATGACCCAATCGCTGATCGACCTCTGGTACGGATTCGGCGTCGCGCTCGAGCCGTACAATCTGCTCTGGTGCCTGTTCGGCGTGGTGGTCGGCAACCTGATCGGCGTGCTGCCGGGCATGGGCCCGCTCTCGGCGATCTCGATCCTGCTGCCGCTGACCTATTCGATGCATGCGGTGGCGGCGATCATGATGCTCGCCGGCATCTTCTACGGGTCGCAATACGGCGGCGCCATCGGCGCGATCCTGCTCAATCTTCCCTGCCATCCGTCGCATGCCGTCACCTGCCTCGACGGCTACCCGATGACCAAGCAGAAGCGCGGCGGGACGGCGCTCGGGATCGCCATGATCTCGTCGTTCTTCGCCGCCTCCTGCGGCATCCTGCTGATGATCTTCGCCTCGCCGCTGCTGGTCGAGGTCGCGTTCCGGCTGGGCCCCGCCGAGCTCTTCGCGATCATGCTGCTCGGCCTGGTGGCCGGCGGCTCGATGGCCCGGGGATCGAAGCTCAAGGGCATCTCGATGACGCTGTTCGGCCTGCTGGTCGGGATGGTCGGCACGGACCTGAATACCGGGGCGATGCGCTTCACCTTCGGCATCCCGCGGCTCGAGGACGGCGTCGAGATCGTGGCGCTCGCCCTCGGCGTGTTCGGCGTCGCCGACTTCCTGCGCAGCGTCAACCGGACCGAGAGCGCGCACGAATACGCCAACGTCCGCCTGCGCGACATGTGGCCGCGCCTCTCGGAACTGAAGCAGGCCTTCCTGCCCATGGTGCGCGGCACCTTCGTCGGCTCGCTGTTCGGCGGCATGCCGGGGACGGGCTCCACCATCACCACCTTCGTCGCCTATGCGGTGGAGCAGCGCGTCGCGCGCAATCCCGGCAAGTTCGGCACCGGCGCGCTCGAGGGCGTCGCGGCGCCGGAGGCGGCGGCGCATTCGAAGACCCAGGTCGACTTCATCCCGACGATGACGCTCGGGATTCCCGGCGACGCGGTGATGGCGCTGATCCTCGGCGCGCTGATGATCCAGGGCATCGACCCGGGTCCGCAGCTCATCACCGAGCATGCCGATCTGTTCTGGGGGCTGATCGCCAGCTTCTGGGTCGGCAACGTCCTGCTGATGATCCTGAACGCGCCGATGATCGGCATCTGGGTGAAGTGCCTGCAGATGCCGTACCGCTTCCTCTTTCCCTCGGCGCTGTTCTTCATCGCCATCGGCATCTACAGCACCAATAACAGCCTGTTCGAGGTCGCCGAGGTCCTGGCCTTCGGCATCGCCGGCGCCATCCTGCTGGCCCTCGAATTCCCGATGGCGCCCATTCTCCTGGGCTTCGTGCTCGGCCCGCTGGTCGAGGAGAATTTCCGCCGGGCGATGCTGCTCTCGCGCGGCGACCTGATGGTGTTCGTCGAGCGCCCGATCAGCGCGATCTTCATCGCGGCCTGCGCCCTGCTCCTGGCCGGCCAGCTCGGCGTGGCGCTCTGGTCGTTCGTCTCCAAGCGCAAGGGCGCCCTGCAGCTGCTCCGCGCCAGGGTGCCCCAGCCGCAAGCCGCGCCCGAGGCGGTCGTCGACTCCGAGCCGGCCGCCGAGTAGCGCGCCGTGGCACGGTCGGAGGAAGGCGCATCGCCCGTCTGGCTCATCACCGGCTGCTCGACCGGATTCGGCCGCGCGCTGGCGCGTGCCGTGCTGGCGCGCGGCTGGCCGGCGGTGGTGACCGCGCGGAACATGCCGGACATCGAGGATCTCCTGGCCGGCACCGCGGCCGTCGGCGCCGCGCTCGACGTCACGCGCCCGGCCGATATCGAGGCCGCGGTCGGCCGGGCGATGGATGCCTTCGGCCGGATCGACGTGCTGGTGAACAATGCCGGCTACGGCTACCTCAGCGCGGTGGAGGAGGGCGAGGATGCCGAGGCGCGCGCGCTATTCGAGGTCAATTTCTTCGGGGCGGTCAACCTGATCAAGGCGGTGCTGCCGCTGATGCGGGCGCGCCGGTCGGGCCATATCGTCAACGTGACCTCGGTCGGCGGCCTGGTGGGGAATCCCGGAAGCGGCTACTACGCCGCGACCAAGTTCGCCCTTGAAGGGTTGAGCGAATCGCTGCGCCGCGAGACGGAAGGGCTCGGGATCAAGGTGACTGCAGTCGAGCCGGGCCCGTTCCGCACGGATTGGGCCGGGCGGTCGCTGCACCAGACGCGTCGGCCGATCGGCGCCTACGATCCGACATCGGGCAAGCGGCGCCTCGAAGTGGTCCAGCGCAGCGGCCGGCAGCCCGGCGACCCGGACCGGGCGGCACAGGCGATCATATCGGCAGTCGAAGCTTCGGAGCCGCCGGCCAACCTGGTCCTCGGCCGCATCGGGCTGGAGGCGGTCCGGGGCAAGCTCGCGCGCCTCGCCGCCGACCTCGACGCCTGGCAAGAGGTCACGCTCGGCGCCGACTATCCCGATTGAACCGGGCGCCCGACCCGATCGGACGCCCGGTATCGGCGGGGCAGCGCCTCGAAGATCCCCGGGGCCGGCGTCTTATTGGGACGCCGTGCCCTCCTTGCCGAAGATCGTGCGCCAGCTGCTCGATTCGTCGGCGATGCGCTGCGTGACCGCCTCGCTGGTGCTGCTGACGGGGATCAGCTCGATCTGCGCGAAACTGGCCTTCACCTCCTCGTCCGCCATGGTCTTGGCCAGGGCGGCGTTCAGCTTCTGCACGATCTCCGGCGGCGTCGAGCTCGGCACCGAGAGGCAGCTCCAGACGGTGAAGTTGTAGCCCGGCACGCCGCTCTCGGCGATGGTCGGCACGTCGGGCAGGTTGCGGAGCCGCGTCGTTCCGGTGACGCCCAGCGGGCGCAGCTTGCCCGCCTTGATATTGCCCATGGCGCCGGGAATGCCGCCGAATTCCATGTCGGTGAATCCGCTCATCACCGCCAGGACGTCGGCGCCGCCGCCCTTGTACGGCACGGCCACGAACTCGACGCCCGCGTTGGACATGAACTGCTTGCTCGCCAGGTCGAGCGGGCTGCCGGGCCCGGCCGTGGCGACGGTCAGCTTGCCGGGATTGGCCTTGGCATAGTCGACCAGCTCCTGCACCGAGTTGACCGGCAGCGTCGGCCGGACCACCAGGATGAAAGGCTGCTCCGAGAGCATCCCGACCGGGGTCAGGTCCTTGAGATCGTATCCGATGTCCGGGTAGATCAGCGGATTGGTCTCGAAATAGCTGCTCACCCCCAGCAGCAGCGTATAGCCGTCGCCGCGCGACTTCGCGACATAGGCCGCGCTGATGTTGCCCGCCGCGCCCGCATGCGCCTCCACGACGACCGACTGCCCGATATACTTGGCCAGGCTCTTGGCGACGATGCGCGCCTGGACCTCCTGGGTGCCTCCCGGAAAGCCGATGATCATCCGGATCGGGCTTTCCGGGTAGTCGGCGCGGGCGATGCGCGGCGCGCCGATCGCCAGGCCCGATGCGCCGAGCGATGCCAGGAATGTACGTCGTGAAACCATGTGTCGTCCTCCTCCCAAAAGACCGCGAATCTGCAGTTCTTAATATTGCCGCTCGCGCGGGACGCGTCGGGCTTCCGCCCGGCACGCGTCGTCAAGCTGTCAGAGTATTTTCCGGCGCCCGGTTCTCAAAGTGAGATTAAATCACAAACGGCGTCACCTTGGTCGGACGCACCGCCGGCGGCCACCGGCCGAGTGCCTCATAGTCATATGCCGTACGACGAAAAGTAGCTTGCGAATGCCGATACCAGCGATGCAGCTTGACGAGCCCGCGCGCAAGGCGAGGGCGAGCGTCGTCCGCCGGACGGCGCCATTGTGCTGAATGCTCCGACATTCGGTCGGGGAAGTGCTGGAAGTGGTCGAAATGGGCGTCGTGCTGGGCTCCGGGGAATATCGCTACGAGCCTGTGATCGGGTGGCCGGAGCTGCCGGACGGCTGGCAGATCGGCGAGGTCGCCGCGGTCGGGGTCGACCGGCACGACAACGTCTACGTCTTCCATCGCGGCCGCAATCCGCTGATGGTGTTCGATTCCGAGGGGCGCTTCCTGCGCTGCTGGGGCGAGGGCGTGTTCGTCCGCCCCCACGGCATCCATATGGGGCCGGACGACACGATCTACCTGACCGACGACGTCGCGAGCGCCGTCTACAAGTGCACGCTCGACGGAAAGATCCTGTTGACGATCGGGCTGCCGCGCAAGCCGGCGCCGTTCATGAGCGGCGAGCCGTTCAACCGCTGCACGCATACGGCGCTGTCGCCGAGCGGCGACATCTACGTCTCCGACGGCTACGGCAATGCGCGCATCCACAAATACGCGCCCGACGGCCGGCCGATCAAGTCATGGGGCGAGCCGGGCTGCGAACCGGGGCAGTTCAACCTTCCCCACAACATCTCCTGCGACGTGGACGGCTGGCTCTACGTCGCGGATCGCGAGAACCACCGGATCCAGGTCTTCGACGGCGAAGGCCGGTTCGAGACGCAGTGGCACAACCTGCACCGGCCCAACGGCATGTTCATGCCGCGCGGCAAGTGCCCGATCTGCTATGTCAGCGAGACCGGGCCGACCTACAGCCACAACCTCGGCACCCCCAATCTGGGCCCGCGCATCAGCGTGCTCTCCAACGACGGCAAGGTGCTGGCGCGCCTGCAGCGCACGCCGTCGGCCGGCACCGGGCCGGGCCAGTTCCTGTCGGCGCACGGCGTGACCGTCGACTCGGCCGGCAACATCTATGTCGGCGAGACGTCGTACACCTCCTGGCCGCTGCTGTTCCCGGACAAGCCGATGCCGAAGACGCTGCGGAGCCTGCAGAAGTTCAGGAGGCTCCCGCCGGATGCCGCCGCCGAGGCGGGTGCCGCGGCCAATACGGGGGCAAGGCGATGATCGTCGAAGAGCGCATCTACGACCTGCGGCCCAACGGCGTGGCCGAGTTCGCCGCGCATTTCGAGCGCGAGGGGATCGCGATCCAGCGCCCGATCCTCGGCCGCCTGGTCGGCTACTTCTCGACCGAGATCGGCCCGCTGAACCAGGTGGTCCATCTGTGGGGCTACGAGGACCTGGCGGACCGCGCGCGCAGGCGCGCCATCCTGATCGCGGATCCGCGCTGGCAGGAATACGTCCGCGTCAACATCCAGCCGCTGCTGGTCAAGATGCAGAACAAGATCCTGATCCCGATGTCGTTCTCGCCGCCGCTCCCGCCGCTCTGGAAGGAAGGCGACTGAGGCGGCGTTCGGGCGCCGTTTCGCCACCGGTCGGCCGGTCGAATGTCGGGCTCCATGCAAACCGTCGCGCAGCGCCTGGTCGAGCGGCTCGGAGCGCGGGCCGTGCTGACCGACACGGACCAGATGGCGCCCTGGCTGTCCGACTGGCGTGGCATCTATGCCGGGCGCGCGCAGGCGATCGTGCGCCCCGAGAACACCGCCGCGGTGGCCGACTGCATCCGGATCTGCTTCGAGACCGGCACGCCCGTCGTCCCGCGCGGCGGCAATACGGGCCTTTGCGGCGGCGCCACGCCGGATGACAATCCGGCCAACGTCGTGCTGAGCCTGGACCGGATGTCCGCGATCCGGAGCATCGATGCGACCGGCAACATCATCACGGCCGAGGCCGGCTGCGTGCTGGGAAACCTGCGCCGCGCCGCGGCGGCGGAGAACCGCCTGCTGCCGCTGAGCCTCGCCGCCGAGGATTCGTGCCAGCTCGGCGGCAACCTCTCGACCAATGCCGGCGGCGTCAACGTCGTGCGCTATGGAATGGCGCGCGAGCTGGTGGTGGGGCTCGAAGCCGTGCTGCCCGACGGCGCTGTCCTCAACGCCCTCCGGACGATGCGCAAGGACAATACCGGCTACGACCTCAAGCAACTCCTGATCGGCGCCGAGGGAACGCTGGGCGTCATCACCGCAGCCTCGCTCAAGCTCTATCCGCGAAACGACTCGCGGGTGACCGTGCTGGCCGGCCTGGCCGGCGCCGCCGAGGCGCTGGGTCTGTTCCGGCTGGCTTACGACCGGTGCGGCGACCGGATCCAGGCGTTCGAGTTCTTCACCGACGCATGCCTGGACATGGTGCTGGCACAGGTTCCCGGCGTGACCGCGCCCTTTGCCGAGCGATACCAGGCCTATGTCCTGATGGAGCTCGCCGATTCGGCGGCGGAGGCGTCGCTGCGGTCGCTGATCGAGGAGATCATGGGCCAGGCGCTGGAGCTGGAGCTGTGCGGCGATGCCGTCGTCTCGCAGTCGATCGCCCAGCTCGCCGCGATGTGGCGCCTGCGCGAGGAGATCTCCGAGGCCCAGCGCGCCGACGGGCCGCACCTGAAGCACGACGTGTCCCTGCCGACGGCGGCGATTCCGGCCTTCCTCGAAACCGCCGCGGCCCGCGTTCGCGGCTGCAATCCGGACGTCCGGCTCGTCGTGTTCGGCCATTTCGGCGACGGCAACCTGCATTACAACGTCTCGCGACCACGCGGCGCGGCCGACGCCTTCCTGGCCGCCCATGGCGGCGCCCTCACCGATGCGATCCTGGACGAAGTCGCGCGCTACGGCGGCAGCATCAGCGCCGAGCACGGCATCGGTCGGCTCAAGCGCCGCCATTTCGAGCGCTACAAGGATCCGCTCGAGCTCGACCTGATGCGCCGCATCAAGCACGTGCTCGACCCGAAAGGGATCATGAACCCCGGAAAGCTGCTCTGACCGGTTCCGATGATGCCGCCCCGCGGCTCGACCGCGGCGCGCCGGCGGTCACGTAGCGTGTGACTTAAACGCGCTTGTGGCGACATAGCGGCGGACTACCATCCGGGCCTCCGCCCCGCCGCGCCCATACGGGAACCCCGCGCGCTCACCTGCGACGGCGGCGCCTTTGACGCAGCTTCTCTGGAGATCAATGTGAAAGTCGGACTCATCGGCCTCGGCAACATGGGCGTTCACTTCGGCAGCCGCCTGCTGGCGGCCGGCCATGGGCTGGTCGTGCACGACACGCGGCCGGAAGCGACGGCCCGGCTGGTGGAGAAGGGCGCGACGGCCGCCGCGGACCTCGCCGAGATCGCCGCGAAGGCGGAGACCATTCTTCTCTCCCTGCCGATGCCGGCCGTCGTGCAGCAGGTGGCGGCCCGCCTCGCCGAGGTCGGCGGCGGATCGGCGGTGCGGACCGTGGTCGATCTTTCCACGACCGGACCGACCGTCACGAACAACCTCGCTCCGGTGCTCGCGGCGAAGGGCATCCGGCTGATCGGCGCGCCCGTCAGCGGCGGGACGGTCGCCGCCGAGCGCGGCACCCTGACGGTGATGGCGGGCGGACCGCGCGCCGCCTTCGACGAGGTCCGGCCCTACCTGGAAGCGATCGGCAAGAACATCTTCTATCTCGGCGAGGCCGCGGGGAGCGGCCAGACCATGAAGATCATCAACAACGCACTGTGCGCGGTCGGCATGGTGGCGAGCTGCGAGACGCTGGTCTTCGGCGTGAAGTCCGGCCTCGATCCGGCGACGATGCTCGACATCCTGAACGTCTCGAGCGGACGCTCCTTCGCGACGCTGGAGAAGATCCCGCAATGCATCCTGCACCGCAATTTCCCGATGCGCTTCACGACCGAGCTCCTGCACAAGGACATCAAGCTGTGCATCGACGAGGCCGAGAAGCTCGGCGTGCCCTTCTGGGTCAGCCCGGCGGCGCGCGCCTTCCTGTCCTTCGCGATCACCCAGGGCGACGGCGACAAGGACTACGCCCGCACGATCCGGCATTTCGAGCAATGGGCCGGCGCCCAGTTCGGCGCGCCCGACGAAGCCGGCGCGGCGAGCGCCGCGTAGCCCGCGCCCCCGACAACATGAAGCTGAAGATGGCAGACGCATGTCGCTGACCCGGATCCGCAAGACCTTTCTCAACATCGAGACCGTCCACCACGAAGGCGGCCCCACATCGCCCGAACCGCTGAAGCTCGGCGCGATCGGCGCCGTCATCGACAACCCCTATGCCGGCCGCTACGTGGAAGACCTCGGCCCGCTCGCCGCCGAGGCGCGCGAGATCGCCAAGACGCTCGCGCCGCAGCTCATCGCGGCGCTCGGCGGCAGCGAGCGCATCCAGGCCTACGGCAAGGGCGCCATCGTCGGGGTGAACGGCGAGCTCGAGCACGGCGCCATCTGGCACGAAGCCGGCGGCTGGGCGATGCGCGCGCTGCTGCCCGAGGCCAAGGCGATCGTGCCGGCGGCGAAGGTGGTCGCCAGCGCCGGTTTCCGGCTGCCGGTGCCGCTCCACAACATCAAGGCCGCCTACGTCCGCAGCCATTTCAACACGCTGGACGTCGGCATCGTCGATTCGCCCCGGCCCGGCGAGTTGCTGTATGCTCTCGTGATGGCGACCGGCGGGCGGATACACGAGCGTCTTGGCGGACTGCGCGTCGATCAGATATCGGTGAACGACGGGCAGCGGTGATCGGACGCTCCGGATATTCCCACGACCAGGCCGCCGCGCCCGCCGCCGCGCGGGCGAAGCCGCTCGCCCTGGTCCTGGTCTTCATCACGGAGGCGCACCGGGAGCTGGTTTCCCGGTCGCTCGACATTCTCTATGCCCCGAACGCGGGCCTCGGCGCCGACCGGTCGAGCGGCGCGGCCCAGATCGCCGCGCACGGCCGGGACATCCGCGTCGTCCTGACCAACGGCATGAACGGCCTCACGCCGGCCGAGATCGACGCGATGCCGAACCTGGAGATCATCTGCACGCTGGGCGCGGGCTATGAGAACGTCGCGGTCGACCACGCGCGCCGCCGCGGCATCGAGGTCTGCAACGCGGCGAACACCAACGATGACTGCGTCGCCGACCACGCCATGGCGATCCTGCTGGCGGCGATACGCGGCATACCCCTGCTGAATGCCCAGTGCCGGCAGGGCGTCTGGCGCGACGACATCCCGCGTCCCGCGCATGTGTCCGGCCGCCGGCTGGGCATCCTGGGGCTGGGCTCGATCGGCCGGAAGATCGCGAAACGCGGCCTCGGCTTCGACATGGAGATCGGCTATTGCACCCGGCGGCGCCGCGACGATGTCGACTTCCGCCATTTCGACACCGCGCACTCCCTGGCGGAATGGTGCGACTATCTGATCGTGGCCGTTCCGGGCGGCGCGGCCACCCGCCATATGGTGGATGCCAGGATACTGGACGCGCTCGGGCCCAACGGCGTGCTGGTCAACGTCGCGCGGGGCAGCGTCGTCGATACCGAAGCCCTCGCCACCGCGCTGCGCGAGCGGCGCATCTACAATGCGGCGCTGGATGTCTAT
This sequence comes from Dongiaceae bacterium, assembly GCA_035548715.1. Classification (GTDB taxonomy): domain Bacteria; phylum Pseudomonadota; class Alphaproteobacteria; order Dongiales; family Dongiaceae; genus Dongia. The sequence goes on from DASZSL010000102.1 coordinate 22,691, forward strand.
GAAAGCGAGCCCCGGCCGCCCGAATCTCTCCTGGAGTTTCCGGGCGTCGTGCTCACGCCCCATATCGGCGGCATATCGCCCGAAGCGATTCAAGCATCGGTGCAGCGCTTCATCGACAATGTGTCCCGGCATTTTTCCGGCCAGCCGACGATATCGCCCGTGCCGTAGGCGCCCGGATGGCCGTCATTTGCACGGCCTGCTTTCCAAGTCAGGTCTTCCGCACGCGATCCGCCACGGCGCGGTAGTAGTTGAACGCGACGTGCGAGGGATTCGGAAGCCAAACGACCTTGATTCCGATGTCCCAGAGCGCGTCCATGCCGTGAAACACGTCGTCGAGCGCGCTGCGCCGGCCGGTGCTGCACATCGGCGTCACCCCGAATTGCCCGCATATGGCGACGGCTTCGCGCAGAATCCCGGCCATCACCGGATCGGAGACGTCGGCCGCGACGCCCTTCAGCCGGGCCAGGTCGCCGATGCCGAGAAAGACCGCCTCGACGCCGGGGATCGACGCGACCCGCGCGAGGTCTTCCAGGGCGTTGTCGCTCTCGACCAGCGGGATGACATTGGGCAGGCCCGCGGGCACGCCCGCCCGGGCATCGCGCCCCCGGACGGCGAACTTGCGATGGCGCACATGGGACGCCGGCATCGCGGCGAGCGCGGCGGCATCGCCGGGATTGTCGACCGATGCCAGCACGGCTTCGGCGCCGATCGCGATGGCCTTCAGCAGGTCGCGCTGCAGCAGCGCCCGCTGCTCGCCGCCGCCCCAGGGATAGGCCGACAGCCGCACCCAGCCCGACGTTCCGCCCGCCGCCGCGGCCTTGAGCATGTCGCTGGTCGTCTCCCAGCTCATGCTGCTGACCATCTGGTCGATGCAGACGAAGTCGAACCCGGCATTGCCGCAGAGCTCCGGCCAGTCCGTTCCGCCGCTGATCAGGTTCGTTCCGATCAGCGGACGCGCGCCGGCGCCCGCCAGCAATCGCGCGAGCGTCGTGCGGAAGGCGGGGTCTTCCTGCGAATCCATCGAGCTTTCTCCTGCCGCCGCGCCGTTCAAGACCGGCTGGAAGCCATCACACCTTCATGGGCCTGGCGAAGATCTCCCGATCGAGCTCGTCAACCGTGCGGCAGCCGAGATATCCCATCGTCTTCTCGAACTCCGACGCCAGAATGCCGAGCGCCTTCTCGGCGCCCGGCTGACCGCCGGCGGCGACGCCGTAGAGCGTCGCCCGGCCGAGCAGCACCATCTTCGCCCCGATCGCGAGCGCCTTGGCGACGTCGCTGCCGCGCCGGACGCCGCCGTCGAGCATGACCGTGGCACGATCGCCGACCGCCGCGACGATCTCCGGCAGAGCCTCGATCGTCGACAGGGCGCTGTCCATCGCCCGGCCGCCGTGATTGGAGACGATGACGCCGTCCGCGCCGTGCTCGACGGCGAGGCGCGCGTCGGTCGCGCTCAGCGTGGCCTTCACCAGCAGCTTGCGCGGCCAGAAGGCGCGGAGCTTGGCGATGTCCTTCCAGGTCATCGCCGTGTAGCGCCGCGGCCGGGGCGCATTTCCCCAATCGATCAGGCGCTGGTACTTGGCGGGATAGTTGACCGTCTTCGGCGCCCCGGTCGTGAGCGCGGAGCGCAGCAGCACGCCGATCAGCCACCCGGGATGGAGCATCATGTCGGTGAAGGCCCGCATGTTCGGGCGGAACGGAAAGTCATAGCCGTTCCGCTCGTTGTGCTCGCGCACCCGGCCGAGCCCGCTGTCGATGGTGACGATCAGGGCCTCGTAGTTGAGGTCGCGCGCCCGCGCGACCATGTCGTAGGAGATATCCACCTCGTCGAGCATGTAGAGCTGGAACCAGAGGCGGCCTCCCGCCCGGGCGATGGTCTCGATGGACGTGGTCGAGCCGGTGGCCAGCGCGAAGGGGATGCCGACCGCCGCCGCCGCCCTGGCCAGCGCCAATTCGCCCTGCGGCCAGAGCAGGCCGACGCCGCCGGTAGGGCCGATCGCGAACGGCAAGGCGCTGCGCTGGCCGAAGATCGTGGTGCCCATGTCGCGCTTGCTGAGGTCGACCATGAAGCGGGTCAGCAGCCGGAGCCGGTCGAACGCCGCACGGTTCTCGGCCAGGGCGACGCCTTCCTCGGTCCCGCGGTCCACGAACTCGAAGATGCCCCTGGGAAGCCGCTTCTTCGCGACGGCGCGCAGATCGTGAATGTTGTAGCAGCGATCCAATGCCGCCATCTATTTCCCCCATTTGTCCCAATAGCCGCAATCCGCCGGCTCGATCCGGCGCGCCCGGCCGCCACCGAGACGACTGCTCGCCCCGGTGGCGGCAGGGGCCGCGTCACCCCTTGGTCGGGCGTGGCACGTCGTACTTCTGCTCGAGCCAGGTGAAGAGCCAGTCGATGACCTTGGGGTCGATGTCGAAGCTGGTCTTCACCATCGGTTCGAGGACGTCCGCGCCGATGATGACCGGATAGCCGCCGGTCTGCTCGTTGAGCTGCTTCTGGTATTCCGGGTCCTTCGACATGTCCCGGAACGCCTGGGTGAACTCATCGACCGCCTGCTTCGGCGCGTCGGAGTGCATCCAGATGACCAGGTTGAGCGCGCCCCGCGTGCCCAGCGCGATCTTGTAGGCGTCCCACTCCGGCCCCGACGGCTCCTTGCCGCGGAGCGTCGTGTAGACCTCCCGGACGCTGGGGAGATCCGGCCAGGTGGGATCCCGCACCACCTCGCCATGCTCGTCGAGAACGCCGTCGGTGTAGAGCGGGACCGCATTGCCGGCACTGGCGTCTCCGGCGACGCTCTGCCGGAAGGCCGTCGTCGTCTGCATGTCGAAATTGCTCTCGCCGCGCTCGAAGGCGAGGCGGGTCGAGCCGCCGCCGTCATGCCCGAGCGTCACCTGGACGTCGAGGCCGAACAGGTCGAAGGCCAGCAGACCGCTCAGGTCGCGGCCCGAGGCCGAGACGCCCGCGTAGTGCAGGGGCTTCGCCGGATGCAGCAGATCGGCCGGCGTCTTGATGCCGGTATCCGACGCGACATACCAGACCGATCCCACCGGAAAGCCCGCGATCGGGATCATGTTCAGATAATTGAACTGCACCGCCGGCTCCTGCATCATCACGGCGATGTTCGTGCTGCCGCCGGTCGACAGGACGTTGAGGCCGTTATGCTCGCGGCGCAGATAGTATTCGTTGGTGCCGGAGACGCTGCCGGCACCGGGCTCGTTCTCGATCAGGATGTTGACGCTGCCCTTCAGGTACTTCTTGAGCCAGGGCACGTGAAAGCGCGAGCGCACGTCGGTGCCGCCGCCCGGCGCGAAGGGCACGACCCACTCGATCGTCTGCCCGTCGAAGAATCCCTGCGCGTCCGCGCGGGCCTTGGCGAGGCCGCCGAACGCCGTGGCGGCGCCCGCCGTCAGCGCGGTGAACTGTCTTCTGCTCAACTGCATGACCATCCCTCCCATCTAGCTGGCTTGGTTTCCGAGCCGGTTGTCCGAACTGCGCATCGCGTCGTTCGTCGTTTCTTCATTGTTTCCTCCCACGGTGGACAGACACTAGAAGCGGCCCTTGAAGAGCGCCGGCAGCAGCGCCTCCGGCCAGCGAATGGAGGTGACGTGTCCAAGCAGCAGCAGCACGGCCAGGCATATGCCGGTCGCGAGCAGCGACTTCAGGAATCCGACCTTGGCCAGGAAGTATTGCGTGCCGAACACGAAGATGAGCGCTGCCGCCTGCATCCCGAAGATGGCGACGCCGATCAGGAATCCGAGGAGCAGCGCGGTGCTCGAAGCGACCCGCTCCATGGGCGGCGTGTCGGACTCCTCGGCGGCGGCCGCTTCCGCCGCGGGCTCGATGACCGAAGCGCCGCGATGGTGCTCGAAGTGCCGCCGCACCTGCAGGACCAGCGAGAGCAGGCCGGCAAGCGTCCCGATCACGCCCATCGTCAGCGGGAAGTAGCGGGCCCGTACCGAGAATCCCACGGCCTCCGCGGCCATGCCGGCCATGCAGACCGTCAGAAAGAGGGTGAAGAGGAACTCCAGGGAACCTAACGTCAGTCTCGCCCGCATTGGATCGTCTCCCGAAGCGTTGGCGCCACTACATCCTCAATTTCGCGGCGTCCTTGTCGTGCTTCATCGCCGCGCGCATGCTGAAGAAGACCAGCACCGCGATGCAGATGCCGATCGCGATGACCGCCGGCGAGCGCAGCCAGTCGAAGCCGTACCGGCCCATCGAAAGGTGCAGGTAGCGCTCGGTCGGAACGGACAGGACGAAGCCCACCAGCACGGCAGGCCTCGGCCAGTCGAGCCGCTGCATGATCCAGCCGACGACGCTGAGGGCGAGCATGGCGATGATGTCGCCCCAGCTGCGGCTGGCCTGATAGGCGGCCATCGCCATGATGATGAAGAGATACGGGACGAGCTTGGTGCCGTTTATCAGGCAGAGCCGCGAGGCGGCCCGGCTCAGGATCCAGCAGCAGCCCGCGCCGAGGGCGCTCGCGATCGTGAGGGTCCATATGATCGAGAGGGTGAGCGTCAGATCCTTGCCCACCATCGCCGGGCCGGGCTCGATCCCGACCAGGAAGAATCCGCCGAGCAGGACGGCCGTGGTGCCGCTTCCAGGGATTCCGAACAGCAGCGTCGGAACGAGCGAGCCGCCTTCCTTGGCGTTGTTGGCGCTTTCCGGCGCGATGAGGCCGCGGATGTCGCCCTTGCCGAAATTCGCGCGGTCGCTCGGCGCAGCCGCGAGCGCATAGGCGATCCAGTCGACGACGCTGCCGCCGATGCCGGGGATGACGCCGAGGCCCGCGCCGAGGAGCGACGACCGCAGGACGAGGAGCTTGTGGCTGAAGACGTCCTTGATCCCTTGAAGGGTCTGCCCGGGCCGGAGCTCGCCCTGGCTGACCGGGGCCTTGGACGACAGGAGGTCGATGAGCGCGGGAATGCCGTAGAGGCCGATCCCCAGGACCGGAAGCGGGATGCCGTCGTAAAGGTAGATGGTGTGGAAGGTGTAGCGGTATTCGGCCGCCGCCGGCGCCGCGCCGATCGACCCGAGCATCATGCCGACGGCGCCCGCGACCAGGCCCGCGGCCGGATTCGCCTTGGCGAGCACGCCGACGGTGGCCATCCCCAGCAGCGAAAGCATGAACAGTTCCGGGCTGCCGAGCGCCAGGATGAGCGGCTTGGCGATGACCACGAAGCCGAACAGGCCGGCGCCGCCGATGATCCCGCCCAGCATGGAGGCCATGAAGGACGCGCTGAGCGCGCGCGCCGCCTCGCCGCGCTGCGCCATCGGGTAGCCTTCGACCACCGTTGCCGCCGATCCGGCGGTTCCCGGGACGCCGATCAAGATCGAGGTGAACGTGTCGCTGGTGTGCAGGACGGCGACGGTCCCGATCAGGAGCGCGATCGCATCGTAAGGATCCATGCCGAAGATGAACGGCAGAAGGATCGCCATGCCGACGACGCCGCCCAGGCCGGGAAGGAAGCCGACGACCAGCCCGACCGCGGTCCCGCAGCAGAGCCATACCAGGCGCCCGGGCTCGAGCACGACGCCGAGAGCCGCGATCGCGGATTCAATCATGGCCGTTCCCCACTCGAACGCCGAGCGTCATATCGGGCGCGGCAAGAGCGCCTGGCCGACATGGCCGTCAGCAGGTCGGTATCCGCATCGATGCGCGGCCGTCGAGGCCTCGATCGAGCGGCAGGCCCAAGGCAAACCGGATGCTGATCATCAAACCTCCCAATCGATTGCGGATGGTGTCCGCTTGTTCTTGCTCTTGAGGCGTCTTTCGGCGCCTTTGGCGCGGCGATCTACGTCAGGATGTCCAGGTCTTCGCGATCCACGATCACGTCGATCACGGTCGGCTTGTCCTGGCGGAAGGAAGAGGCGACGGCCTCGGCGAGGTCGCCCGGCTTCTCCACGCGGAGGCCCCGTGCCCCGAACAGCTCGGCGATCTTGTCGAACGGCGGATTGCCGAGGTCGACGCCGACGTAGTTCTTGCCGAACTTGTCGCGCTGATGCGCCTTCTCGGTGCCCCACGCGAAGTTGTTGAATACCAGCACCACCGGGTTCAGCCGCAGCCGGACGGCGGTTTCGATCTCCTGCATGTTCATCGCGAAGCCGCCGTCGCCGTTGATCGAAAGCACGGGCTTTTCCGGCATCGCGCATTTGAGGCCGATCGCGGCGGGAAAGGAGAAGCCGAGCGACGCGTAGTCGAGCGGGGTGAACAGGGTCGGGCATTCGACATGGTCGAAGGCATCGGTCGCGACCGCGCCCCAATGCCCGGCGTCGATCGTGACGAGCAGGTCCTTGGGCGCGACGCGGCGCAGCTCGGTGAATGCCCGTCCGGTCCGGATCGGGACCGACTGGTCGGCCGACCGGTCCCGCGTGCCGAGCCAGGCGGCCCGCCGTGCCTCGGCCCAGGCGCGCCAGTCCTGCAGCTGCTTCAGGCCCTCGCGCTTGCGGCTTTCCTCGACCAGCGCCGCCGCGATCGCGCCCGCATCGCCGGTGAGGCCCAGGGAGATCGGCAGGTTCCGGCCGATCTCGCGGGGCTCGATGTCGGACTGGATGATCTTCGCGCCCTTGCCGATATAGGCGTTGTTGAAGGTCGTGGTGGTGAAGCCGAGGCGGGTGCCCAGCGCGAGGACCAGATCCGCCTTCAACCCGAGGTCCTTGGCGGGGGCCGAGCCGCGAGGACCGAGCTGCCCGAAGAACAGCGGATGGTCGTTCGGCATGACGTCGCGATGGCCGTCCGACGTGACCACCGGCAGGTTGAAGCGCTCGGCCAGGGCGATCAGCTGCGGCGTGGCCCGCGCCCACTTGACGCCGCCGCCGGCCAGGATCAGCGGCCGCTCCGCCTGCGCGATCAGATCGACGGCGCGGGCGATCTCCGCCTCCGCCGGCACCGGCCGGCTGGCGGTGCGGTACTCGGCCGGGGAGGGGAACTCGAACTCGGCGCTGCCGGCCAGCAGGTCGCGCGGAATATCGACATGGACCGCGCCGCGCTGCCCGGAAAGAGCGGTGCGAAAGGCCTGGCGCATCACATCCGCCGCGCGGTCGCCGCGGTTGATCTTCAGCACCTCCTTGGTGGCCGGCCGCAGCATGGCGAGCTGATCGATCTCCTGCTTGGCGTCCAGCCGCTCGTAGTTGCTGCGCGTGGCGCCGCCGAGCGATATCACCGGAGAGTAGGCGCGGTTGGCGAGCGCGATGCCGGTGAGCGTGTTCGAGACGCCCGGGCCGCTCGACGTCAGGCAGACGCCCAGCCCCCCGGTCGCCCGGGCGTAGACGTCGGCCATGAACGCCGCGGCCTGCTCATGGCGCACGCCGACGAACTCGATGCCCTCGAGTCTGGAGATCGCATCGACGATCTCGAGATGGGACGATCCGATCAGGCCGAAGACGTGCCGCACGCCTTCGAGGCGAAGACATTCGACAATGGCTTGACCAACGTTCATCGGGCCGCTCGTTGTATACATTGGAGTACAAGTGCATATGATAGGCGGCGCGGGCTGTCAAGCGGGCAGGTGCGGCGCCTCGGCTCAGAACTCGCAGCCGAGCCGCCGCAGCGTGGCATCGACCCAGGCGCGCTCGACGCGGCGCTCGACCACGGCGCGCGCGTCTTCCTCGTCCTTCCGGTGCTTGGCGAGCGCCGCGGCGTAGACTTCCTCGACCCTTTCGCGCGGCACGCAGAGCAGGCCGTCTTCGTCGCCCAGCATCAGATCGCCGGGCGCGACCACCATGCCGTTGATCGAGATCGGGACGTTGATCTCGCCGGGCCCGTCCTTGTACGGCCCGCGATGGGTGATGCCGGCCGCAAAGATCGGGAACTTCCGCGTGCCGATGGCGGCGCTGTCGCGGATGGCGCCGTAGATCACGACGCCGGCCAATCCCAGGCTTTCGGCATAGGCCGCCGCGTTCTCGCCGATCAGCGCGTTGGTCAGGTCGCCGCCGGCATCCACCACCACGACGTCGCCCGGCTCCGCCAGGTCGAAGGCCTTGTGCATCATGAGGTTGTCGCCGGGCCGCGTCTTCACGGTGACGGCGGCGCCGGCCAGCTTGCCGCCGGCATGCATCGGCCGGAGCGCGGCCCCACCGGCGCTCATGCGGTGCATGCTGTCGCTGACATTGGCGACCGGCAGGCGCCGGAAGCGTTCGACGACCTCGGGGCTGACCTTCGGGCAGCCCGTGATGATCCGGAAACCGACGGCCATGATGTTCTCCCTCTCGCTGTCACATCCGTTCAGCCGGCCCTCGCGGCCGATCGATTCGTCACGCCTGCACCTCGACACCAGACCTCGGCCAGGCGGCCGCGGTAAGGGTTGACGATTTGTATGTTAATGTATACGAGAAAATACATAACGGGAGAACCCGGATGCCGAACTACGACGTCATTGTGGTGGGTGGTGGCAACGCGGCCTTCTGCGCGGCGCTGGCCGCCGCGGAAAACGGCGCCCGCGTTCTGATGCTGGAGCGCGCGCCGGAGGAGGAGAGCGGCGGCAACAGCCGGTTCACGGCGGGTGCCATCCGCTTCGCCTATCGCGGCGTCGAGGACCTGCGGCGGGTCATGCCCGACCTGACGGACGAGGAGATCGCGCGAACCGATTTCGGCAGCTATACCGAGAGCCAGTTCTTCGACGACCTGTTCCGCGTCACGCACTATCGCACCGACTCGGTGTTGAGCGAGCTGCTGGTCGGAAAGAGCTTCGAGACCATGCTCTGGCTGCGGAACAAGGGGCTGCGATTCCAGCCCATCTACGGGCGGCAGGCCTTCAAGATCGACGGCCGCTTCAAATTCTGGGGCGGGCTGACCGTCGAGGCCTGGGGCGGCGGGCCGGGCCTGATCTCCGGCGAGACCGAGCTCGCCCGGCGCAGCGGCATCGATATCCGCTACGGCCATCGTGCGATCGGCCTCGTCCATGACGGCTGCCGCGTCCGGGCCGTGAAGGTCCGGCATGGCGGCCAGATCGCCGAAGTTCCGGCGCGATCGGTCGTGCTGGCCGCCGGCGGCTTCGAGTCCGATCCGGAGATGCGGGCGAAGTATCTGGGGCCTGGCTGGGAGCTCGCCAAGGTGCGCGGCACCCGGTTCAATACCGGGGACGGCATCAAGATGGCGCAGGCGATCGGCGCGGCGTCCTATGGCAACTGGTCCGGCTGCCATGCGGTCGGCTGGGACTTCAACGCGCCGGAGTTCGGCGATCTCGATGTCGGCGATGGATTCCAGAAGCACTCCTATCCGTTCGGCATCATGGTCAATGCCACCGGCCGGCGCTTCGTCGACGAGGGCGCCGACTTCCGCAATTACACGTATGCCAAGTACGGCAAGGTCATTCTCGATCAGCCGGGCAACTTCGCCTGGCAGATCTTCGACGCCAAGGTCGCGCATCTCCTGCGCGACGAATACCGCATAAAGCGCGTCACCAAGGTCTCCGCGGACACGCTCGAAGAGCTCGCGGCCAAGCTCGAAGGCGTCGATCCCGCCGGGTTCATCGGCGAAGTCGCCGCCTACAACCGTGCGGTCCGGACCGACGTGCCATTCGATCCCAACGTCAAGGACGGCCGAGGCACGGTCGGGCTCGGGGTTCCCAAGTCCAACTGGGCGAATCCGATCGATGCCCCGCCTTTCGAAGCCTACCAGGTCGGCTGCGGCATCACGTTCACTTTCGGCGGGCTGCGAATCAACAAGGATGCGCAGGTGTTGGACGACGATCTTTGCCCGATCGAAGGCCTCTACGCCGCGGGCGAGCTCGTGGGCGGCGTGTTCTATTTCAACTACCCGGGGGGCTCCGGCCTGATAAACGGCGCCGTATTCGGCCGCATCGCCGGCGTGTCGGCCGCGGCCGGATCCGCCGCGGCCCGGACCGGCGCGGCACGCCAGCCGGAGCTCGACCGGGCGTGAGCGCCGCGATCCGCCGGCAAAAAAAGAACCGGGTGGCGGCGGGGCAAGACGGCGCTTCGGAACCGGCAGAACTTAAGGTAGAAGTGCACAAGGATGAGGGCGTCGCGCGTCTGAATCTTTGCCGCTCGGAGCTTGGACATTTCGGAGAACCGACGATCTTGCGCAGCAAATCGGCCCCCCAGACGGAAAAGACGGAGAACAGCCGGAAGGACCATGCGACGGCGCTGAACCTCGGCACCGTCAATCCGGATCTTCCGCTCGGCGAGGCGGTCTACGAGGCTTTGCGGCGCGGCCTGCGCACCGGCGCCATCAAGGCGGGCGACCGGATCAAGGAAGAGGAGGTCGCGGCGTCGCTCTCGGTCAGCCGGACGCCCGTCCGGGAGGCGCTCGGGCGCCTTATCGCCAAGCGCTTCATCATTCCGGCGGGCGTGCGCGGGCTCGTCGTGCGCAGCCTCGACGCCGCCGAAGTGCTGGAGCTGTACGCGATGCGCGAGATCCTCGAGGGTGCGGCCGCCCGTCTCGCCGCGCAGCAGGCATCCGGGCCGGAGGTCGATTCGCTCCTCAGCCTTCAGGAGGCCTATGACTCGGCCTGGGACGACCCGACCGAGATGGCGCGCATCAACGTCATGTTCCACGAGACGATCTTCCGGGCGGCGAAGAACCGCTACCTGATCGCCGCGCTGGAGGAGCTGCAGGACGTCATCTCCATCCTGGGGCCGACCACGTTCACGGTGGCCGGCCGTCCGGCCACGGCATCGGCGGAGCATCGCGCCATCATAGCCGCGATCTCCACGCGCAACGCGAACGAAGCCGAGCGGCTGGCCGGCATCCACATTCGCGAAGCGCTGCGTGCGCGCCTCAAGATCATGCAGGGCGATCGCCGCTCGCCGGCGTGACGGCCAGGGCCGCGGGTCCGAGCCTTCCGTCGCCGGACGGACAGGCGATCGGGCGAATGGCGATCAGGCGCCGGTGCCGGTGAGCGCCATCGGCTCCGCGGCCGGCTGCGGGATCGTCGCCGTCGCCGGCTCCTCGACGCAGCGCGCGGCGGGGAGGGTGATGGTCACGGTCGTGCCCTTGCCCTCGACGCTGGCGATGGCGATCTGGCCCTCGTGCAGCTCCATCAGCCGCTTCGAGATCGCAAGGCCGAGGCCGGTGCCGTGCGGCTTCTGCACCCGCGGAGACTGGACCTGGTAGAACGGGCGGAACAGGTTCAGCAGCTCGCTCTCCGGGATGCCGATGCCGCTGTCGGCGACGCTGATCTCCATGCCGCCTTCCGCACGCCTCGCGGTCACCAGCACCGCGCCGGCGCTGGGCGTGAACTTGATGGCGTTGGAGAGCAGGTTCAGCAGGACCTGCTTGATCATGCGCTCGTCGGCATAAAGCGCCGGCAGGTCGGTGTCGATCCGCTGGACGATCTTGATGCCGACCTCCTGCGCGCGCTGGCGCACCAGGCGGATGCAGCCGGCGATCAGCCGCACGACGTCGACGTTGCGCGCCTCGACCACGGCCTTGTTCGCCTCGAGCTTCGACATGTCCAGGATGTCGCTGATCAGCTCCAGCAGCAGCACGGCGCTGTCGTGGATGTCGCCGGCGTATTCGGTGGACTTCTCCGGCGAGATATCGACCAGGCGGTCGCGGATGATCTGGGAGAAGCCGATGATGGCGTTCAAGGGCGTGCGGAGCTCGTGGCTCATGTTGGCCAGGAACAGCGACTTCGCCGCATTGGCCTCCTGGGCGCGGTTGCGCGCCTCGATCAGGTCGCGCTCGAACTGGCGCTGCGCCGTGATGTCGAAGCCGATGCACACGATCAGCAGCACGCCGCCATTGCCGTCGTCCAGCGCGACGTTCGACCATTTCATCAACCGGCGTTCGCCGCTCCTGGTCACCCAGTAGTTGACGTTCGGCCGCGGGAAGTTGGCGAGCTTCGGCCGTTCGAGGAAGGCGGAGACGGTCGGGTAGTCCTCGGGCGGGATGACCCGGCGCCAGGTCTCCGGATCGCGGAGCTCGGCCTCGGTGTAGCCGGAGAGCTGCTCGGCGCAGCGGTTGGCGCGGATCAGGCGCCCGCGCCCGTCATAGACGGTGATCGCGGCATCGACGCTGTCGAGCACCAGCGCCACCAGCGCGTCGGGCGGGATCGGGACGCCGGCGGTCATGCGGGTCTGCCGCGCGAAATGGAAGACAAGCGCTCCCGTCAGCCCACCGACCGCGAAAGCGATCCAAATCAGCATTGTAACCCTGCAAGCCCGCTGCACCGCCACGGGCGGCCAGCGGCCGCGCCTGAGCGCCCAGCTTCGGGCCGGGTCTATGAAAGAACCGTTAAAAAAGCAGGATTTCGGGTCCTGTCTGAACACCCGAATGTGCGGGAATCCTCCCGCTGGACGGTCAGTACGAGGCGCGTTCGTCGCGCGAAGGCTGCTCTCGCCGACGCAGCCGCCCGAGCAGGCCGCCGCTCTCGTCGGATTCCATGCGATAGACCAGACCCGGCTGCACGAACCATTCGCCGGGCGACAGCGCCTTCACGTCGAGGCGGCCGTCACGCAATCGTGACGCGACGCCCACATAGCGATAGCGCCGGCCGAAGGCGTCCTTCACCGACGCGGCGATCGGGTGATCGCCATAGGTGCCGATGACCGGGCCGTCGGCCCGCGGCTCCACCAGGATGAAATAGTCGACCGGACGGTCCTTGGAAAAATGCGCGCTCGGCATGGCGTTGAACTTCATCATCTCGAATCTCGAATCAACGAATGAAGCCGCCGGATCGTTGCGTGGGGCGAACCCGCGTGGGGCGAACCCGCTTCCCGCGGCGCGGCGTCATATAACCGCGGGAAGCATTGAAAGCCGATGAAACCGTCAGCGGCGCAATGCCGCATGCGCCGCCGTCTCGGCCGGCGGATCCTGCTCCGAATCACCACCCGGCCAATTCGACGAATCCAGGACGTACCAGCCATCGTCGGCCTGCATGAGCACGCAGTAGGCCGAGCAGCGCAGGAGCGCGATGCGGATCGCGGTCCGCGCCTCTGCCTCGGTCGGATAGAGCGTCTCGACGGCCTCGCCTTCGCGCCGGACCGCCCAGTCGCGTCCGCGGCGCCGCAGCCAGAAGGCGGCGGGAGGGCCGACGGCGACGGCGCCCACCGCGTCGCGCATCCGTTGCAGAACCAGGTCCATGGTCAGCTCATGCTGCGTCAATCGAAGCTGCGGCGCGCAATGGCCGCCACCGGGCCAAGATGGGGCGTGCGCCCGTAAGAAATCGATGGGGATTGCCGGCCCGGATGTAAGCAAGGCGCAAAGGGGCAGGCCCCGCACGCGCCTCCCGGTCTTTATGAAATCCTTATTCCCTGCCGATGAGTTTCGCATGGAAGCCCAACGGCGCTCCGTCCCACATTTCCGTCGGCTCCTGAAGGTCCGCGGGGAATGGCCCCGCACGGACGAAGAGGGAGGCGGAATCATGTTGGATGTCATCCTCGATCTGTTCGGTGCGGCCCTGTTCCTTGGCCAGGCCGTCTATTTCTTTCTGGCGTTCAGCGGCGACCGGATCGGCGCGGGCCGGGCGGCCCGGTCGATGATCCCCGCCGGCGGCGACATCGCCGACCCGCGCGGCCGGCGTGAGACGGGGGCGCACCACTTCTGATCGAAACCGACGGATGCCCTTCTTGACTCAGGTCAAGCTGCGACGCCGGCGCCGGTGCGATCATTGCGTATCGCGGCGCTGAGCGATCGTCCGCGGCAGGTCATTCCGAGCCAGTAATCGTGCACTGAAGAGCCGGCAGAAGCATCGGCCGGGACAGGAGACCATCAATGTTCGACATCGCCATGATCGTCCTGGGCTGCGCTTCCTTCGCGGTCCTCGTTCTCTACACCTACGCTTGCGACCGGATGTGAGGGCGCCATGAGTCTGGATCTCGTGCTCGGTGCCGCCGTCTCGCTCGGCCTGCTCGCCTACCTCATCTATGCATTGATTCGCCCCGAGCGGTTCTAGCATCGCGATACGAAGGAGCTCTTAGCCATGACTTTGAACGGTTGGATCCAGATCGCGATCTACTGCCTGGTGATCATCGCGATCACCAAGCCCGTGGGCGGCTACATGACGCGCGTCTTCGCCGGCGAGCGCACCTTCCTGACCCCGGTCCTGCGCCCGGTCGAGCGCCTGACCTATGCCATCTGCGGCGTCGATGAATCGAAGGAGCAGCATTGGACCGGCTACGCCGTCGCCATGCTGCTTTTCAGCCTGGCGGGCTTCCTCTCGCTCTACGCGCTGCAGCGGCTGCAGGCGGTGCTGCCTTTCAACCCGGCCGGCCAGACGGCGGTCGGCCAGGACCTCGCCTTCAACACTTCGGTGAGCTTCGTCACCAACACCAACTGGCAGTCCTACGTGCCGGAAGTGACGATGAGCTATCTGACGCAGATGGCCGGGCTCACGGTCCACAACTTCGTGTCGGCGGCGACCGGCATCGCGCTGGCGCTCGCCTTCATCCGCGGTTTCGCGCGGCGCTCGGCGCAGACGGTCGGCAACTTCTGGGTCGATCTCACCCGCTGCACGCTCTACATCCTGCTGCCGGTCTCGGTGGTCGTCGGCCTGTTCTTCGTCTGGCAGGGCATGCCGCAGAATCTCGGCGCCTATACCGAGGCGACGACGCTCGAAGGCGCCAAGCAGGTGATCGCCCAGGGCCCGGTGGCCTCGCAGGAGGTGATCAAGATGCTGGGCACCAACGGCGGCGGCTTCTTCAACGCCAACTCCGCCCATCCGTTCGAGAATCCGAACGCGGTCACCAACTTCGTGCAGATGGTGCTGATCTTCTCGCTCGGGGCCGGCCTGACCAACGTGTTCGGCCGCATGGTCGGCAACCAGCGCCAGGGCTGGGCGGTCTTCGCCGCCATGGGCATCCTGTTCCTGATGGGCGTTGCCACCGCCTATTGGGCGGAATCCCAGGGCAATCCGGCCTATGCCGCGATGGGCGTCGACCAGACGGCGAGCGCGCTGCAGTCCGGCGGCAACATGGAAGGCAAGGAAGTCCGGTTCGGGATCGCCAACTCGACCCTGTTCACCACCGTCACCACCGACGCTTCCTGCGGCGCCGTCAACAACATGCATGACAGCCTGATGCCGCTGGCGGGCATGGTGCCGATGGTGAACATCATGCTGGGCGAGATCATCTTCGGCGGCGTCGGTTCCGGCCTCTACGGCATGCTGCTGTTCTGCATCGTCGCGGTGTTCGTGGCGGGGCTCATGGTCGGGCGGACGCCGGAATACCAGGGCAAGAAGATCGAGGCGCGCGAGGTCAAGATGTCGATGCTCGCCATCCTGATCCTGCCGCTCTCCATCCTCGGCTTCACGGCGATCGCGGTCGTGGTGCAGCCGGGCCTGGCGGGGCTCGAGAACTCCGGCCCGCACGGCTTCAGCGAGATCATGTATGCCTTCATCTCCGGCACCGGCAACAACGGCAGTGCGTTCGCCGGCCTGACCGCCAACAGCCTGTTCTACAACACCACGATCGGGCTTGCGATGATCATCGGCCGCTTCGCCATGATCGTTCCGATGCTGGCGGTCGCGGGCTCGCTCGCCTCCAAGAAGATCGTGCCGCCGTCGGCCGGCACCTTCCCGACCACCGGCGGCCTCTGGGTCGGCCTGCTGGTCGGCGTCATCCTGATCGTCGGCGGCCTGACATTCTTCCCGGCGCTGGCGCTCGGGCCGGTGGTCGAGCACTTCGCGATGAACGCCGGCACCCTCTACTGAAGATCCGAGGATCTGAATCATGAGCATGACTTCCACCGTGTCTGTGCACAAGACCCGCAAGCGCGTCACCTCGACGACGCTGACCGACCCGAAGATCCTGGTGCCGGCGATCGGGGCGTCGTTCCGCAAGCTCGACCCCCGGGCGATGATCCATAACCCGGTGATGTTCGTGGTCGAGATCGTGACGGTGCTGACCACGATCCTGTTCGTCCGGGATCTGGTGACCGGCGCGGGCAATTACGGCTTCTCGTTCCAGATCAATCTCTGGCTCTGGTTCACCGTGCTGTTCGCCAACTTCGCCGAGGCGGTGGCCGAGGGCCGCGGCAAGGCCCAGGCCGCAACCCTGCGCAAGACCAAGACCGACACCGTCGCCAAGCTGCTGAAGAACGGCGGGATCACCAAGGTCTCGGCCACCCAGCTCAAGGTCGGCGACGTGGTGCTGGTGGAGGCCGGCGACCTCATCCCCAGCGACGGCGAAGTGATCGAGGGCGTCGCCTCGGTCAACGAGGCGGCGATCACCGGCGAGTCGGCGCCGGTCATCCGCGAGTCCGGCGGCGATCGCTCGGCGGTCACCGGCGGCACCCAGGTGATCTCCGACCAGATCAAGGTGAAGATCACCGCCGCGCCGGGCTCGACCTTCCTCGACCGCATGATCGCGCTGGTCGAGGGCGCCGCGCGGCAGAAGACGCCGAACGAGATCGCGCTCAACATCCTCTTGGCCGGCATGACGATCATCTTCGTCTTCGCCGTGGTCACCATCCCGAGCTTCGCCGCCTATGCCGGCGGCCATATCCCGGTCCTGATGCTGGTGGCGCTGTTCGTCACCCTGATCCCGACCACGATCGGCGCCCTCTTGTCGGCGATCGGCATCGCCGGCATGGACCGGCTGGTGCGCTTCAACGTGCTCGCCATGTCCGGCCGCGCGGTCGAGGCGGCGGGCGACGTCGACACGCTGCTGCTCGACAAGACCGGCACCATCACGCTCGGCAACCGCCAGGCGACCGAGTTCGTGCCGGTGCAAGGTGTCTCGGACCGCGACGTCGCGGAGGCGGCGCAACTGGCCTCGCTTTCCGACGAGACGCCGGAAGGCCGCTCGATCCTCGCGCTGGCGGCGGAGAAATACGGCATCCGCACCCAGAATCCGGCGGGAGCGACCTTCGTACCCTTCACGGCCCAGACCCGCATCAGCGGCATCGATGCCGGCGGGGCGGCGATCCGCAAGGGCGCGGTCGATGCCGTGCTGGCCTATGTCGGGGTCGCGGCCGGCAGCATCGATCCCGTCGCCCGCGAGGTGACGGCTGCCGCCGAGCGCATCGGCAAGTCCGGCGGCACGCCGCTCGCCGTGGCGAAGAACGGCAGGCTGCTGGGCGTCATCCACCTGAAGGACATCGTCAAGGCGGGCATCCACGAGCGCTTCGCCGCGCTCAGGGCCATGGGGATCCGCACGGTCATGGTGACCGGCGACAACCCGCTGACCGCGGCCGCCATCGCAGCCGAATCGGGAGTCGACGACTTCCTGGCCCAGGCGACGCCGGAGGCGAAGCTGAAGCTGATCCGCGACGAGCAGGCCCAGGGCAAGCTGATCGCCATGTGCGGCGACGGCACCAATGACGCGCCCGCGCTCGCCCAGGCCGATGTCGGCGTGGCGATGAACACCGGCACGATGGCCGCGCGCGAGGCGGGCAACATGATCGACCTCGACAGCGATCCCACCAAGCTCATCGAGATCGTCGAGATCGGCAAGCAGCTGCTGATGACCCGGGGCGCGCTGACCACCTTCTCGATCGCCAACGACGTCGCCAAGTACTTCGCCATCATCCCGGCGATGTTCCTGGCGATCTATCCGCAGCTCCAGGCGCTGAACATCATGCACCTGGCGACGCCGCAGAGCGCCATCCTGTCGGCGATCATCTTCAACGCCCTGATCATCATCGCGCTCATCCCGCTGTCGCTGAAGGGCGTCACCTATCGCCCCGTCGGCGCGGCGGTCGCGCTGCGGCGCAACCTGTTGATCTACGGCCTTGGCGGCATCATCGTGCCCTTCATCGGCATCAAGGTGATCGACCTCATCGTCACCGCCATCGGCCTTGCTTGAGGAGTGAGGATCATGAGCCACATCCGTCCCGCCATCCTGATGATCGTCGTCATGACCATCATCACCGGCCTCGCCTATCCGCTGGCGATGACCGGCATCGCCCAGCTCGCCTTCCCGCACCAGGCCAATGGCAGCCTGATCGAGAAGGACGGCAAGGTGATCGGCTCCGAGCTGATCGGCCAGAACTTCGCCTCGGACAAGTACTTCCACGGCCGCCCCTCGGTGACGCCGGGCCCGGATCCGCAGGATCCGACCAAGACGACCGGCGTGCCCTACAATGCCGGCTTCTCGGTGGGCTCCAATTACGGCCCGACGGCGAAGCCGCTGGTCGACCGGGTCAAGGGCGACGTGGACAAGCTGAAGGCCGAGAATCCCAGTGCGCCGGTCCCCGCCGACCTCGCCACCGCTTCGGCCAGCGGCCTCGATCCGGACATCACCCCGGCCGGTGCCCTGTTCCAGGTGCCGCGGGTGGCCAAGGCCCGCAACCTGCCGGAGGACAAGGTCCGGCAGCTTGTCGCGGACAATACCGAGGGACGGTTCCTCGGGATCATCGGCGAGCCGCATGTCAACGTGCTGAAGCTCAACCTGGCGCTGGATGCGACAGCCAATCCCTAAACCGGCTATGATGGGTGCATGAGCCTCAGCGACGAGCCTCTTCGCCCGGAACCGGAAGCCCTGCTGAAGGAAGCCGGCCGCGCCAATCGCGGCCGGCTTAAGATTTATCTCGGCATGGCGCCCGGCGTAGGCAAGACCTACGCCATGCTCGAAGGCGCGCGCGCCGCGACCGCGGCCGGGCGCCATGTCGTCGTCGGCATCGTCGAGACCCATGGCCGCGCCGAGACGGCCGGCCTGCTGCAGGGGCTCGACGTCCTGCCGCGCCAGTCGATCAGCCATCGCGGCCACAAGCTCGAGGAGTTCGATCTCGCGGCGGCGCTGGCGCGCAGGCCCGACCTGATCCTGGTCGACGAGCTCGCGCACACCAATGCGCCCGACTGCCTGCACCCCAAGCGCTGGCAGGACGTGGAGGAGCTGCTGTTCGCCGGCATCGACGTTCACACCACGCTGAACGTCCAGCACCTCGAGAGCCTGAACGACGCGGTCGCGCGGATCACCGGCGTACGCGTGCGCGAGACGGTGCCCGACCGCATCCTGGAGCAGGCCGACGAGGTCGAGCTCGTCGATCTGACGCCGACCGAGCTGGTGGAGCGGCTGCATCAGGGCAAGGTCTATGCGCCGGAGCTGGCCGGCCGGGCGCTGGAGAAGTTCTTCAATCCCGGCAACCTCGCCGCCCTGCGCGAGATGGCGTTGCGCCGCACCGCCGACCGGGTCGACGACCAGGTCACCGGCTATATGCGCGCCCATGGCATCGAGGGGCCGTGGCCGGTCAACGAGCGCATCCTGGTCTGCATCGGCCGCGACCCGGCGAGCGCGCTCGCGGTTCGCGCCGGGCGGCGGCTGGCGGACCAGCTCCAGGCGCCGTGGATCGTGCTCCATGTCGAGCGGCCGGGGGTGCCGCTGACCCTGCCGCGCGACGACGATCCGGCCGAGGTCGCGCTGAAGCTCGCCGCGGATCTCGGCGCCCGCGTGGAGCGGCTGGCCGGCCGCGATCTGCCCGGAGAGATCCTGCGCTTCGCCCGGCGCAGCAATGTCAGCCAGATCATCATCGGCCGTTCCCGCGCAAGCTGGCTGAAGGAGATATTGCGCCGCTCGCTGGCCCATGAGCTGGTCCGGCGCAGCAACGGCATCGCCGTGCACGTGCTGACCCAGCAGGTCGCATCGGGCGGCATTCCGCGCCTCAGGCTGCGCCTCCCGGCGGGCTGGCTGCCCTGGGTCGCCAGCATGGCGGCGATCGGGCTCGCGGTCCTCGCCGGCGACGTCATCCCCGATCTCAACCGCCCGGGAAACATCTCGCTGCTGTTGCTCGGCGCAGTCCTGTTCTCGGCGGTGACCTTCGGCCGCGTGGTCTCGGCGGCGGCCTCGGTCGTGGCCTTCCTCGCCTATGACTTCTTCTTCCTCGATCCGCTCCTCACCTTCCACATCACCCATTGGGCGGACTTCGTCACCCTGCTGATCTTCCTGGTGACCGCGATCGTCACCGGCACGCTCGCCGGCATCGTGCGCGAGCAGGCGGAGGCGGCGCAGGCGCGCATCAAGTCGACCCGGGCGCTCTACGATTTCTCGCGGCGCCTGGGCGCCACGTTCCGGCTGGACGACCTGCTGCACGCGGTCGCGATTCATGCCAACCGCGTCGCCGATCGCCAGGCCATGGTGCTGCTGGTCGAGGGCGAGGCGCTCTCGATCAGCCATGCCTGGCCGCCGGAGGACCAGCTCGATGCCTCGGGCTGGGCGGCAGCGCGCTGGGCGCGGGAGCACGCCGAGCCCGCGGGCTACGGCACCGACACCCTGCCGCGCTCGGATTGGCATTTCCGCCCGATGCGCACCAAGGACGCGGTGATCGGCGTCATCGGCATCCGCCGCACCGGCGAGGAGCGCGGGCCGTCGCTGGAGATGCTGCGCAGCCTCGACGCGGTGCTCGACCAGGCGGCGGTCGCCATCGAGCGCATCGCCTTCGCCGAGGAGGCGGCCAAGGTCGAGGCGCTGCACGCGACCGACCGGCTGCGCAATGCGCTGCTTTCCTCGATCTCCCATGACTTGCGCACGCCGCTGACCTCCATCCTCGGCTCGGCCACGACGCTGCGGCAGCAGGATGCGCGGCTCGACGAGGCGGCGCGCGCAGAGTTGCTGTCGACCATCGAGCAGGAGGCCGACCGGCTGGATCGTTTCGTCGCCGATCTGCTGAACATGACCCGGCTGGAGGCCGGCGCCTTGGAAACCAAGTCGGACTGGATCGACGTCAGCGATCTGCTGGATTCCGCGATCCGGCGCTTCGCCCGGGAGCCGAAAGCGGGCATGCTGCGGCGGAAGCTTCCCGGGAGCCTGCCGCTGATCAAGGCCGATTTCGTGCTGCTGGAGAACGTCCTGGTCAACCTGATCGACAATGCGCTCAAGCATGCAGCGGGGGCGACTCTGATCGAGGTCGCCGCCCGGCCCGCCGGGCACCGGCTGGAGATCGCGGTCACCGACGACGGTGCCGGCATCGCAGCGGCGGCGCTGCCGCATCTCTTCGACAAATTCTACAGCGGCGACCGCTCGGACAGCGGCCGTGCCGGCGCCGGACTCGGCCTCTCGATCTGCAAGGGCCTGGTCGAGGCGATGGGCGGCACCATCGCCGTCGCCAGCCCGACCGAGACCGGACGCGGCGCCCGCTTCGCCGTCTCTTTCGCCGTGCCCCAGCAGCCGGTGCCCGCCGCCGAACTGGGGGCCGAAGCGTGACCGCACCGACCCGCGTCCTGGTGGTGGACGACGAGCCGCAGATCCTGCGCTTCCTGCGCGCAAGCCTCAGCGCCAGCGGCTTCGAGGTGATGGAGGCGGCGACCGGCGCCGAGGCGCTGAAGCACGCGGCGGGCGATGCACCGGAGATCGTCGTGCTCGATCTCGGCCTGCCCGACATGGACGGCAAGGAGGTCATCAAGAAGCTCCGCGAATGGTCGGAAGTGCCGATCATCGTGCTCTCCGCCCGTGCCCGGGAGGCGGAGAAGGTGGAGGCGCTCGATCTCGGCGCCGACGACTATGTCAGCAAGCCGTTCGGCATCGCCGAGCTGCTGGCGCGGCTGCGGGCGGCCCTGCGGCACCGCATGCGCCGCCAGGGCGAAGTGCCGGTGGTGAAGGCCGGCGATCTCAAAGTCGATGTCGCCCGGCGCAAGGTGACCCGCGGCGAAACCGAGATCCGGCTGACCCCGAAGGAGTTCGATCTCCTGCGCCTGCTGGCGCTCAATGCCGGGAAGGTCGTCACCCATCGCCAGCTCCTGGAGACCGTCTGGGGACCGGCCCATCGCGACGACACCGCCTATCTCCGGGTCTTCATCGGCCAGCTCCGGCGCAAGATCGACGCCGACGACGCGGCGCCCTCCTGCATCGAGAACGCCGCCGGCGTCGGCTATCGGCTCCGGGACGAGGAATAGCCGCCTCGACGCCCGCCGCGGGCGCCGATCCGATTGTCAGCGCCGGACCGCAATGTTACCGTCATGTGATCGCTGACCCGCCCGCCGGCTTTCAGGGAAGCCGGAAAGATGCACGATCCCAATGTGCCGCGGCGGCCACCGGCGAGGTTTTCAGGGCGGCCACCTCGAGCTTTCAATCCCGTCGCGCGCCGCGCTGGCTTCGAACCAGACACTCAGGGAGACTGCTCATCATGCGCAAGACAATCGGTTGGATCGCCGGCCTCGCCGCTTTGGCCTGGGCCGGCGCGACGAGCCTGCCCGCCGTCGCCGACGACACCATCACCATCGCCCATTCGACCTGGGTCGGCTATGGCCCGCTCTACATCGCCAAGGAGAAGGGGTTCTTCGAGAAGAACGGCGTCAACGTGGATCTCGTCGTCATGGAAGATCCGAAAGAGCGCTTCCCGACCCTGATGGCCGATCGCATCCAGATGATCGCCAGCACCGTCGATACCGCGCTGCTCTATATGAAGACCACCGACGACTACAAGTACGTCGTCGCGATCGACGATTCCAACGGCGGCGACGGGATCGTCTCGAACAAGGACATCGCCTCCGTCGCCGACCTCAAGGGCAAGCAGGTCGCGGTCAACGAGGGCTCGGTCTCGGAATTCTACCTGAACGTCCTGCTCGAGAAGGCGGGGCTGAAGGAGTCGGACCTCAACATCGTCAACATGACCGCCGGTGACGCCGGCACGGCCTTCGTCAGCAAGCAGGTCGATGCCGCGGTCACCTGGGAGCCGTGGCTCAGCCGCGGCAAGGCGACCGACCACGGCCACCTGCTGGTCGACAGCTCGACCACGCCGGGGCTGATCACCGACGCGCTGATGGCGAAGACCTCGTGGATCAAGGACCACCAGAAGGAGGTGGCGGCGATCGTCAAGTCCTGGAACGAGGCGGTCGCCTACTACAAGGCCAACCCCGACGAATCGATCGCCATCATGGCCAAGGGCGTCGGCGGCTGGCTGAAGGACCCGAAGGACTTCAAGGAGACGCTGCCCGGCATCAAGTTCTACGGCGCCGACGAGAACAAGGTCTTCTTCGGCACCAAGGACAAGCCGGGGCCGCTGCAGCAGACCGTGCAATACGCAATCGACATCTGGTCGAGCAAGGGCAAGATGCAGGTGAAGCCCACCCCCGCCGACCTGATCGACTACGACTTCGTCAACGAATGAGCCGCTTCGACGCGTATTTCGCGCCGAAGAAGGAGATCCCGCCGCGCGCTTACCTCACGGTGAGCGCGCTGGTGGCGATCGTCGTCTTCGGCTTCTGGTGCCTGCTTTCCTATGGCGGGCTGGTGCGCACCGATTTCCTGCCGACCCCGACCGCCGTCGTTCAGGCGGCGATCGATGGCCTGGGCGACGGGTCGCTGCTCCGGGACACCGCGTTCAGCGTCGGCGAGATCATGTCGGGCTTCATCCTCGCCTCGATCTTCGCCGTGCCGCTCGGCATCCTGATGGGCAGCTTCAAGATCGCCGAAGCCGCCCTGGAGCCGATCACCAACTTCGTGCGCTACCTGCCGGTCTCGGCCCTCATCCCGCTGCTGATCCTGTGGATCGGCATCGGCTGGTCGGAGAAGGTCGCGGTCATCTTCATCGGCACCTTCTTCCAGCAGCTCATCATCATCGCCGACGTCTCGCGCAACGTGTCGCACGACCTGCTCGACGTCTCCTATACGCTCGGCGCCAGCCGTCGCACGGTGGTGACCCGGGTGCTGATCCCCGCGACCCTGCCCGGCGTGATGGATGCGCTCAGGGTGACGCTCGGCTGGGCCTGGACCTATCTGGTGGTGGCCGAGCTGGTCGCGGCCAACAAGGGTCTCGGCTATTTCATCCTGAACTCGATGCGCGGGCTCTTCACCGATCGCATCTTCCTCGGCATCGCGGTGATCGGCCTCCTGGGACTCCTGACCGACCAGCTGTTCAAGTTCCTGCGCGACCGCCTGCTGCCCTGGACCGTCGTGGCGTGAAGCGGCCGATCCCATGAGCAAGCTGGAGATCGACGATGTTTCGCTGCGCTTCACGCCGCGCAAGGGCAATGCGGTCCAGGCGCTCGACCACATCTCGCTCGGCGTGGCCGACAACGAGTTCTCGGTGATCGTGGGCCCGTCGGGCTGCGGCAAGTCGAGCCTGCTGCGCCTGGTCGCCGGGCTGATCGAGCCCACGACCGGAGAAATCCGCGTCTCCGGCCGTCCGGTGACGCGACCCGGCAAGGACCGCGGCATGGTGTTCCAGTCCTACACGCTGTTCCCGTGGCTGACGGTGCGGAAGAACGTGGAGTTCGGGCTGAAGATCGGCGGCCTCTCGGCCGATGCGCGCGGCAAGATCGCGCGCCGGTTTCTCAGCGAGGTCGGCCTCGAAGGATTCGAGAACAACTACCCGAAGCAGCTCTCCGGCGGCATGATGCAGCGCGTCGCGCTCGCCCGCGCGCTCGCCAACGACCCGGAGATCCTGCTGATGGACGAGCCGTTCGGCGCGCTCGACAGCCAGACCCGGTCGCTGATGCAGGAGCTGCTGCTGAAGATCTGGGAGCATTCGAAGAAGACGGTGCTGTTCATCACCCATGACATCGAGGAGGCGATCCTGCTCGGCGACCATGTCTACGTGATGACCGCGCGGCCGGGCGCCATCAAGGAGAAGATCGACATCGACCTGCCGCGACCGCGCACGGTGGAAGCGACCACCTCGCCGCCGTTCATCGCCCTGAAGCGCCGCATCATGGCGCTGATCCACGACGAGGCCGTGCGCGCACTCGGGTGAGTTCCGAAACTGTCGGGTTGCGATACACACGCGGAAATGTATCAGCGATACATCCGGTTACACCTTGCCGCAAAAAAACCACAAACTCGCCAAGTTCCTGCCACGGGTTCTGGACAGCTTTTCCCGGCAACAAGCGCGGAAAATGCGCTGACGCGTTCCTGATCTGAGAGCGCGCCCGACTTGAAAACGGGAGTTAGTCCTATGCGGCGAAGAATCGCCCTGTGCGCAGCGTTGGCTGCCTTCGGTTCCTGGTCGTCCATGACCGCGCTCGCACCGCATGCCGGGGCGGAGCCGCTCCGCGGCCTGTGGCTCACCACCGACTATCCGTCCTTGACGGTGCGGGCGGGCGACAATGCCGACATCCAGCTCAAGCTCAGGAATTCGGGCGAGGCGCCCGCCCCGTTGAAGCTCGCCGTCGAGGGCGCGCCGAAGGACTGGCAGGCCAGCTTCACCGGCGGCGGACAGACGGTCGAGGCCGCCATGCCGGCGAGCGACGAATCCGTCGATCTCGATCTGCACCTGAAGATCCCGGCCGACGCCAAGAGCGGCACCCAGGATCTCGTCGTGAGCGCCAGGAGCGACGGCGAGAACCTGCAGCTTCCGCTGGAAGTCACCATCGGCGACGTGCAGCCGGCGCATCTGGAGGCGAAGTCGGATCTGCCGTCGTTGAAGGGTTCGCCCAGCACGAGCTTCGATTACAGCTTCAACGTCAAGAACGACAGCGCCAAGAAGCAGCTGGTCAGCCTGAACGCGCAGGTGCCGCAGAACTTCCAGGCGTCCTTCACCGAAGGCTATGGCTCGCAGGAGATCAGCTCGATCCCGATCGATCCCGGCCAGAGCAAGGACCTGAAGGTCAAGGTGCAGCCGCCCGCCGACGCCACCGCCGGCGACTACCAGTTCAAAGTCACGGCGGCGGCCGGCGGCCTGAGCACCGACCTCCCGCTCGCCATGGAGATCACGGGGCAGCCGCATCTCCGGCTGTCCGGCAAGGACGATCGCCTGAGCGCCGCGGCCGAGGCGGGCAAGTCCTCGACCGTCGATCTCCTGCTGACCAACGACGGCAGCGCGCCGGCGCAGAACATCGCGCTCACCGCCGCGGCGCCGGGCGAATGGAACGTCACCTTCGACAACAAGACCGTCGACCAGCTCGCGCCGGGCGAGACCAAGACCGTGACCGCCTTCCTGGCGCCGCCGTCGAAGGCCCTTGCCGGCGACTACATGACCACGTTCCGCGCCGATGCCGGCGGTGAATCGAGCTCCGCCGACTTCCGGATCTCGGTCACCACCTCGACGCTCTGGGGCATCGTCGGCGTCGGCCTGATCGCCGTCGCGCTGCTGGTGCTGGTCGGCGCCGTCGTCCGGTTCGGCCGGCGATGACCAGCAATCTCGCAGTCGAGGCCGAGGGCCTCACCAAGCGCTACCGCAGCCATCCGGCGGTCGACGGCATAAGCCTTGCCATCCCCTTCGGCCAGATCTGCGGTCTGCTCGGTCCGAACGGTGCCGGCAAGACGACGACCATCCTGATGCTGATGGGGCTGACGGAGCCGACGTCGGGACGCATCACCGTGCTCGGCCACGATCCGCTGCGCGATCCGCTGGCGGTCAAGCGGCGGGTCGGTTACCTGCCGGACTCGGTCGGCTTCTACGAGCAGCTCACCGGCCGGCAGAATCTGCGCTACACGGCGCGGCTGGCCGGAATCGACGCGGCGGAGATCGACCAGCGGATTTCCATGGCGCTGCACAAGGTGCGCCTCGACGCCCAGGCCGACCGCCGCGTCGGCGGATATTCGCACGGCATGCGGCAACGGCTCGGTCTCGCCGAAGTCTTCATGAAGGGGGTGCGCCTGGCCATTCTCGACGAGCCGACCTCCGGCCTCGACCCGCAATCGACCAGCGAGCTGTTGGACCTGATCCTGGACCTGAAGGCCGAGGGCGTCGCGATCCTGCTGTCGTCGCACCTTCTCAACCGCGTCCAGGCGGTGTGCGACCGGGTGCTGCTGTTCCATGGCGGGCGCATCGTGCTGCAGGGGACCGTCCCCGAGCTGTCGCGCCAGGTCCTGGGCGGCGGCTATGCGATCGAAGTGACCGCCAAGGGCGTCGATTTCCCGGCGCTGATGAAGCAGATTCCCGGACTGCGCAGCGTCGTCGGCACCGGGAGCCAGACCTATCGCATCGCCGCGGAATCCGATCTCAGGCCGGTGATCGCCGAAGCCGTGATCGGCGCCGGCGGCGCACTGTTCCGTTTATCCGTCGTGGAGCCCAGCCTCGATGACATCTATACGCGCTACTTCAGGTCTCAAGCGGCCAACTCAAACCGCGCCGCATAGCGGCGAGCAGGAGCGCGGCCGGCGGCGCGGCTCGCCCTGGGCCGGGCTCGGCACGGTCTTCGCCAAGGAGCTGGCGGATCACCTCGGCAGCGTGCGGATGCGCGTGCTGGAGATCCTGATCCTGCTGATCGGCCTCGGGGCCGTCTATACGGCGATCCAGAACATCAAGACCGTGACCGCCGAGGACCCGTTCCTGTTCCTGCGGCTCTTCACCAACGCGCAGCAGCCCTTGCCGTCCTTCGCCGGCCTGTTGAGCTTCCTCATTCCGATCTTCGCGATCGGTCTCGGCTTCGACAGCATCAACACCGAGTTCAGCCGCCGCACCCTGAGCCGCATCCTGGCGCAGCCGATCTACCGCGACGCGCTGCTGTTCGGAAAGTTCCTGGCCGGCCTGGTGACCCTGGCGGTCGGGCTGGTGGCGCTCTGGCTGCTGATGGTCGGCCTCGGCCTGCTGCTGATCGGCGTGCCGCCGAGCGGCGAAGAGGTGCTGCGCAGCGTCGCCTTTCTCACGGTGGCCCTGGCCTACGCCGCGACCTGGCTGGCAGCGGCCATGCTGTTCTCCGTGCTGTTCCGCTCGCCGGCGACGTCGGCGCTCTGCGCCCTCGGCCTCTGGATGCTGCTGGGCGTGCTCTGGCCGATCGTCGCCCCGTTCATCGCCCGCGCCGTGGTGGCCCCCGACCCGGCCTCGATCATGCTCGGCCTCCCCGATCCCAAGGAGCTGGTGATGGAGAGCGTGATCGCGCGGGTCTCGCCGGGCACGCTGTTCGGCGAGGCGGCGACCGCCATCCTCCATCCGGCGACACGCACGTTGGGCCTGATCTACGAGAGCCAGGTCGAAGGCGCGCTGATGGGAGCGCCGCTGCCGCTCGGGCAGAGCCTGCTCCTGGTCTGGCCGCAGATCACCGGCCTGATCGCCGCCGCCATCCTGCTGTTTGCCGCCGCCTACGTCGCTTTCCAGCGGCAGGAGATTCGCGCCTGAGGCGCAAGCCTCAGTACGGTGCCAGGCTGTTCAGCAGGGTCTTGGTGTTGGGATTGGTGAACTTGCGCTCGATCACGATCGCGTAGGGCGTGGCCTCGGGGCCGTAATAGGCGTGGTTGTAGTCGTCGTTCTTGATGATGCCCGCGCCGTTGAGGGCGACGCCGCCGAACAACCCGCTGGTCTTGGCGAAGGTGTAGACGTCGGCCGAGAGATTGGTGGTGGTGTTGCCGCCGATGCCCTTGCCGATCGGCCCGACCGCGATCGACATGTCGCCGCCGAACTTCATCTGGTTGTCCAGGACGGCGTCCAGCGCCTTCTGGCTCATGATGGTGAAGATGGTTTCGGAGGACTGGCCGCCGATCTGCAGGCCGACGCTGCCTTCGGCCAGCGTGTAGAAGGCGGGATTGCTCCAACCCTTGGCCGCGTCGCGGACCAGCAGCAGGCCGGTGCCGCCCTGGCCGCCGATCACGAACCCGGCCTTGAAGATGTCCGGGAAGATCATGATCGCCTTGGCGCGCTTGATGTAGCCCGGCAGCTCGCCGAACTCGACCGAGGTGATCAGCTTGTCGAAGGTGATGCGGGATTCATCGACCAGCTCCTGCTGGTCGGTCAGCGCGAAGGCGGGCAGCGCTGCCGTGAGGGCAGGCCCCAGCGCCATGGAAAGGATCACGGCCCTGCGGCTTACGCTCCGGCCGATGGGACGCTTCGTTGGACTCATCGCGGCGACTCCTCCTCCCGACTCGGGCTGCCTCCCCTGAACCAGGAATAACCGCGCCGGTTCCGGGACGCAACGTTCTCACCGGAATTTTACGGCTTTTCGAAGGCGATCCTGCGAGTCGACTCGGTGAGCCGACTCGAGAAGGCGTCAGCGCGGCCTGGGCCGGCCGGCGACGGCCAGATAGTTGACCGAGCAGTCGCGCCCGAGTGCGAAGGAATCGTCGAGCGGGTGGTACGTGACGCCGGCCAGCTCGCGCAGCGCGAGCCCGCGCGCCCGCAGGCGCTGCGCCAGCTCCGACGGCCGCAGGAATCGCTTCCAGTCGTGGGTGCCGCGCGGCAGCCAGCGCAGGACGTATTCCGCGCCGACGATCGCCATGGCGAAGGACTTCACCGTGCGGTTGAGCGTCGCGACGAAGAGCGTGCCGGTCGGCTTCAGCAGATCGGCGCAGGCGCCGATGAAGCCGTCGAGGTCGGCGACGTGCTCGACGATCTCCATCGCCAGCACCGCGTCGAACTGCGCACCCTGCGCCGCGAGGTCTTCGGCGGTGCAGGGGAGATAGGTGACCTTGACGCCGACCTTCTCGGCATGGTCGCGGGCGATGGCGATGTTGCGCTCGGCGGCATCGATGCCGGTCACCGTCGCGCCGAGCCGGGCCAGCGGCTCGGCCAGCAGGCCGCCGCCGCAGCCGACGTCCAGGATCGACAGTCCTCGGAGCGGCTCCGGCCCGTTGGGGTCGCGCCCCAGGCTCTGCGCCAGACGGTCGCGGATGAACCGCACCCGGACGGGGTTGAGGCGATGCAGCGGCCGGAACTTGCCGGTGGGATCCCACCAGCCCTCCGCCATGGCCTCGAACTTGGCGATCTCGGCGTGGTCGACGGTGTTCCGCGCCGCCGCGCGGGACGGATCATGGGCCGGGGTCTGGAAAGGGTCCATGGCGGACAGCCAAATGGTTGAAAAGTCAGCCGCAAGCGGCCTCGCCGCTTGCTTCGCTGTCACCAAATCAGTATGGATACGCGCCGCTGGCAAGACAATCCATTTCCCCCCTTTGATTCTAGGGCAAGATTCCGGTCGAGGCGGCCGTCGGATTGAGGGGCGGTGCGGCTTCGTTAAGGAATTTTCGCCAATGTCTAAAGCTGGGGCTCAACCTGGGGTCCGGATCGGTGCGGGGGCGAGTGCCCAGCCTGAGGCCAGGGCCAAGACCCGGATCGTGATGAAGTTCGGCGGCACTTCGGTCGCCAATATCGAGCGCATCAATGCCGTCGCCGACCGCGTCAAGCGCGAGGTCGATGCCGGGCACGAGGTCGCGGTCGTCGTCTCCGCGATGTCCGGCCACACCAACCAGCTCGTCGCCTGGTGCAGCGAGTTGTCGCCGATGCACGACGCGCGGGAATACGACACCGTCGTCGCGGCCGGCGAGCAGATCACCGCCGGCTTGACCGCGATTGCGCTGCAGGCGCGCGGGGTCAACGCGCGCTCCTGGATGGGCTGGCAGATCCCGATCGTCACCAACGACGCCCACGGCAAGGCGCGGATCATGGACATCGCGCGCGCCGAGCTCGACCGGCGTTTCGCGCAGGGCCAGGTCCCGGTGGTCGCCGGCTTCCAGGGAATC
Source organism: Dongiaceae bacterium (assembly GCA_035548715.1). Classification (GTDB taxonomy): domain Bacteria; phylum Pseudomonadota; class Alphaproteobacteria; order Dongiales; family Dongiaceae; genus Dongia. Next base: position 52,854 of record DASZSL010000102.1, read on the forward strand.
GGCCCGGACAACCGGGTGACGACCTTGGGCCGCGGCGGCTCGGACACCTCGGCGGTGGCGCTGGCGGCGGCCCTGAAGGCCGATCGCTGCGACATCTTCACCGACGTCGACGGCGTCTATACCACCGACCCCAGGATCGTCCCGAAGGCGCGCAAGCTCGACAAGGTCACCTACGAGGAGATGCTCGAGATGGCGTCGCTCGGCGCCAAGGTGCTGCAGATCCGCTCGGTCGAGATGGCGATGAAGCACGGCGTGCGGGTGCAGGTCCTCTCCAGCTTCGAGGACAAGCCCGGCACGCTCGTGGTCAATGAGGATGAGATCATGGAACAGGAACTGGTCAGCGGCGTCGCCTATAGCCGGGACGAGGCGAAGATCACGCTGATGAAGGTGCCCGACCGCCCGGGCGTCGCCGCCGGGATCTTCGGTCCGCTGGCCGACGCCAACATCAACGTCGACATGATCGTGCAGAACGTGTCCGAGGACGGCAAGAACACCGACATGACCTTCACCGTCTCGAAGGGCGACTTCGAGCGGGCGAAGCAGGTGCTGACCGGCAAGAAGTCCGAGCTCAACTACCACAGCCTGATCTCGGACTCGAACGTGGTGAAGGTCTCGGTGATCGGCGTCGGCATGCGCAGCCATGCCGGCATCGCCCAGCGCATGTTCAAGGCGCTGGCCGAGAAGGGCATCAACATCCAGGTGATCTCGACCTCGGAGATCAAGATCAGCGTGCTGGTCGCCGAGGAATACACCGAGCTCGCGGTCCGCGCGCTGCACACCGCCTACGGCCTCGACGCCGACTGAGGAAGCGCTTGCCATGAATCGCAGCGAAGCCGAAGCCCATCTCGACGCGCTGTGGCAGCGCGGCCGGGAGTTCCTGGGCAGCCGCTATGCGATCATGGGCGGCGCCATGACCTGGGTCTCCGAGCGCCACCTGGTGGCGGCGATCTCGAACGGCGGCGGCTTCGGCGTCATCGCCTCGGGCTCGATGCAGCCGGCGCGGCTGCGCGAGGAGATCGACGCGACCTTCGCGCTGACCCGGCAGCCGTTCGGCGTCAACCTCATCACCATGCATCCCGAGCTGATGGGGCTCATCGACGAATGCCTCGCGGCCAAGGTCGGCCACGTGGTGCTGGCCGGCGGCCTGCCGCCGGGCGGCGCCATCCAGCGGCTGAAGGACGGCGGCGCCAAGGTCATGTGCTTCGCCCCGGCGGTCGCGCTGGCCAAGAAGCTGGTCCGCTCGGGCGCCGATGCGATCATCATCGAGGGCATGGAGGCGGGCGGCCATATCGGCCCGGTCTCGACCAGCGTGCTCGCGCAGGAGATCCTCCCCGCCATCCGCGACGTGCCGGTCTTCGTCGCCGGCGGCATCGGCCGCGGCCAGGCGATGCTCGGCTACCTGGAGATGGGCGCCTCGGGCGTGCAGCTCGGCACGCGCTTCGTCTGCGCGACGGAATCGATCGCGCATCCCAGGTTCAAGCAGGCCTTCATCCGCGCCTCGGCGCGCGACGCGATGCCGTCGGTGCAGCTCGACCCGCGCTTCCCGGTCATTCCGGTCAGGGCGCTGGTCAATGACGGCGTCAAGAAGTTCATGGAGATGCAGCGCCAGGTGATCGACCGGTTCGACAAGGGCGAGCTCGACATGAAGGCGGCGCAGCTCGAGATCGAGCATTTCTGGGCCGGCGCCCTGCGCCGCGCCGTGATCGACGGCGACGTCGATACCGGCTCGGTCATGGCCGGCCAGAGCGTGGGCATGGTCTCCAAGGAGCAGCCGACCGCGGAGGTCCTGAACGAGATGGTCGAGGAGGCGATCGCCGCTTTGCTCGATCGCCGCCATCATCACGCCGTCGGCGGACCGGGGCGGTAGATGACCCAGAGCGGCAGCCCCACCGGCGCGAGACTGCTGCTCAAGCGACTGCGCAACATCATGGCGCAGCCGGGCACGCCGCAGGCGCGCCTCGACCAGATCGTCCGCATCATCGCCGGCGACATGGTGGCCGAGGTCTGCTCGACCTACGTGATGCGCGCCGGCCAGGTGCTGGAGCTGTTCGCCACCGAGGGCCTGAAGCAGGAAGCCGTGCACAATACGCGCCTCCGGGTCGGCGAGGGCCTGGTGGGCGACATCGCCAGCCACGCACGCCCGCTGGTCCTGGCGGACGCGCAGCACCACCCGCAATTCGCCTATCGCCCGGAAACCGGCGAAGAGATCTATCAATCGTGGATGGGCGTGCCGATCCTCCGCTCCGGCCGCGTGCTGGGCGTGCTGGTCGTGCAGAACCGCACCCGGCGCCACTACACCGAGGAAGAGGTCGAGACCCTCGAGACCGTCGCCATGGTGGTGGCGGAGCTGATCGCCTCGGGCGGCCTGGTCTCGACGGCGGAACTGGCGCCGGAAGAGGGCATCGCCGTCGTCGCGACGCGGATCGACGGCACCATGCTGGCGCCGGGCCTCGCCAAGGGCGTCGCGGTGCTGCATCAGCCGGACATCGTCGTCAGCCAGCTCGTCGCCGAGGATCCGCTGAAGGAGATCGACCGGCTCGACGAGGCGATGGGTGCCATGAAGCTGGCGCTCGACGAGATGCTGGCGACCAGCGACGTGGCGGCCGGCGGCGAGCATCGCGAGGTCCTCGAGACCTATCGCATGTTCGCCGAGGATCGCGGCTGGGCGAGCCGCATCGTCGAAGCGATCGAATCCGGCCTCACCGCCGAGGCCGCGGTGCAGAAGGTGCAGAACGACACCCGCGCCCGCATGCGGGAGATCAGCGATCCCTATCTGCGCGAGCGCCTCGCCGATCTCGACGATCTCGCCAACCGGCTGCAACGCCACCTGCTCGGCCAGACCGAGCAGCCGCAGACCCGCGAGCTGCCGGAGGAGGCGATCCTCGTTGCCCGCAACATGGGGCCGGCCGAACTCCTCGACTACGACCGCAGGAAGCTCCGCGGCGTGGTGCTGGAGGAGGGCACGGCGACCGCGCATGTCTCGATCGTGGCCCGCGCGCTGGACATCCCGGTGCTCGGCCGCTGCAACGAGCTGATGGGCAAGGTGCTGCCGGGCGATCCGCTGATCATCGACGGCGACAACGGCCAGCTGTTCGTCCGTCCGAGCGAGGACATCCAGGCGACATTCGCCGAGAGCATGCGGCAGCGCAGCGAGCGGCAGCAGGCATTCGCCGCGATCCGCGACCTGCCGGCGGTGACGCTCGACGGTGCCGAGGTCACATTGATGATCAATGCCGGGCTGCTGATCGACGTGCCGCAGATCGACACCGTCGGCGCCGGCGGGATCGGGCTCTACCGCACCGAGATCACCTTCATGATGGCGCAGAGCTTCCCCGACGTCGCGCGCCAGCGCGACGTCTATCAGCGCGCGATGGACGGGGCGGGCGGCAAGCCGGTCACCTTCCGCACGCTCGATATCGGCAGCGACAAGGTGCTCTCCTACTGGCAGCGCGATCCGGAGGAGAATCCGGCGATGGGCTGGCGCGCGATCCGCATCTCGCTCGACCGGCCCGCGCTGCTGCGCCAGCAGTTGCGGGCGCTGATCCTCGCCGCCAACGGACGGCCGCTCTCGGTCATGTTCCCGATGGTCGCCGAAGCCTGGGAGTTCGACGAAGCGCGCGCGCTCCTGAAGCTGGAGCTCGACCGTGCCGCGCAATCCGGGCAGGCGGTGCCGCGCGAGCTCAAGGTCGGCGCGATGATCGAGGTGCCGTCGCTTTATTTCCAGCTCGACGGCCTGCTCGATCGCCTGGACTTCATCTCGGTCGGCAGCAACGATCTGAAGCAGTTTCTTTTCGCGGCGGATCGCGGCAATCCGCGTCTGGCCGACCGGTACGACACCCTGGCGCCGGCGATGATCAAGCTGCTGGGCTCGATCGCCGACGTCGCCAACACCAAGGGCAAGCCCTTGAGCCTCTGCGGCGAGATGGCGGGCGATCCGATCGCGGTCATGGCGCTGCTCTGCCTTGGCTTCAGGACCCTGTCGATGGCGCCGCCGGCGGTCGGCCCGGTCCGGGCGATGGTCCGCAGCCTCGACCTGGGAAGGTTATCCTCCTACTGGCGGGAAATGCATGCCCGCCCGGTGTCCGATCTCAGGAGTCGTCTCCTGGTCTTTGCCCGGGATCATGGCGTTGCCTTGTAATTGCTGAAATTGCTTGCTTTTCACCAATTGCACCCGTCGGGGTCGAAAGTTATAAGGGGCTGAATCCCTAGCGTTTCGAGCCGGGCAACAGGATGGCGCAACGGCGGGCCAATCTTTTCAACAACGACATGCCGGAGCCGGACGACATCCGGCAGGTCGGCGGCGGTGTCGGCGGCCTGTTGCGGCGCCGGCGCGAAGAGATCCAGCAGGACATCGAGGACGTCTCCCACCAGCTCCGGATCCGCGCCGCCTATATCCGCGCCATCGAGGACGGGAAGTTCCACGAACTGCCCGGCAATGCCTATGCGGTCGGCTTCGTGCGGGCCTATGCGGACTATCTCGGGCTGGACGGCGGCAGCATCGTCGGCGACTACCGGGAGGAACTGGCGCGGCGCAGCCGGCAGAACGAGCTGGTCTGGCCGAGCGAAGGGACGGAATCGCGCTTCCCCGGCGGCACGATCCTGGTCGTCTGCGTGTTGCTCGGTCTTGCGATCTACGGCGGCTGGTTCTACGCGACCCAATCGGGCACCAACGGCATCAAGCTGATCGGCCAGGTCCCCGAATACATCAAGAACGCGACCGGCATCGGCCAGGCCGCCGACGGCGACACCACGACGAGCCAGGCTGAATCCCCGAAAACCGAGGCGCAGGCCGCGCCGGCGCCCGCCAGCAACCGGCAGGCTGCAGGGACACCGGCCGCCGCGCCGGCCGCGACTTCC
>DASZSL010000103.1:0-156873 GCA_035548715.1 Dongiaceae bacterium
GCCCATTGCGGGACGAACCTATCTGCTGCGCTAGGCCTGCCGGAAAGCCGAAGGGATCGTCATGCGGTTGATCTTCGCCGTCGCTCTGGTCATGGGCCTGTCTTGCGCCGCGTTGCCGGCCTTCGCCCAGGACGACGACACGGTCGATCCCGGCTCCACCGCCTTCAACAACGGCGACTACGAAGGTGCGCTGAAGATCTGGCAGCCCAAGGCCGATGCCGGCGACCCCGATGCGATGACCAATATCGGCGTGCTCTATCAATACGGGCTCGGCATTCCGCGCAGTATGAAGAAGGCGGCGGCCATGTACGAGCGCGCGGCGCAGCTCGGCTTCGTCACCGCGCAATACGACCTTGCCAATCTCTACTACGACGGCAACGGCGTCGATCGCGACCGCAAGCAGGCGGCGCGCTGGTACACCGCGGCGGCGCAAGGCGGCCATGCCAAGTCGCAGTTCTATCTCGCCCAGATGTACGAGGACGGCGAAGGCGTCGCGGAGAGCCAGGAGACCGCGCTCCAATGGTACCAGAAGGCCGCCGACCAGGGCCTGCCGGAGGCGCAATACACGCTGGGCAACAAGCTGATCAACGGCAACGGCGTCGAGGCGGATCCGGCCAAGGGCGCCGATCTCGTGCTGCAGGCCGCCGAGCAGAAATACGTCCCGGCGCAGATCCTGATGGGCCAGCTCTACTGGCGCGGGAAAGCGGTGCCGAAGAACCTGATCGAGGCCTATGTCTGGTCTTCGCAGGCCAAGGACAACGCGAAGAACCCGCGGGACCAGAAGCGGGCCGAGGATCTGTTCGACGGCGTCAAGTCGAACATGAACGCCGATCAGGTGAAGGCCGCCGAGATCGAGCTCCTCGCCGTCGCTCCGAAACCCAAGCAGGACAAGAACAAGGCGAAGAGCGGCGCGTCGGACGGCAGCGACACGTCGGACGATTCCCAGGAATAGCCGCTAGTACATCTCCCCGCCGCGCGCCGCCTGCAGGCGCGCGAGCGTCGCGTCGGTCGCCAGCATGCCGTCCACCTTCGGGTCGAAGGCGTCGTAGAGCGTCACGGTGAGCGTCGCCTCGGCGCGGCTGGTCGCCGTCCGCACCTCCTCGAAGCGGTACATCGGGCCGAAAGCCGGGCCGCCCATGCGGCGGTATGGCGGCCAGAACGGATCGCCATACGGATCGAAGAACGGATCGTAGAACGGATCCGGCCGGTAGTAGGTGCGCCGCTGGACATCGACGTCGCTGTTCTTGCTGTCGCTCTCGACCTTCAGCCCCGCCTTGTGGCGCGCGGCCGCGATCTGCGCGGCGCGCCACAGCGCCAGGTCATAGGCCTTGTCGAGCTCGATCTTGTTGCGGAAGTCGTCGCGCGGATTGCGCGCGTCGATCTTGACCGTCTCGCCTCGATAGGTGACCTCGATCCGGTCCGCGCCCAGGTCGCGCTCGGAATAGCCGAAATCGCCGTTGACGCCGAACGGCGCCATCGCGGGCTTCGGCGGCTCCGGCGTGGCGCAGGCCGAGAGCAGCAGCGCGAGGAGGATGAAAGGTGCGGCCCAGCGCATCGGCGCCCTATCCGCTTCGCTCAGCGCCAGAGCGCGCGCGGATCGTTCAGCACGGTCGGGTTGAGGGCGAGGCAATACTGCGCCCGATGCCAGAGCATGCGGCAGGCTTCGCCGGCATCGTTCGAGCTCAAGCCCACGAGCAGTGCCGCGTAGCGCGTGACGCCTTCGAACTGGCGCTTCACCACCGCGGGCCGCCCGCCCGAGACGCCGCCCTTCAGCTTGAGCTGCGAGGCGCCGATCGCCTGGCGCGCGACGTCGGGATTGGGATAGGAACCGAAGATGATGCCCCAGCCCGGCAGCCGCGCCGGCGCACCGTCGTTCTCCGCATCGGTCCCGTCCGACGCCGAGCAGTCGCTGCCCTTCAGCACCGTCGGCGGCACGGCGCTGCCGAGACCCGCCGGGACCATGGCGATGTTGGAGATCGTGTTCGGCACGGTCTCGCCGCCCTTGAAGCCGCTGTCCAGCAGGCCGCGCATCAGGACCGAGCGCTGGCCGCGGTCATGGGCGCCGAGCACGACGGCGACCAGGCGCTGGCCGTCCCTGACCGCCGAGCCGATCATGTTGTAGCCCGACCCGCAGGTGAAGCCGGTCTTCATCCCGTCCGCGCCCGGATAGGCGCCGAGCAGGCTGTTGACCGTGGGCAGGCTCCGGCCGGCGATCGAGGCCTGGCGCAGGCTGAACACCGGATACCGGTCGGGGAAGCTGTGGATGATGGCGATCGCCAGCACCGCCATGTCTCGCGCGGTGCTGACCTGCGCATTGTCGGGCAGCCCGTTCGGATTCTGGAACCGCGTCCCGATCATGCCGAGATTCTGCGCCGTCGCGTTCATCCGGCCGACGAAAGCCGAGGCACTGCCGCCGATCCGCTCCGCGAGGGCATAGGCGGCGTCGTTGGCGGAGGTCACCAGCATGGCGGTCACCGCCTGCTGCACCGTGATCTTCTGCCCGGTCTTCAGCCCGAACTTGGTCGGCGGCTGCGCCGCCGCCTCGGCCGAGACGGTGATCGTGTCCGTGAAGCTCAGGCGGCCCGCCGCCACCTCCGAAAAGGTGATATAGGCGGTCATCAATTTGGTCAGGGAGGCCGGGTACCAGGGGAGATTCGCGCGGTCCGCGACAAGAACCTTTCCGGTCTCGGCATCGACCACCAGCCGGGCCGGCTTGACCGCGTCCGCCCGGGTGGTTTGGGCGCCGCCGGAAAGCGCCGCAACCAGCGTGCAAAGTCCCAAAACAAATGCGAAAATCGCTTTGCGCATGGTCGCCCGATGGTAAAAATCGACGTGGATTCTAGAAGAAGTCGACAGGGAAGTCTTATGGGATCGGGGAGAAAGTTGCGCAAGCTGGTGTGCGCACTGGTGTTTATCTCGTCCGCAATGGTTACCACGCTGGTCGCCGCCACGCCGGTCCACGCCGACTATGAGGCCGGGGTTGCGGCCTACCAGGCCGGCGACTTCCGCGGGGCTTTCGAGCAATGGCAGCCGCTGGCGCAGCAGGGCGACGCCCAGGCGCAGAATGCGCTGGGCGCCCTGTACGACCACGGCCTGGGCGTGAACGCCGACCAGGTGAAGGCGGCCTATTGGTACGAGAAGGCGGCCAAGCAGAACTTCCCGCTGGCGATGCGCAACCTGGGCACGCTCTACGCCAACGGGAGCGGCGTGCCGCTCGACATCGACCAGGCGAAGTCCTGGCTGCAGCGCGCCGCCGATGCCGGCGACGAGGAAGCCGGCCGCCGCCTCAAGGCGCTCACCGCGGCCCAGGAGATACCGCCGGCGCCGGCCGGCGCCGCCAGCGCCTCTGCGCCGGCGACCAGCTTTCCGGCGCAGACCGCGGCGCCCAAGGCGGTGAAGCTGCCCCAGACCGGCAACTGGCAGAACCGGCTCGAGGGCCTCAACCAGCCCCAGGAATTCCTGCCGAAGCCACCCAAAGCGTCGCCGCTGCCGGATGTCGCCGCGCCGCCGCCGTCAGGCGTCAATGCCAGCAACGAGGGCCAGACCGAGGTTCCACCCGCCGTGACGCCGGAGACGCCGGCGGCCGATGCCACGGCACCGACGGCGACTCCACCGGCCACCGAGACGCCCGCGCCCGAAACATCCGCGGCCGAGACGCCGCCGCCAGGTTCTCCGGCGACCGAGCAAGCCGCGTCGGCGACGCCGGCGCCCTCGAGCGAACCCGTCCTCGAGCCGATGACGCCGGGCACGCCCGCGGCCGGCACTACGTCCACGGGCCTCCCGAAATCGACGACACCGCAGCCTGAATCGGAAGCGATGAAAGGCGGCGGGCAGACCAAGAAGATCTCCACGCCGGCCAAGCCGGCGAAATCGGAGAAGGCCAGCGCCGCCGCCGAAGCGAGCGCAGAGCCCGCGGCACCACCGCCGACAACCGCCCCGACGACCGGCACCGAGGCCGCGTCGAGCATGCCGGCATCGCCGGCCACCGAGGCGATGCAGACCAAGACCGAGCCGCTGCAGCTCGCCCCGGCGCAGCAGCAGCAGGCCGCCGCGACGAGCACGCCGGCGGCAGCGCCCGCCCCGGCTCCGGCCGTCGAAGCACCGGCCGTCGAAGCACCGGTACCGACCGCACCGGCACCGACCGCACCGGCGACCACCGCGACCGCGACACCGGCGACGCCTTCACCCGCCCCGGCGGCGCCGGCGAGCGCGCCTGCCGTGGCGCTGCCGGCCACCACGCAGCCCGTGCAGGTCGCGGCCGTGACGCCTCCGCCGCCGGAGCCCGACAACTGGCTGCTGGGCAAATGGCAGGGCCCGAGCCTCGGCTGCCCGCCGGGCGGCGGCGTCGAGTTCAACGCCGACAAGTCCTTCACCTATTACAAGGGCAAGATCAGCGCGACGCTTCCGGTGAGCTATCGCGTCAGCGCGGACAGCATCACGGTCACCACGGTCGGCAGCGACGGCATCGAGCAGAACTACGTCTATCAGAAGACCGGCCCCAACAGCATGATCATCGTCGGCATCCCGCCGAACATGCCGCGTTCGCTGCTGGGCGCGGCGCATCGCCGCTGCGGGCCGCCGCCGGGCTCGACGCCGGCCCAACAGACGCTGCAGGCGCCGGTCGCCGTCTATCCCGGCACCACGCCGGCACTGCCGACCGAAGCGCCCAAGCCCGCACCGGCCACCAGCTACGCCGAGACGCCGGAACCCGCGCCGGCGCCGGTAGCGCCCACCGTTCCGCTGCCGAAGAGCACGACGACGCCCGCTCCCGCGGCGACGGCGACAGCAACGACGACACCGGAGCCTGCGCCCGCCCCGGCCGCGGCCCCCGCGCTCCCGAAGAGCACGACGCCGGCCAGCGTCGCGGAGAAGAGCGAGCCCGCAAAGGCCGAGCCGGCGGCGCCGGCGGCAACCGAGACCCAGCAGGCGGCGGCTCCCGCCCCTGAGACAGCGCCGGCCCCTGAGACCACACCGGCTGCGGAGACTCCGCCGGCCGAGGCTGCACCGGCCGCGGAATCATCCGCCGAGGCGACCGCGGAGCAGACGCCGCCCGCAGCGACGACGCCGACACCGGAACCGATCCAGGAAGCGGCCGCGACACCGGCCGCACCGCCGCCGCCCGCGCCCAACAACGATGCCGAGCAGTCCGGCTGGGACGCGCTCAATGCCGGCGACGCGGACAAGGCGATCGCGGTCTGGGAACCGCTGGCGAAGGGCGGCAATACCGGGCTCGCGGTCAACGTCGCCGACATGTACGAGTTCGGCCAGAAGCTGCCGCAGGACTATGCCAAGGCGGTCGAGTGGTACCAGATCGCCGCCGAGCAAGGGGACGGCTATGCCCAGTACCAGGTCGGTCGCGCCTATACCCGCGGGATGGGCGTCCCGATCGACCGCGTGCAGGCCTACAAGTGGCTGACCATCGCCATGCAGTCGCTCTCCAACGACCAGGACAAGGGCAAGACCGGCAAGGCGAGCAAGATGGAGCTGGAGAACGCCCTCAGCGACATCGTCGGCGCCATGTCCCAGGAAGAGGTGACGAAGGCTGCGCAGCTCGTGAAGCAGTACGACGCCCAGCACAGGATCTCGGAGCCATGATCGCGGCCCGGCGGGCCGTGTCCCACGTTCACATGGATGCAATCCTTCCCGGCTAGGAAGAGCGCTGCTCTTCCAACCGAGGACATCATGGGCCGCCGTCTCGTCATCCAGATCACCGATCTCCATCTCAGCGCCGAGCGCGCCTACAACTATGCCGGCTGGCAGGCCTGCCTCGACCACATCAACCGCATGCGGCCGGACTTCGTCGCGGTCACCGGCGATCTGGTGCTCTGCGACCCCGACCATGCGCCGGACCACGCTTTCGTGCGCGCCGAGCTCGATCGCATCGACGCGCCCTGGGCGGCGCTCCCCGGCAACCACGACCTGGGCGACAGCGGTCCCTCGCCCTACATGGGCCAGTTCATCACCGATTCCCGCCGCGCGCGCTGGCTGGCCCATTTCGGCGCCGATCGCTGGACCCGCGATCTCGGCGCCTGGCGCCTGATCGGCATCAACGCCCAGCTTCTCGGCAGCGACCTCGACACCGAGACCGAACAGAACGAGTGGCTCGACGGCGTGCTGCACGAGGCGGCCGGCCGGCCGGTCGCGCTCTTCCTGCACAAGCCGCTCTTCGTCGAGCACGCCGCCGAGATCGATTCGCCGGTCTTCGCCGTCACCGGCGCGGGCCGGGCCCCGATCATGGATCTGCTGGCCGGCACCGACCTGCGTCTTGTGGCCTGCGGCCACAATCATTGCTACCGCACCGTCCAGCGCGGCCGGACGGCCATCGTCTGGGGTCCCTCGACCGGACAGCTCGTCGCCGAGGAGGCGCCCTACCAGGGCATCCACGAGCCGGGCCTCGTACACTACTGGCTGGACGACGACGGCCTTGAATTTGCCCTGGTGAAACCGGCCGGCATCGTCGCCAGCGACAACACCCGCCTGGTCGAGCAGCACCGCGCCATGCGCTTCACCCCGCTCTTCTCCGTCGAGCAGGCGCTGGCCGCGTTGCGGGCGGCGGAATAGCCTTCCGGCGCGCGCGACCCGCCTGAGCGCGGACTTCAGATCTCCCTTACATCGGCCGCCGAGAGCCGGATCCGCAGCGGGCTTCCCGGCGCGATCGGCCCATGGCTCGGGCGGTTGAGCACATCCATCTTCAGCGCAATGCTCTCCGCCTGCAGGTGATATCGGATCACCGGCCCCAGCATCTGCATGCCGGCGACCGTCGCATCCGCCTCGAAGCAGTCGGATGAGAGGACGGCGCCGCCGTTGAGATGGCGGTGCGCCGCAATCTCGAAGGCACCGGGGTGGATCGCCCAGCTCCGCCCCGGCCGGTGGCGGAACAGGCGCTCGACCGCCGCCGGGGCGAGAATGTTGAAGTCGCCGATGAAGGACGCCACTTCCTGGCTGGCCGGCGCGCCGTAGACGTTGTGCGGCGACCCGATCTGGGAGAGCCGCCCGCTCTGCATCACCGCGATGCGGTCCCCGACCACCAGCGCCTCTTCCTGGTCATGAGTCACCATGATCGCGGTGAAGCCGATCTCGCGCTGCAGGCGCTTCAACTCGTCGCGCAGGCGCTTGCGGATCTGCGCATCCAGCGCCGACATCGGCTCATCCAGCAGCAGCAGCTTGGGTTCCAGGACCAGCGCCCGGGCCAGGGCGACGCGCTGCTTCTGCCCGCCGGAAAGGGCATTGGGCCGCGCCCTGGCGCGCGCCTGCAGGCCCACCAGCTCGATCATCGCCGCGACCCGGCGCCGGATCTCCGGCGCCGGCAGCTTCTGCTGCTCCAGGCCGAAGGCCAGGTTCTGCTCGACCGTCATGTTGGGGAACAGCGCGTATTGCTGCATCACCATGCCGATGCCGCGCGCCTTGGGCGGCAATCGGGTGATGTCGCGCCCGTCGATCGCGATCCGGCCGTCGTCGGGATCGACCAGGCCGGCGATGGCGCGCAGCAGCGTGGTCTTGCCGCAGCCGGAAGGCCCGACCAGGACGCACATCTCGTCGCGCTCGACGTCGAGATCGATGCTCTCGAACACCGGCGTCTCGTCATAGCGCTTGGCGAGGCCGCGAATCTCGATATAGCCCATGTTCAATCCTCCCGCCTCGCCATCACCGCGACGACCGCCGTGGAGAGGATCCAGACCACCACGAAATAGACCGTGACCACCACCGAGGTCAGCCGGCCGCTCCCCTGCCGCAGCACGTTCATGAAGATCTGCAGCGTCGGATAGAGACCGCCGACCAGCAGGTTCGCATAGACGAACTCGCTGATGGCCAGCGCGAAGTTCATCACCAATCCGACCACCACCCCGCGGATGACGGCCGGCAGGATCACGCGCCGCATGATGGCGAGATCGCCGGCACCGACCAGGTGCCCGGCCTCGATCAGCTCCCGCACCGGCACGGCGCGCAGGTTGTTCTTGATCGGCAGGTAGTAGAACGAGGCGCCGAGCGGCACGTAGCCGAGGATGAGCACCCAGGGCGTGCCGTTGAGCTGCACGCCGTATTGTCCGGAATAGATCCGCATCAGGCCGAGGGCCAGCGCGATCCCCGGCACGGCATAGGGCAGGATCACCAGGGCGCCCAGGCAGCGGTCGAGGCTCGGCAGATAGCAGTGCCCGGCCAGCACCGCGGGAATGGTCACCGCCGCCGAGACCAGCATCGCGCCGAACGAGATGACCAGGGAATTGCGCAAGGCCAGCGTGAACCTGGGATCGGCGAAGATCTGTCCGGCCCAGTGCCAGGTCAGCCCTTCCGGGAGGATCGATCCCGCCCAGTCGGTGGCGAACGCGTTGAGTGCGACCGAGAGCACCGGGAGCACCTGCAGCGCGACGAACAGCCCCACCACCACGCGCTGGGCGTCCTTTCCGTGTTTCGTCATGACGTCGCGCTCATGGCCGGCTCCTCTTCAGCAGGGCCTGCTCGACGATCACCGGGACGATCAGGACCAGGATCAGGAGCGTCGCCAGCGTGTCGGCGAGCTGCGGATCCGAGTAGACGTCGCCCGCCGCCAGTTCGCCGATCCGCAGCGTCACCAGGTTCGCGTTGCCGCCGACCAGTGCATAAGCCGTGGCATAGGTGCCCATCGCATTGGCAAAGAGCAGGATGAAGCTGCCGATCAGGCTCGGCGACAGGATCGGCAGGCCGATGCGCCACCAGAATTTCAGCCGCGACGCGCCGACCATGGTCGCCATCTCCTCGATCTCCGGCGTGATGGCGCCGAGGCTGGGAAAGAGCAGCAGAATCGCGAGCTGGACCTGCAGATAGGCATATACCACCACGAGTCCGGCGGTCGAGTAGATGTCCAGGTGGCCGGCGATGCCGAGCTTGGCGAGCAGGAGCGTGAACGAGCCGCTCAACCCGAACATGATGATGAAGGCGAAGGCCAGCGGGAAGCCGGTGAAGTTGGAGCCGATATTGGCGTAGGTCAGCACGGTCTGCTGCAGCCGCACCGGCATGAAGCGCAGGATGTTGGCGACCGGCAGGCCGATCAGGATCCCGAGACCGGCGGAGCCCGCGGAGACGAGCACGCTGGTCACGAAGGCGCTGCGCTGGAACCGGCTGCCGAGGATCTCGGCATAGTTGGCGAGGGTGATCAGCCCGTCATCGTCGTGCAGGCTGTTCCAGGCGATCGCCAGCAGCGGCGCGATCTCGAACAGGGCGAGGATTGCGAGCAGCGGCAGCGCAAACAGGAAGGCGCAGAGCTTGACCCGGCTCCGCACCGAGAGCCCCTGCATCGTCGGGCCGAGGCGCGTCCCCGCCTGCCCTCCCCCGGATCGGGGGAGGGTCAGGGAAGGGGCGCGGCTCTCGCCGTCCATCTCGATCAAGACGACGCCGCTCAGAGCTGCGGCGCGACTTCCTCATGCCACATCTTGGTCAGTTGCTTGGCGGCATCGGGCCAGATCGCGGCATTGATCGGACGCGCCTTGGCATACTGCGCGGAGGGCAGCAGCTTGGCGGCGACGTCCTCGGGCAGCTTGAGCTGGTCGATCAGGATCGGACGGGCATAGCCTTTTGCATAGGCGATCTGGCCGGCCTCGCTGAACGCGTATTCGCGCACCAGCTTGGCGATCGCCTGATGCTTCGAGTACGGGTTGATCACCGTGGAGTAGCCGCTGGTGATCGAGCCGTCCGAGGGGATCACGACGTCCCACTTGTCCTTGCCGACCTTGTCGCGATAGGCGAGCGCATTGAAGTCCCAGATCACGCCGACCTCGACCTCGCCCTTCTCCATCAGCGCGGCATTGACGTTGATCGGCAGCAGGCGCTTCTGCTGCGCCAGCTTCGCAAAGAACTGCATGGCGGGCTCGAGGTCCTGCTCGCCGCCGCCGAGTGCCACCGCCGCGGCCAGCACCGCCGCGTTGGCCTGCGCGGCCTTGCCGACCTCGCCGACCGACACCTTGTAGTCGCCGTTCAGGAGGTCGGCGAAGCTCTTCGGCGGGTTCTTCACATCCTTGCGGATGACCAGGGCGATCGTCCCGGTATAGCCCACCGCCCAATGCCCGTCCTTGTCATGCGCCCAGGCCGGGATCTGGTCCCAGTTCGTCGTCTTGTACGGCACCGAGAGGCCGCGCTTGATCGCGACCGGGCTGAACTCGATGCCGATCTCGCCGATATCGACCGATGCATTGGCCTTCTCGGCCTCGAACTTGGCGAGCTGCTCGGCGCTCGACATGTCGGTATCGGTGTGGGTGACGCCGTATTTCGCGGTGACGCCCTTCCAGATCTCACCCCAGTTGGCCCAGTCGTCCGGCATGCCGACGCTGGTCACCGTGCCGCCGGCCCTGGCTTCCGCCGCCAGGTCTTCCAGGCTGCCGGCCTTGGCGCCGCCCAGCGACAGCACGGTTGCCAGCGCCAGCGCGCCGGCCGTCGCGCCGATCTTCAAGAACGTCATATCCGTCTCCTCCGAGTCCGAAAATTGGTTCGAATAGCCGAACCGGCGCGGACCCTAGAGGGCGCATATGACAATTATTTTCGGCCCGTGTTACACTTTGCCGATATTGATCGATTTTCCGCACAGGGAATTTGTTCAGGTGTTCGAATCTACGAACCGTTGCAGCGCGGGTGCCGGCGGTCAATCGCGGGATGAGGACCCGCACAGGAGCGCCGACATGCAATGTGCGCTTTGCCCGGCTTGGCGCCCCGCGGGCACGATCCCCCACCCCTCGACAAGGCTCATCGTTTTCGGCTAATCGCTGACCTCAAGATCGCGCTGCAGGCAGGGGCATGGACACCGGCAATTTCGGCTTCAACCACGAGGATCTGGTCGCCAAGGACCGCGATCATATGATCCATCCCTGGGTCGATCTCGGCCTGGTGAAATCGCACGAGCCGCTGATCATCGTCGAGGGCGAGGGCGCCACCGTCACCGATTCCCGCGGCCACCGCATGATCGACGGGATCGGCGGAATGTGGTGCGTGAACGTCGGCTACGGCCGCGACGAGATCGCCGATGCGATCGCCGAGCAGGCGCGCAAGCTCTGCTACTTCTCGCCGTTCGGCATCACCGCGACGCCGCCCTCGATCGAGTTCGCCCATCGCCTCAGCAAGTACGCGCCCGGCGACCTCAAGCACGTCTTCTTCACCACCGGCGGCTCGACTGCGGTCGATTCGGCGCTGCGCTTCGTCCAGTTCCGCAACAACTTCCTCGGCAAGCCGAAGAAGAAGCACATCATCACCCGCGAATACGCCTATCACGGCTCGACGCTGCTCTCGGCCTCGGTCTCGGGCAAGCCCGCCGATCGCGGCAACATGGATCTCATCACCGACACGATCCATCACATCCCCTCGCCCAATCCCTATCGCCGGCCGGAGGGCATGTCGCTCGAAGCGTTCTGCGACGCCAAGGTCGCCGATCTCGAGAACAAGATCCTGGAGCTCGGGCCGGAGAACGTCGCCTGCTTCATCGCCGAGCCGCTGCTGGCCTCGGGCGGCGTGATCGTGCCGCCGCCCGGCTACCAGAAGCGCACCTGGGAGATCTGCCGCAAGCACGACGTGCTCTACATCTCCGACGAGGTGGTGACCGGCTTCGGGCGGCTGGGGCACATCTTCGCCTCGAAGGAGATGTTCGGCATCGAGCCCGACATCATCACCTGCGCCAAGGGCCTGACCTCGGGCTATGTGCCGCTCGGCGCCATGCTGGTCTCCGACCGCCTGTTCCATGCGCTGACCGAGACCGCGGGCAAGGGCCAGTTCTTCGCCAACGGCTACACCTATTCGGCCCATCCGGTCGCCTGCGCGGCGGGCATGGCCAATCTCGACATCATGGAGCGCGAGGACATCTGCGGCCGGGTGCGGGAGAACGGCCCTTATTTCCGCCAGCGGCTCGGCGAGCTCGCCGGTCTCGATCTGGTCGGCGACGTGCGCGGCAGCCATTTCATGGTCTGCGTCGAATGCAGCGCCGACAAGGCGCGGAAGACCCCGCCGCCGGCCGACTGGGACGTGGCGCGGCGCATCTTCGAGAAATGCGTGCCGCGGGGCCTGCTGGTGCGGCCGATGGGGCATCTCATGGTGCTCTCGCCGCCCCTCGTCATCACCCGCGCGCAGATCGACCAGGCCGTCGAGACGCTGCGCAAGGCCATCATCGACGTAACCGACGACCTGACCCGCGAAGGGTTGCGTTCTTAAGGAGAGATCAAATGAATGCCATCGCCAATCTGGTTCAGCCGGGCGCCGCCTACGTGCCGCTGCGGCTCGCGGGTCGCCCGCTGGCCTTGAAGGCGCTCGTGCTGGTGCTCGGCGTCGCCTTCCTCACGGCGTCGTCCTACGTGCAGGTGCCGATGTGGCCGGTGCCGATGACCATGCAGACCTTCGCGGTGCTCGCGGTCGGCGCCTTCTGCGGCTGGCGCCTCGCCCTCGCGACCGTCGTCACGTGGCTGGCGCTCGCGATGCTGAACGTCCCATTGCTGTCGGAAGGCAAGGCGGGCCTGGCGGTGTTCATGGGCACGACCGGCGGCTACCTCGCCGCCTTCCCGATCATGTCGGCCTTCATCGGCTGGATGGCCGAGCGCGGCTGGACCGCACGCACCGTCCCGGCCTTCCTGACGCTGCTGATCGCCGAGGTGATCTGCTTCACCATGGGCGTCGGCTGGCTCAGCACGATCGTCGGCCTGGACAAGGCGATCCAGTACGGCCTGCTGCCATTCGCGCTGGGCGACCTGGTAAAGGCGGTGCTGGCGACCGCGATCCTGGCGGCGGGCCGGCGGATGGCACCGCAGGGGCGCTGACCGCTATTTCAGCCAGACCTTCGCCGAGGCGCTGCGCCCCAGGCCGTCGATCACGGTGACCTGGGCGGCGCCCCTGCCGTCGGGCAGCCATTCCGCCTGCCGCCGGAACGGCTCGGAGTCGATCGGCCGCCCGTTGACCAGCCAGCGCAGCGGCAGCGCCCCGCCCCGCGCCGCCAGGACCAGGCTCGCCCGGGCGACATCGACCGTCGCGCCGTCGACCGGCATCTGGATGCTGGGCCCCGCCATCACCTTCGGCAGGTTGCCGCTCTCCAATCCAGGCTGGGGATCGAAACGCTTCAGATTGGCCGGCAGATCGTTGGTGCCGCCGAGGATCGCGCCCGCGGGCGGAGTCGCCGATGCGGCGCTCTCGCCATGCGGGAGCTGGTCAAAGATCTCGAACAGGATCGGCGCCGCCGCGTCGCGGCCCATGCGTCCCGTCGAGAAGGCGCCGTCCGGCCGCCCGACCCAGACGCCGACGGTGTAGCGCGCGTTGTAGCCGATCGCCCAGGCGTCGCGATAGCCGTAGGACGTGCCGGTCTTGTAGGCGATGTCGCTCGCGTTCTTGCGGTTGCCGGCGGCCAGACGCCGCTCCGGCGGCGGCGTCTCGTCCAGGATCCGGGTCACGTACCAGGCCGCCAGCGGTGACATCAGCGCGTGCGGAACACCCTCCGCCTCATCGGCGCGGAACAGCAGCGGCCGTGCGATCCCCTGCTCCGCCAGCGCCGAATAGAGCGTCACCAGGCGCTCCAGATTGGTGCCGACGCCGCCCAGCGCGATCGGCAGTCCCGGCCGCGCGTGCTTGTCCGGCAGCACCAGCGGCGCACCCGCATCCGTGAGCCGCTGCGCGAACCGCACCGGCCCGACGCGGTCGAGCAGCGCCACCGCCGGCAGGTTGAGCGAGAGCTGCAGCGCCTCTCGCGCGGTCACCTCGCCCCGGAACAGGTGGTCGAAGTTGGAGGGCGCGTAATCGCCGAAGCGCATCGGCACGTCCTTCACCACGGTCTCCGGATGGACCAGCAGATCCTCGAAGGCCATGCCGTAGATGAAGGGCTTCAGGGTCGAGCCCGGCGAGCGGATCGCCTCGACCATGTCGTTCTGCCCGAAGCGCCGGTCGTCGAAGAAGTCCGCCGATCCGAGATAGGCGATCACCCGCCTTTCCCTGTTGTCGACGACCAGCGCCGCGATCCCCGCGCCGGGCTCCAGCCCCGCCTGGTAGCGGCTCGCCATCGCCTCGACGCGATCCTGCAGGTCGGCGTCGATATTCGTCTTCACCGTGAGCTCGCCCGTCTGGTCGAGACGCAGCCGGAGCGCGAGATGCGCCGCGCCGTTCAGCGCCGGCAGGCGCCTGGTCGGCACCGGCTCCGCCAGCGCCGCCGCATAGCTCGAACCGTCGATGACGCCCTCGTCCTTCAGCCGCGCCAGCACCTTGTCGCGCGCCGCCTTGGCCGCCGCGGGGAAACGGTCGGGCCGCAGCGTCTCCGGCGATTGCGGCAGCACCACCAGCAAGGCCGCCTGCGCCTCGGTCAGGTGCGCCGGCTCCTTGCCGAAATAGGCCAGGCTCGCGGCGCGGATGCCTTCGAGATTGCCGCCATAGGGTGCCAGCGTCAGGTAGATGTCGAGGATGCCCGCCTTGCCCAGCCGCGCCTCGAGCTGGAAGGCGCGCCCCATCTCGATCAGCTTGGAGGCGATCACCCGCGGGCGCGGCTCCAGCAGCCGCGCGGTCTGCATGGTCAGGGTCGAGGCGCCGGACACCACATGCCCCGCCCTCACCGCCTGCCCGACCGCGCGCACCAGCGCCAGCGGGTCGACGCCGGGATGACGATAGAAGCGCCGGTCCTCATAGCCGATCAGGAACTCGAGGAACTTGGGATCGACTCCATCGGTCTTCGCCGGGAATCGCCAGGCGCCGCCCGCCGCAGTGAAGGCCCGCAGGATCGACCCGTCCCCGGCCAGCACCATCACCGAATGCGACTGCAGCCTTCCCAGATCGAGCGGGTTGAGACGGTCGAGCGCCAGCCCGACCGTTGCCGTCAGCCCCAGCAGGACGGCGCAGGCAATCGCGATGCGGGACCGGCGCGTCATTGATACGGCACGATGACGACCTGGCCGGTCTCGCCGCGGGCGCGGAGCTCCGGCTTGTACATGTCCTCGACCGCGGGCGCCGGCACCTTGTACCGGCCCGGCGTCACCGCGCGCAGGATGTAGGCGAAGGTGAAGCCGTTGCCGCTGTCCGGCACCGCGTCGAACGCCGCGATGTAGCGGTCATCGCGGTATTCGACGTATTGCGCCTCGGTCATCTCCGGCAGCCAGGCAAAGTCTCCCTGGCGGCGCGTGTTGTTGAGGCGCTCGTTCTCGATCTCGAGCCCGGCCGGCAGCAGGTCGATCACCATCGCCCGGTGCGTGGCGTTGTCCTTGAAGCTGCCGGAGACCACCGCGATGACGATGTCGTTCTGCTTGATCTTGTCGAGCGAGGTCGCCTTGCCGTCGAGCGTGTAGAGCCGCCGCGAGATTGCGGCGCCCGCCTCGACCGGCGGCTGCGCCTCGGCCGGCACGCCGGCCGCGGTCGCGCGCAGATAGACCGGCTGGTCTCCCTGATTGGTGACGGTCAGCTCCTTGTCGAGATCGCGGAGGCCCGCCCGCACCAGATACGGCTTGTCCTGGTCGGCGGACGCGCCGTTGCTCAGGCCGAGCTTCATATGCGCCTGGTCATGCGCGGTCGCACGGGCGGCCCGCAGGATCCAGGCCTCCTCCTGGGTGCTGAGCCAGCCCCGCGCCGCCTGCTGCGCCGCGAGCTTGTCGAGCAGGCCGGCGGTGTCCGAGCTCGGCATCTTCGCCTCGACCTCGAGGGTGATCAGCGCCGCCATGTCGCGCAGCGCGGAGCCGTACCAGTCGGAATCGTAGTCCCAGTAGCCGCCGGCGGCGCGGATCGCATCGGCGCGGGACTTGGCGAAGGCGGCGCCCGCCCGCTCCATGTCGCCGCTCATCGCCAGCGCCGCGCCCACCTGCGCCTTGGCGATCGGCGTCGGCAGGCGGTCGAGATAGGTGTCGTTGAAATACCTGAGGTCGCTGAGACTGACCGCCTTCGCCTTGGCCAGCACATAGAGCGCGTAGGCGCGGGCATTCAGCGTCTCGGCATCGTCCTGGCTGTATTCGCCGACGATGAGCTGCAGCCCCTTCAAGCCGTTGCGATAGCCGATATCGGACATGCGGTAGCCCTGCGCCTGGGCCTCCGTGAGGAAGTCCATGGCATAGGCCGAGAGCCATCGATCCGCCGGATCCGAGCCGCTCCAGAGACCGAACTGGCCGTCGCTGCGCTCGTGCTCGAAGGCGCGGTCCACGGCGCGCTGGATGCGCTCCTTGTCGCCCTCGGGATCGTCGTTCTTCACGTCCCAGATCGCCGCCAGCTCCTTCACGTAGAGCAGCGGGAAGGCGATGCTGGTGGTCTGCTCCAGGCAGCCATAGGGATAGTGCGAGAGATCCTCCAGCACCCGCGGCACGTCGAGATTGGGCCGTGCGCTGACGCTGGCATCGAGGCGCGCGGTCTCGGCCAGGAACGGCGTCAGCGCCGCCTTCGAGATCGTGAAGCTCGCCCCCGGCGGCAGCAGCCGCGAAAGGGTCTGGGTCATCGGCGCCTCGCCGGCGCGCACCGGCACCGTCGTCTCCCGCGTCAGGCTGAAGCCGTTCGGCCCGGTGATCGCCATGGTGACCTTGCCCGCGCCGATCGTGCGACCGAGCATCGGGATCGCCTTCGAGACCGTGTCGCCGACCTTGAGATCGGCGTCGAACATCGCGCCGTCGCCGAGCTGCACGGCATCGCTCGCCGCCAGCGCGACGTGATAGCGGCCGGGTGCGGCATCGAGGTTCTGCACCGAGATCGAGAGCGTGCCCTGGTCGCCGGGCGCCAGGAAGCGCGGCGTCGAAACCAGAGCCACGACCGGATCCCGCACCACCAGCCCCGCTTCCGCCGAGCCGACATTGCTGCCGTCGAAGGCCACCGCCATCAGCCGCAGCCGGCCGTTATAGTCGGGGATGTCGAGATGGACCGTCGCCTTGCCGGCATCGTCCAGCTTCAGCAGGCCGGAGAACAGCGCGACCAGCTTCAATTCCGGCGGGGCGCCGCGGCTGTTCAGGCCGGCCTCGTCGCCGCCCTCGCGGATCTCGCCGCGCTTGCCCTCCTTGCCGTCGATGAGCTGGCCGTAGAGATCGCGGATGTCCAGCCCCAGGCGCCGCTTGCCGAAGAAATAGCCGAGCGGATCGGGGCTCTTGAAATCGGTGAGTTGCAGGATGCCCTCATCCACCGCCGCCAGCGTGAGGTAGGCGATGCCGCCGGAAAGGTTGCCCACCTGCACGGGGATATCGACGCCCCGGCGCGGCAGCACCTTGTCTGGCACCGTCATCGCGACCTGCAACTGCCGCGGCTTGGGATCGACGGCGAGCCAGGCCGTCCCGATGGCGCGACCCGGGCCGTGCTGATCAGCTCCCGTCCGATCCGAATGGCCGGGCCGGAACGCGTTGGCCAGCACATAGGCACCGGCGCCCCAGGCCGGGTCGATCTTCACCTTGATGCTGGTGCCCTCGGCCGGCACGTCGACCAGGCGGCTCTCCAGAATGCGGTCGGTGGCGATGGTCACCAGCGCCTGGCCCGCAAAGGGTGCCGCGAGCCGGATCTCGGCCTGGTCGCCGGCCTCGTAGACGTCCTTGTCGGCGACGACCTGCATCCGGTCGGGCGTATCCGCCGTGCCGGGCTTGGCCCACCAGCCGGCATAGAAGCGCACCGAGCTCGCCGTGCCGGTCTGGGCGTCGAACACCTCCAGGCGATAATGGCCCCAATCGACGTTGAGCGTGAGCTTCGCCGGCCCGGTCGCCGTCGCGTCGAGACTGCCGCTGGAAAGCGCCTTGTCGCGCACGACGACGTCATAGTCCCAGGCGTTGCGCGCGTAGTACCACTGGTAGTCCCAGTCCTCCTCGACGAAGCGCCAGGTCAGGCCCTTGCGCTCGATCGGCTTGCCGCCGGGATCGACCGCCATCACCTCGAAATCGACCGGCGCGCTGGAAGGCGCCGCATCGCCGTCGAACAGCGGCTTGATGCCGATCGCGAAGGGATGGTTGCGGATCGGCAGCTTCATCGACTTGATGACCGGCCGCCCGCCGAACTCGTAGACCTCGACGCGCAAGGTCGCCGCCAGAGGCTGCGGCGTGTCGGGCAGATCGCCCAGGCTGACCGGCAGATTGGCCGAGCCCTGCGCATCGGTGCGCGTGTCGTCGAGCGGCTGGCGCACCGGATCGACCTTCTCGTCGGCGAGGCCGAACCGATAGCCCTTCATGTCCGGGAACGGATCGTCGTCGCGGGCGATGGTGAGGTCCGCCTTGACCGGAAGGTCGGCCGCCGGCGCGCCGTAGAGGAACTTCGCCGCCACCGACGCGCTCGCCTCCTGGCCCGGGGTCAGGGCATCGACCGTCGCCTTCACCGCGGTCTCGATCCGGGCCGGGACCACGTCCTCGACCAGGTAGCTCATGTCGGCGATCGGCTGGCCCTCGGGATCGACATAGGCCTCGACGGTCCAGCTCCCGGTCCGCGCGGTCGCCGCGACCGGAATGTCGAGCTGGTAGCCGCCGCCCTGGTCCTTCACGTCGGTGAACCGCGTCGCTTCGACTCCATCCGGCCGCAGCAGGCGGAACATCACCGGCAGGCCGGCGATCGCCTTGGCGCCCTGGTCGCGCAGGAGCGCCACCACGTGCGCCGTCTCGCCCGGACGATAGACACCGCGGTCGCTGTAGAAGAAGAGATCGGTGTCGCCCGGCATGGTCCGGCCGCCGACACCGCGGTCGGAGAGGTCGAAGGCGCCGCGGGTGAGGTCGAGGAAGCTGAAATCCCCATCCTTGCGGAAGGCCATCACCGCGGTCGCGGTGCGCCCGCCATCGCCGCGCAGCAGGCCGGGATCGAACTTCGCCATGCCGGCACGATCGGTGGTCGCGGTGGCCAGCACCTCGTTGTCGCGGGCGATCAGCTTCAGGTCCACGCGGTTCAACGGATTGCCGGTCTCCAGCGAATGCACCGCGACGGTCAGCCCGTCGCTGCCCGAGAAGGTCGTGAGGCCGAGATCGGAGACGACCAGCCATTGGGTCGCCTGGGCGTTCCAGCGGTAGTCCTGGTCCTGTTCCTGATCGCCCGGCGTGTAGCGCGAGGCCATCAGCACATAGATGCCGGGCTTGGTCTCGGGCACCACCTCCTGGATCGGGAAGGCGGTGACCACGCGCTTGTTGCGCGGGTTATCGACCGCCATCGAGCCCTTCCAGACCTCTTCGCCCCACTTGTCGAGCAGCTCCTCGGCGTCGTAGCCGGCGAGATTGCCGAGGAAGCGCTGATCGACCACCTGGTCCACCAGCTTGCGGTCGTTGATGCGCATCAGGCGCAGCGCGACGCGCTCGACGTTGACCGTGATCACCGGCACGCCGGTACTGCCGACCTTGGGCAGCACATAGGCGCTGTCGCGGAAGCCGATGCTGGGCTCGCGGTCGCCGACCGAGAAGTTGACGTCGGTGCCGGCCGCCAGCGTCTGCCCGTCGGCCGCGGGCAGGCCCGGCAACACCTTCACATGATAGGTGCCGCCGAAATCGAGGCCGCCGATGCAGAGCGACGACCCGTCGCCGAGCTCGTAGCTGGCATCGACGTTGGGCTCGATGCGCACATAGTCCTGGTAGCGGATGGCGCTCGGCTCCTGCAGGACCGCGTTGAACTCGATGCAGGCGCGCGGCGTGTCGCCTGCGGTCTCCAGCCGGCTGTTGACGGCGCGGAAAGCCTGGCTCCGGCGCAACTGCTCCATGCGGTCGTTGGCCTCGGAATCCCAGGTGAGCCGCAGCGCCGCCTCATAGAGGGCGACCGCCTCGTCCGCCCGGCCGCCATGGTCCAGCAGGGTCGCGACCCGGATCAGCGCCTTGCCGCGCGTATCGCCGGCCTGGATGCGCGCCGCCAGATAGGCGGCACTGGCGGCGTCCTGCAGCGCGCCGGCCTTCTCCTCCAGCGCCGAAAGCTTCTGCCAGCGGGCGGCGTCCTCGGCGCCCATGCCGATCGCCTGCTTCAGCTTGCCCGCCGCCTCGGTCCAATGTCCCTGCTGCTCGGCCTCGGCGGCCTCGCTCAAGCGCAGGCCGGTGAGCTGCGGGTCGGCGCCCTGGACCGCGGCGATGATCGAGTCGCGGTAGGCATTGGCGCGCTTCTCGACGTCGTCGAGACCGGCCGCGGCGGCAGTTCCCGCCAGCAGGATCAGGGCGAAGGCGACGGCGACACGGCGCAGGACGGTCATGAATGCAATCCTCGATGGGGGCCGGCGACAGGCGGCAATTGGTCGCTTCCGCCCGGCCTCAGGTTCGCGGAAGACAGCGGCAATTATACGGCGGATCGCCTGCCGGCACCGTCAATTCGATGGGCGTGTGAACGGCGACACAGGGTCGTGCGGGAACGGTCTGCGGACCTTGGCGCGTCTCGGCCGCTCTGCTAGCTTCCGCGACACTTTCATGAATGCGCATCCTCCCCATATCCACGGCCATGGCCAAACCCAAGCAGCGCCACCTCCGAGTCGTTAACCCCGCGCCGGATGCCGGCACGCAGCCGCGGGTCTGGCTGCTGCTGGGCGAGCGGCAGGGCGACAACGCCCAGGTGCTGGCCCTCGGCCGCGCGCTGACCCGCGCGCTCGGCTGGCCGCACGAGGTCAAGCAGATCTACTACGACGACGAATGCGAGATTCCGTTCCGCGACCGCGGCGCCAGCCTGATCGGCGTCGATCTGGAACGGAGCGACCGGTTCGCCGCGCCCTGGCCCGACGTCGTGATCGCGATCGGCCGGCGCGCGGCGCCGGTCTCGCGCTGGCTGAAGGCGCAGACCAACGGCCGCCTCCTCAACATCCATCTCGGCCGGCCGCGGATCGCCTATCAGCATTTCGACCTGATCTTCACCACCCCGCAATACGGCCTGCCCTCGGCGCCCAACGTCACCAAGCTCACGCTGCCGATCATCCTGCACGACGATGCGCAGCTCGAAGCGGAGGCGAAGCACTGGCTGCCGCAGTTCAGGGACCTGCCGCGCCCCTGGACCGCTGTCTTCGTCGGCGGCCCGACCTCGCAGCTGAAGTTCGACCGGGGCGTCGGCGCCGACCTGCTCGCGCGGGCCTGGGTGCATGCGCGGCGTACCGGCACGCTGCTCGTCACCACCAGCCCGCGCACGCCGCCGGAGGTCGCGGAACTCTTGACGGCGGCGATCCGGCCGCCGCACTTCCTGCATCTCTGGGCGCCGAAGGAGCCCAACCCCTACCAGGCGCTGCTGAGGCTCGCCGACGACTTCATCGTCACCAATGACAGCGTCTCGATGATCGCCGAGGCGGTGGACATGATGAAGCCGCTCTACCTGTTCGAGGTGCCGCGCCGCCCCAAGCGCGACGACATGGGCCCGCTGCAGCAGATCCGCTACTACTTCCGCACCCGCCGCGAGAACCGGCTGATCGCCGGCGCCAAGCCGGATCTCACCGACCGGTTCTACGACGGGCTCACGCGGATCGGCCGCGCCCGGCCGCGGCGCAGCATCGCCGCCTTCGACCGCAAGCTGTTCCAGGCGGGCCTCGCCCGCCCGCTGGGCCGGGTCGAGGAAACCAGCGCCAACCGGACCTGGACCCAGCGGCGCATTCCGCAGGAAGAGCGCGACATGGCGGTGGCGAAGATCCGCGCCGCCTACCAGGCCAAGCGCGCCGCGCGCGGCGAATGACCGCGCCGCCATGATGGCCACGGCATGATCGTCTGGATCGACGCGACCGGCACGGCAGGCAGCCCCGCCGTCTTCGGCCTCGGCCTGGTCGAGCGGCATCTGCATGCGCTCCGCATGCTGAAGCCCGCGCCGACGCGGGTCGTGATCGATCTCGCGCCCGGCCAGGCCAAACCCGCCTTGCCCGACAGGCGCCTGCACCGCCTGCCGATCGAATGGCGCGAGGACGCGCGGCCGTTCGCGGAGCGCTGCGCTGCCGCGATCGCCGCGGCGGGCGGGCAACCGGTCCTCCTGCTCGACGGCGCGACCCTGGCCGATCCGCGCCTGCACCGCACCCTGGCCGAGCGCAAGATCCCGACCGCGGTCGAAAGCCGTGACGCCGGCGAGCGCGCCGGCCTGCTGCTGCTGACCGGTGCGGCGCCGTCCGCGCTGCCCGACCGCTGCACCGATGTCAGCGCCCTCGCCCATTCCCTGGTCGAGACCGGGCAGGTCCAGCCGCTGCCGGACGACGCCTTCACCGGCTTCGTGCGCCGGCTGCGCCGCACCCTGCCCTACTACGTGTTCCGGGTGGACGACGCGGCGCGGGCGGCAAAGATCGAGCGCTTTCTGTTCTGGTCGAACTACAAGGGCTCGACCGACGTCTTCACCCGCTACGTCTACCCGCCGCTGGTCTGGCTCATGGTGCGGCCGCTGGCGCGCCTGCGCATCCATCCCAACTGGGTGACCCTGGTCAGCATCCTCTTCGCGCTTGCCGCGGTGCCGCTCTGGGCAAGCGGGCATTTCATCTCGGGCTTCGTGCTCGCCTATGCCATGAGCGTGCTGGATTCGGTCGACGGCAAGCTGGCGCGCCTCACCTTCACCGACAGCGAGCTCGGCAACTACCTGGACCACGGGTTGGACATGGTCCATCCGCCGCTCTGGTACGTGGCCTGGGCCTATGGCCTCGGCATCGCGGCGGAGGGCTGGGATTCCACGCTGGGCCATGCGGCGATCGCCATCGTCGCCTGCTACGCGCTCGACCGCGTGGTGCTGAAGATCTATCCCAAGGTGTTCGGCCGCGCCTTCCATACCCATTCGCGCATGGATGGAATCGTGCGCAGCTTCATCGCGCGACGGAATATCAGCCTGCCGATCTTCACCGTCGGATGGCTGGCGGGACTGGGCCGGGAGGCCTTCTACCTGATCGTCGCCTGGCAGGCGGCAACCCTCGCCTATCACGCCGGCCGCACCTTCTGGATCCTGGCGATCGAACGCGCCCAGCACAAAGGCCCGCGCGGCCCGAGCGAGGTGGGCGTGAAGACGGTCGGGGTCGATTAGCGGGCGCCGGAGGAGATCCGGCGGCCAGGCCGGCGCCTAGTACCGCTCGTCCTGGCTCGCGGCGCGGACTTCCTGGCGATACCAGAGCTTCTGCCAGCGGTTGAGCTGCTTGGGCTGGAAGGCTTTGATCGGCAGCTCGGCGATGAAGTTGATGTAGCGCCGCGGGACCTGCGTGATGCCGCGCGGGCTGACGCCGTGCACCGCCTGCTCCGAATTGACGAAGCAGGCATAGGCGTTGGCCTCGTAGCGCACGATCTTCACCATCTCGACGTCGCGCTCCATGGTGCGGTGCTTGATGAAGCGCGGGCTGTGGCGCCAGCCGTAGATCTCGAAGTCGCCGCCGGGCGTCGTATCGTTCGCCTCGCGGAAGTAGAACAGCGCGCTGAAGATCTTGTCGCAGAGATCGACATGCGCGGTCTTCACGCTGCTGACCTCGGTGACCGGCGTGTTCATCACGAACTGGCAGTCGAGGTGCAGCTCGGCGTCGCCGGCGAAGCCCCGCGGCACCACGCGCCAATCCTCGTAGCGTCGCCCCATCTTCTCCTCGAGGCCGGGAAACTCCCGGCGGAAATCCTCGCCGAACAGGCGGACCACGTCGCGCCAGTAATCGGCCGAGGTGTGGTATTCGAAGAACTCGCGCCAGAGCGGCGAGATGCGGCGGTCGTTCAGCACCTGCTTGACCGTCATGCGGACTGCCTGGTTGTTCTCCGCGCTCCGGCCGTTGAGGATCATGCCGAGGCTCGGAAAGCCGGCTTCGAGCGCCGCGTAGGTCTCGGCCGGAACCACATTGCGCCGGGTGAAGTGCGCGTAAGGCTCGCGCACGACATCCTCCGGCCGGACGTCCGCCAGCAGATGCGGTGCGCCGGCTCCGCCGGGCGCCGCCGTGGCCATTGCCGCCGCCGACATGCTCATCTCACGCTCCCCAGAACCACATTACCGGCCGCACGGTAAGCGCCTTCGCGGCGAACGCGCCAGCGCATTACCGGTCGCAGCGTCAAACCGTCGCCTCACGCGGCGCGGCGCTGAACCATCTCCAGCGCGTCGTGGCGGACATGGTTGGCCGCCATCTCGCGCTTCACCAGATCGGCATCGATGATCCCCTTCTCCAGGCATTCCTGCAGAAGGGCGAAGAACAGGCGCTCCTGCGCCGGATCGGGATGCGGCTGGTAGGTGTCGGGGGCCCTGTCCTTCACCAGCCGCTTCACCGCCTTGACGATCTTGCCCGGGAACGAGCGCTGCTTCGGCGGCTTCACCCGGACCGTGAAGCTGACCGGCAGCCCGGTCTTCCAGGGCTGGGTCCGGCGATAGGTGTTGTGCAGGATCTTGGTCGAGGGCGTCAGGCGGTCGAAGTCGTTCCATTCCGGCTCGAGCAGGCCGACCGTCTCGTCCGGCTCGTATTCCAGCTTGATCCACTTCATGTAGTCCTTCTTGAACTGGAACAGCTCGTCGAAGGTCTTCTCCGCGTCCCAATGGGTCAGCCTGGCGTTGTCCAGCAGCATGACGCTGGAGGCGCGATAGCCGGCCAGGTCCTTGAAGGCCGGGCGCCAGCGGCACATCAGCGCCTTGCCCTCCATGTCGCGGGTCAGCAGGTCCCAGACATCGGCCAGCGCGAAGCAGTCGGGATCGATCACCACCGCGCGCCCGGAATAGTTCATCAGCTTCGGCGGCATGAAGCGCAGCGGGGTGAATGACTGCAGGTCCTCCTTCTCCCAGACCCGGTGTTCGGCGCCGCGCAGGAATTTCTGGCCGGCCTTGGCATAGAGCCAGGGATAGTCCCGGGAATGCATCAGCTCGACCGAGAAACGGTCGGCATGGCGGCTGTTGCGCTTCAGCGCATAGGCGGCGATCAGGGCGCCGAGGTATTGCTCGTCGTTGGTTTGGATGAAGACCCGATAATCCACCTGTCCGCCCCTTCCGGTTTCCACGCCCGCCGGCCCCGCCGGGCGAGCCGCGCGATCGGGTGGCATGATAGGGTCCGGCTCGTGAAATCGCAATCCAACCCAAGGCCAACCCACGGAAAATGCGCGGTTTTGACGCAAAGATCAGGTGCTTATGGGGGCCTGTCGTGTTGACAACCGGGGGCCTGATGTTAATTAGGCCTGCCTCCTGGGAGAGGCACCTGTGAAAGGCCCGGCGTCGACTCGCCGCATGATGACCGAAGACGAGCTCCTGAGATCCTCCGCCTTGGTCAACGCCTTCCGGGTGCTCCGCAAGCACGGCCTGGGACGGCAGATTCCCCTGGTCCTGGCGATGCTGCTCTCCGGCGCGATCGAAGGCCTGGGCATCGGCACGCTGCTGCCGATCCTCAAGGTGCTCGCCAACAAGGGCGCCGACGACCCGACCGCCCACCACAGCCACCTCGAACGCGTCATCTTCGCCGTGTTCGACACCCTGCACCTGCCGAAGACCTTCGGCGCGATGGTGATCCTGTTCTCGGTCTGCATGACGATCCGGGCGATCATCTCGCAGCAGACCTCGCGCCGGGTCGGCCGCATGGTGGCGGAGATCGCCAGCGAGCTGCGCAAGGAGGTGCTCGACAACGTGCTCGCCGCGCGCTGGTCGTATTTCACCGTCAACCCGGTCGGCCGCTTCGTCAGTGCGGTCAACGTCGAGACCAACTGGGCGTCCTACGTCTACAAGACCTCGCTCAACGTCGTCGCCAGCCTGATCCGCACCATCGTCTATTGCGTGGTCGCGCTGCTGGTGGACTGGCGTGCCGCGATCCTGGCCATCGTGCTCGGCTTCGGCCTCGGCCTGGTCAACCGCTGGCTGACCCGCTACGGCCGCAAGGCCGGGCGCAAGCAGCAGATGGCGATGCGCAGCCTGGTGATGGGCTTCAACGACGCGCTGACCGGCTTCAAGCCGCTGAAGGCGATGTCGCGGCACGAGAGCCTGATCGCCAACCTGACCAAGCAGGCGCGTCGCATCCGCCGGGCGCTCTACGACCTCGTCATGTCGCAGCAGCTCGCCAATGCCCTGCCCGACCTGCTGATCAACATCGTGATGGTGACGGCAACCTACATCTGCTGGCACATCCTGGGCCTCAGGCTCGAGGACATGCTGCTGCAGGGGCTGATCCTGCTGCGCCTGATGACCAACGTCTCGACCGTGCAGCGCGCGATGCAGGAGACCGCCACCTCGGAGAGCTCCTACTGGGCGCTGCAGACCACGATCAACGAGGCGCGCGAGGCGGCCGAGCATGTCAGCACCGGCGCCCAGCCGACGCTCAACGAGAGCTGCCGGTTCGACCGGGTCTCGTTCTCCTATGGCGTCAAGCCGGTGCTCAAGGAGGTCTCGCTGGAGATTCCGGCCGGCCGCGTCACCACGCTGATCGGCGAATCCGGGTCGGGCAAGACGACGATCGCCGACCTGCTGCTCGGCCTGTTCGTGGTCGATTCCGGCACCATCACCCTCGACGGCAAGCCGTTGGGCTCGCTCGACCTGCTGAAATGGCGCGAGATGGTGGGCTACGTGCCGCAGGAAGTGCTGTTGTTCAACAGCAGCATCTTCGACAACATCGCGCTCGGCGACCCCCAGGTCACCGATGCGCAGGTGCGCAAGGCGCTGGAGGACGCGGGCGCCCTGGAGTTCGTCGATGCGCTGGCCGACGGCATCCGCGCCCCGGTCGGCGAGCGCGGCACGATGCTGTCGGGCGGCCAGCGCCAGCGCATCGCGCTCGCCCGCGCCCTGGTGCACCGCCCGGCTTTGCTGATCCTCGACGAGGCAACCAGCGCGCTCGACCCGATCACCGAGGCGGAGATCTGCGAGACGGTGCGGCGCCAGGCCGGCAAGCTCACGGTGCTGGCGATCACCCATCAGAAGGCCTGGGTGGAGATCGCCGACCGCGTCTACCGCGTGGCCGACGGCAAGGTCGAGCTGGCGCCGGTCGAAGGCCTCACGCCGGCCGTGGCTTCAGCACATTAGACCGGTCGATCGGCCGGACCTCGCCGGCCCGCATCTCGTACACCTTGTCGGCGGCATCGACCCAGATCGGCTGATGGGTGATGGCGAAGATGGTCTTCTCGCCCACCAGCTTGCGGATGCCGGCGGCGATCTCCAGCGCCGTCTCGCGGTCGAGCGCGCTGGTCGCCTCGTCCAGGATCAGGAACTGCGGATCGTTGCAGAGCGCCCGGGCGATGGAGAGCCGTTGGCGCTGCCCGCCCGAAAGCAGGCTGCCGCGCACGCCGATCACGTAGCCGATGTCGCCGGGCAGCGCCGAGACGAAGTCCCAGGCGTCCGCCGCCTTCAACGCCGCGATCACGTTCTCCCGGCTGATGCTCGCGTCGCCCAGCGTCACATTGTTGGAGATCGTGTCGTTGAAGAGGATGGTCTCCTGCGGGATGTAACCGATCTGCCGGCGCCAGGCGAGGATGTCGATCTCCGCCAAGTCGCGGCCGCCGACCGTCACCTTGCCGTCGACCGGCACGTGCAGCCCGACCAGCAGGTCGGCGATCGTGGTCTTGCCGGAGCCGGAGGAACCGATGATCGCCGTTACCGCATGCGGCGGGATGTCGAGCGACACCTGCTTCAGGACCGGCGTCGTGCCGTAGGCGAAGCTCACCTTGTCGAGGCCGCAGCCGGCATCGTATTGCGGCGCCACGCCGCCGTGGACGGCCTCGGCCTCGCGCTCGGTCTCCTCGATCAGGCGCACCATCGCCCAGAAGGCGGAGCTGTCGATCAGCACCCGCTGGGTGGCGCCGCGGACCGCGCCGATCGCGCTGGAGAGGCCGCTCAGCACGACGACCGAGCCGATGATCTGGTCCAGCCCCATGCCGAAGAAGGTGTAGGCGACGTAGATGCCGCCGAGCAGGAACTGGATCAGCAGCGGCTCCTGGATCGCACGGATCGCGGCCTCGCTGTAGGTCTCCGCCGCGAGCGCATCGCGGAGCGCGTTGACGTTCTTCACGAAGGACTGGGCGATGAAGCCGTGGCGATTCATCGCCTTCAGCGCCTTGATGTTGGTGAGGGCGTCGGTGATGCTCTTGTTCAGAAGGTAGGTGTGCCGGGTCTTGCCGCGCCCGGCTTCCTTGGCGATGCGCATGAAGCGGTTGACGCAGATCCAGAGCAGCGCCGTGACAGCAAGGCCGGCCAGGAAGAACTGCCAGGACACCCAGAGCGCGATCGCCAGGTAGACCGCCACCCGGGTCAGGCTGGCGATCACGTTGCCCGAGGCGCGGAACGCGCCCGAGGCCCGGTTGCCGTCGGAGCTCACCGCGGTCATGAACTTCGCGGTGGGCTGGCCGGTGAAATAGACCCAGCGCGCCCTGACCACGGCATTGATCAGCCGCAGGCGCATGCGCGTCGTCAGGTCGGCCACGGTTCGGCCGACGAAGATCGAGGCCATCGCATTGAGCGCGAAGCTCGCCAGCGAAACGACCGCGATCACGCCGAGCAGCACCTCGACGGTCAGCGGCAGGCCGAGGAACTCCAGGCCGCGGACCACCGCGTTGCCCATGGAATGCGGCTTGCCGGTATTGCCGCCGGAAACCAGCGCCACGATCGGCCAGATGCTGGCGATGCCGATGCCCTGCACCGCGCCGGTGAGCAGCACGGTGCCGATCACCAGCAGCTCGCGCCGCCAGCCGGCATAGAAGAAGATGCGGAAGGCGTTCTTCATCCGGCGGCCGCGGCGGAGACCGCGCTGACGATCGCCTCCGGCACCCGCCGGCCGGGGAACTCCCGGACCGCGCGCACGGCGAAGGCGCGGTCGATATGGGTGACGCGGCCCTCGACCCTCGGCACGGCGAGAATCTGCGCCGCCGCGAGCCGATGGGTGCCGCGGCGGATCAGGATCACCTCGCCCTTGGCGCCGATGCCGAAGCACATATGGTCGCTGCCCTCATAGCGGTAGCCGATCGCGCGCATGCTCTCGAACATCGTCAGGTAGACGCGGTAATAGGCCTCGATCTCGGCCTCGTTGGTGACCAGCGCGCCGCGGACCAGGGGCGGCCGCCCGGCCTCGACCGCCGCCTTCAGCCATTGCCCGAGCCGCGTCGCCCGCCAGTCCGCGCCGTGGCGAGCGATATCCTCCATATCGCGGTAGGTGTAAAGGCCCGTCACCGGGTCGGTCGGCAGGCCGTCGAGGCCCTCCACCAGGAACGCGCCGCGCAGCCCGGCGAGCCGCCGCGCGCCGAGCTTCCGGGTGACCCGCGCGGGATCGACCGCGATCCGCAGGCGGTCGCCGAACAGCCGCAGGGCGCCGGAGGAGCGCCAGGCCGGATTGGCGAGCGAGGGCCAGAGCCCTAACGAAACCGGCGCCAGACGGCGCCGGGTCTCCACGATGAAATGCGCCATCGCCGGCTCAGTAGCCCCAGAGATGCTGGAGGCCGACCGCGCCCTGCGGCGAGGTGCCGATCACATGCGCGGTCAGGTCGGCATCCGCCGACTTCACCTGCAGGGCGGCGATGCCGCTCGGGCCGACATGGCGCGCGAGTTCCGGCAGCTCGTCGTCCAGCCAGACCAGCTTCGAGGCGAAGGCCGGCAGGGTCGTGAAATGCGACAGGCGGCGGCCCGCATGGTTGATGGCGCTGATCTCGACCTCGGCGGCCATGGCGTAGTTGAGGTTGCCGCTGCCATTGGCGACGTAGACGCCGGTCCGGTAGCCGTCCTTGCAGCGCACCCGGCCGATCACGTTGGTCCGGCCGATCACGCCGATCGAGGGATGCAGCCAATGCGGCATCGTCGGCACCAGGGCGCCGAGGTTGCGCCAGGAGTTCTGGAACTCGGTGAAGTCCTGGTCGCCGGTGCGGACATTGCGCACCATCATGTCCGCGGTCGCCACCAGGCGCTGCGGCGCCAGGCCCGCCTTCACGTAATCCGGCGCCACCAGCGCCGTCGCCGCCCGGTCGCGCGCCGGATCGTCCCATCGCGCCAGCACGTCCTCGACCAGCGCCGGGCCGATGAAGTCCTTGCGCCAGCGCATCTCGCCGAGGAAGCCGCCGTCGGCATCGTGCCAGCGGATGATGTAGTCCTCGAAGGGCGGGTTCGAGGCGTCGAAGTTGAAGCCGAAGGACAGCTCGCCGGCGCCGTGCATGACCGGCAGCGTCACCGGATAGATCAGGAAGCCGGCGTCGATCGCCTTGCGGACGATGTCGAGCTCCTCCGGCCTGAAGGCGATGTCGGCGCGGTCATCGACGCCCACGCGCGCCAGGTGGTTGGCGGCGATGCTGCCCTGCTTGCCCGGCACCTTGGAGAAGCCCTGGTCGATCGCATACCAGAACGACGTGCCGTAGCCCTTGTAGGACGCGGCGAAATACTCGCGCTCCGGCCGGTTGGTCGGCTTCTGCGCGAAGTCGACGACCTCGACCGGGCGCGTGCGCGAGCGCTTCTGCACCGTCTTCTGCGCACCCGAGCCGATCGTGATCGTGTCGTCCGTCATGTCGAGATCGTAGTTCGGCACGGTCATCAGCACATGGCCGCCATCGCGCACCACGGATTCGATCAGGCGGAACTCCTGCACCTTGTTCGGATTCTTGAAGAACTGGTGCGAGCCGTGGATGATCGTGAAGGAGTCCTTCCAGAACACGTCGCCGCAGATGCGGAAGCGATAATGCCGCCCGCGCGTCAGGTACGGATGCGCGACATGGATCTTCAGGCAGACGGCGCCGTTGCGCTTGCCGCCGGCCAGCGTGTTGAGGTTGAGGTTCACCGATTCACTCGGGCCGAGGATCTTGTAGCTGCGCTTGATGCCTTCCTCGCCGATCACCTCGAAGCGGAATTGCAGCGCGTCCTTGATGCCGAAGAACTCTTCGAAATGGTTGAAGACCAGCGCATCGACGTCGTCGATCTCGGCGGGCACCGCCGCGGTGCCGGCGCAGAACTCCCAGTTCTCGGCAACCCAATGCACCGGCACCGCCGGCGCCAGCGCGCCCACCAGGCGCAGCGCATAGCGGAAACGGGTGGCGACGTCCTCGCCGCCGACCACGACCGCATCGAGGCCGCGCAGGGTCTCCGCATCGAGCGGCCTGGCGCCCGCGGGCAGGTCCTTCACGAAATCGTTGGAGATCCAGACCTGCTGGATGTCGCCGCCCTGGGTGGCGAAGGTCTCGGCGAAATCGCGGCCGCCGAACACGCCGATGCGATGCGCGCCGTCGGCGCGCAGCAGCTTCAGCACGTCGGCCGTGGACTGGTTGACCTTGGTCTTGGAATCCGGCTGGCCGCCGGCGGAGGGATGGGTGCCCGCCTTGAACTTCTTCTTCTGCCTGGTCTTGGCGCCGCCCAGCCATTCGAGGCCGAGCAGGCTGCGGAGCGAGGATCCGGAGCCGTTGCTTTCGCGCTCCGCGATATGCAGATCCGACGTCTTCATGCTGCGTTTCACGGCCGCGGCGCCAGCGCCATGCGGCCCTCCCCAAGGTGCCCGCCCCGCGCAAGGCGGCGTCCTGCCTTGTGATCGCAGCGGACATTTGCTATGGACCCACAAATCCTAGGGGTCGTACTGCCCCTTCGCAATCTATCTTTTGTGCGACCTAAGGTCCCATGAAACAGACACCGACGCCCACGACCAGCGCGGGGCTGGCGTTGCGGCGAGCTGATTTCGAGACGCTGTGGGAAGGGCTCGACTACGCGGCCCGCGGCGATGCCGGATTCAATTTCTTCACCGCGCGCGGCGAGCTCAGGCAGGTCCTCGCCTATCGCGAGCTGCGCGAGCGCGCGCGCGATCTCGCACAGCGCCTGGTCAAGCTCGGCCTCGCCCGCGGCGACCGCATGATGATGGTGGCCGACACCGAGCCCGATTTCTGCGTGACCTTCATGGCGACGCAGTATGCCGGCATCGTGCCCGTGCCGGTCGCCATCCCGACCAGCCTCGGCGGGCGCGGCGCCTATGTCGAGCAGCTCCGCCATCAGCTCGAAGGCTGCGGCGCCGCGGCGGCCTGGGCGCCCAAGGACCTGGTCGGCTTCCTGCGCGAGGCGGCGGACGGCGTGTCGCTTCGCATGCTGGGCGACGCCTCCGACTATGCGGCACTGCCTTCGGGCGGCGCCGAGTTGAAACCGTTCGCCAGGGATGAGCCGAGCTATCTGCAATATTCCTCCGGCAGCACGCGCTTCCCCAAGGGCATCGACATCCCGCAGCGCGTCCTGATGGCCAACGCCTTCGCGATCGGCAATCACGGACTCCAGGTCCGCGACGGCGACCGCTGCGCGTCGTGGCTGCCATTCTACCACGATATGGGCCTGGTCGGCTTCATGCTGTCGCCGCTGCTGAACCAGCTGTCGGTCGATTACATGGCGACCCGCGACTTCGCGCGCCGGCCGCTCACCTGGCTCAGCCTGATCTCCGAATATCGGGGTACCCTCGCCTACAGCCCGAGCTTCGGCTACGAGCTCTGCGTGCGGCGGCTGCGCGACGGCAGCGACTTCAAGGCCGATCTCTCCTCCTGGCGCGCGGCCGGCGTCGGCGGCGACATGGTGCAGCATGCGGTGCTGCGCCGCTTCAGCGAGACCTTCGCGCCTTACGGCTTCCGCGAGACCGCCTTCGTGCCGAGCTACGGCATGGCCGAGACGACGCTCGCCATGACCTTCTCGCCGCTCGACCGCGGCCCGGCGACCGACACGGTCGCGCGCGACGCCCTGGAGCGCGACCGCGCCGAAGCCGCCGAGCCCGGCCCGGCCGCGCGCACCTTCGTCGCCTGCGGCCCCGCCCTGCCCGGCCACGAGATCGAGGTGCGCGACGCCGCCGGCAGGAAGCTCGGCGAGCGGCAGATCGGCCGGGTCTTCTTCCGCGGCCCCAGCGTCATGCGCGGCTATTTCGGCCAGCCGGAGCTGACGCGCGAGACGCTGTCGGCCGACGGCTGGCTCGACACCGGCGACCTCGGCTACCTGCTCGACGGCGCGATCGTGATCACCGGCCGGGCCAAGGACCTGATCATCCTCAACGGCCGCAACATCTGGCCGCAGGATCTCGAATGGGCGGCCGAGGATGCCGTCGCGGAGCTGCGCCGCGGCGACGTCGCCGCGATCTCGATCACGGACCCGGACAAGGAAGACAGCGAAGCGATCGTCGTCCTGGTGCAATGCCGCTCCAGCGACCCGGAGGCGCGGGAGAAGCTGAAGCGCGACGTCGCCGCCGTGCTGCAGCAGGCGATGGCGGTGGAGAGCACCGTGGTCCTGGTGCCGCCGCACGGCCTGCCGCAGACCTCCTCCGGCAAGCTCAGCCGCGCCAAGGCCAAGGCGAACTACCTGCAGGGCCTCTACCATCCGGCCGATGCGGCCGCTTCGGCCTGACCGGCATGGCTAGGCTGGCCGCCGTCACCGGGGCGACCGGCTTCGTGGGCTCCCGCCTGGTGCATCGGCTGGCCGAGGCCGGCTGGTCGGTGCGCATCCTGACCCGGCGCATGCCCACCTCGGCCCTGATGCCGGATGCACCGCTGGAAATCGTGCTGGGAGACCTCGCCGACGGCGGCGCGCTGCGCCGGCTGGTCGCCGGCGCCGATGCGGTGATCCACGTCGCCGGCATCATCAAGGCGCGGACCAGCGCCGAGTTCTTCGCCGCCAACGTCCAGGGCACCGCCGCCATGGTCGGGGCGCTCGACGCCGCGGCCCGCAATGCGCGGCTGGTCCACATCTCCTCCCTCGCAGCGCGCGAGCCGGGCCTCTCCCCCTATTGCGCCAGCAAGCACGGCGGCGAGGAGGCGGTCGAACGGATCGCCGGGCGGCAGCCGGTCACCATCCTGCGCCCGCCCGCGATCTACGGCCCGGGCGATGTCGAGATCCTGCCGATGTTCAAGGCCGCCGCGGCCGGGCTCTGCGCCTATCCCGGCGGCCGGGACGGCCGGGTCTCGCTGATCCACGTGGACGACTTCGCCGCCGCCATCGTCCGGGCCGCCGAAGCGCCGAGCCTGCCCGAGCTCCGCTACGAGATCGATGACGGCCATCCGGACGGCTATTCCTGGCCGCAGATCCGCGCCGCCCTCGAAGCCGCCCTCGGCCGGCGCATCCGCCTGATCCGGGTCCCGCGCCCGGCGATGACCGGCATCGCCGTCCTGATCGAGCTCCACCGGCGGCTCGGCGGCGCGCTCACCGCCCTCTGCCTCGACAAGGTGCCGGAGCTCTATCACCGGGATTGGGCGGTGCACGGACCTCGGCTGCCGGGCTGGGAGCCCCGCTTCGACCTCGCCGCGGGGTTCCAGGACGCGGTGCGCTGGTACCGGGCGAAAGAATGGCTTAACCCATCACGTTAACCAAAATTCGGCCCAGAACCGGGCTCCAAGTGCTTGATTCAGGCCGATTGCAACATTTCGTAACAAAATGTCATTTCACCAAATCGCCTCAATTGGCGACAAGTTTCGCGTAAGCGTCACGTCAGTCGACGCGGCAATGGGGCGGGATCGGGGGGTCCCGGGTTCTGCTCTCGTTTAGGCGGTTTGGCTGTAGCGGCGATCATGGCGACGGAACAACTGACCGAGGATAGCGTCCTCGCCGAGATCATCAACGCGTTGCAGCCGTTCAAGAAGCTGGACGTGCCAATCACCGCCGACACCGAGATCGCCCGCGACCTCAACCTGGATTCACTCGCAGTTATGGATTTGCTGATGGTGCTTGAGGACAAGTTCGACGTTTCGATCCCGCTCAACATGGTGCCGGAGATCGCGACCGTCGGGCAGCTCGCCAAGGCCATCCGCGATTCAAAGACGGGGGCCTGAGTAATGGGATTGTTCGACCGTTTTGAAGGATTGCGCGCGGCGCACGGCCACATCAAGGCCTGCGGCGCCGATCCGTTCGGCGTGAAGATGGACCGCATCGTCTCCGCCACCGAGGCCGTCATCGAGGGTCGCCCGACGATCCTGTGCGGCAGCAACAACTACCTGGGCCTGACCTTCGACGCCGAGAGCGTCGCCGCGGCCCAGCGCTCGCTGGACGAATACGGCACCGGCACCACCGGCTCGCGCATCGCCAACGGCTCCTATGCCGACCATGCCGCGCTGGAGCGCGACCTTGCCGACTTCTACGGCATGCAGCATTGCATGGTCTTCACCACCGGCTATCAGGCGAACCTCGGCGCGATCTCGACGCTGGCCGGCCCCGGCGACTACCTGCTGGTCGATGCCGACAGCCATGCCTCGATCTACGACGCCTGCCGGCTCGGCCACGCCACCGTCATCCGCTTCAAGCACAACGACCCGGCCGATCTCGACAAGCGCCTCGCCCGCCTCGCCAAGGAGCCGGGCAACAAGCTGGTCGTGGTCGAGGGCATCTACTCGATGCTCGGCGACCATGCGCCGCTGAAGGAGTTCGTCGAGGTCAAGAAGAAGCACGGCGCCTACCTGCTGGTCGATGAGGCCCATTCGATGGGCGTCATGGGCAAGACCGGCCGCGGCGTGATCGAGCATGACGGCGTCGATGACGAGGTCGATTTCGTCACCGGCACCTTCTCCAAGAGCATGGGTGCGATCGGCGGCTTCCTGGTCTCGAACCATCCGGAGTTCGACATCCTGCGCGTCGCCTGCCGGCCGTACATGTTCACCGCGTCGCTGCCGCCGTCGATCGTCGCCTCGGTCCGCGCCTCGCTCGCGCGCCTGCGCGCCGAGCCGCAGATGATGACCAAGCTCTGGCACAACGTGGACACGCTCTATGACGGGCTGCAGGCCGCGGGCTTCAAGCTCGGCAAGCAGCGCGGCCCGGTGGTCGCCGTCCATATCAACAATCCGGAGCTCGCGGCGATGGCCTGGCACGGCCTGCTGTCGCGCGGCGTCTATGTGAATCTCGCTCTGCCGCCGGCGACGCCGAGCGGCACGGCCCTGCTGCGCTGCTCGGTCTGCGCCGCGCACAGCACCGACCAGCTGAAGCAGGTTGCCGCGATCCTGAGCGAAGTGGGTCGTCAACTCGGCATCATCCCGGCCGAGGCCGGCGCCGATCAGGTCAAGGCTGCCGCCGAATAGCCGGGACTGCCGAGGTTAGGGGGAAGCCGGCCAGCAGCAATGCTGGCCGGCTTTGTTTTGGGCGGCCGAGTCGAACCCGCCCTGAGGTGACTAACTTCCTGACATACCGCGCATTTCGCCCTGCGACGCCGGGTCCTGCTGCCGAAAGCGTTAAATCGTTTATGGTTCGCCCGCGCGCGAAAATTGGTGCGGTGGACGACCGGAAGTGACACATTCCGGCCGAATAAGGCGGGCGCCCTTCGAATCATCGGGCGTCGAATCGGGGTTGTGGACTTGAGTAACCAGGCTTTGGACTTCACCTATACCGACGCGGTCAACGAGCACTTCCAGCGGCGGCGCGACATCCTCGCGCGCCACCCGGAGGTGCGTCAGCTCATCGCCAAGAACCCCTGGACCGCGCTCTGGGTGGTCGTGCTGGTCGGCGCGCAATTCGCGATCGCCGCCACGATCGGCCAGGCGCCGTGGTGGGTGCTGCTGATCGCCGCCTATGTCGTCGGCGCGGTCATCAACCACGCGCTCTACGTGCTGATGCACGAATGCACCCACGACACCGTGTTCGAGAAGAGCCTGGGCAACCGACTGCTCGGCATCCTGTGCGACTTCCCGCTGGCTTTGCCGAGCGCGATGGCGTTCCGCAAGTACCACCTGATGCACCACAAGTATCTCGGCCAGTACGAGCGCGACCCGGACATCGTGATGAAGACCGAGGCGTCGCTGATCGGCAACTCGCCGCTGAAGAAGGCGCTCTGGATCGCGCTGCTCTCGGTCTCGCAGATGCTGCGGCCGCTGAAGGTGAAGCTGCTGATCGGCAAGAAGATCGGCGACGGCTGGATGACCGCCAACATGCTGGTCCAGCTCCTGGTCGACATCGCCGTGGTCTACTTCTTCGGCTGGGCCGGGCTCGTCTACCTGCTGCTCTCGACCTTCTTCGCGCTCGGCCTGCATCCCCTGGGCGGGCGCTGGATCCAGGAGCACTATTCCCGCGACCGCGCCCAGGACACGCATTCGTATTACGGCCCGCTCAATCGCGTCTGCTTCAACATGGGCTACCATGTCGAGCACCACGATTTCGCGAACATCCCCTGGAACAACCTGCCGAAGCTGAAGAAGGTGGCGGCCGAGTTCTACGACGACCGGTTCTACTACCGGTCCTGGCTCGCGGTGGTCTGGAACTTCATCTTCGACAAGGAGATGTCGGCCTACAGCCGGGTGATCCGCAAGCCGACCGCCCCGAAGAACCCGACGCCGCAGACGGTCTGACGCCTTTCATCCGGCGATCCGCGTTTGGCCCAGGCCGGGTTCCAGCCGAAAGGCCCGTCCGCCTGCGCCGCCGCATTGCTTTTACGGCCGGCGGCGGCAAAATCGGCCTAACCCACTGACAGAGTTTCTATTTCGTCATTTCTTGGCGTGGGCCGATTTTCATTCCGTACAAGCCCGGTACAAGCGCGAGAGCGCCTCGGCCCCTGCAGGGCATCGCCGTCGCCACCGGCCCAGCCCATGAGCATCTATCAATAGTATAGTTCATTTTTTGTTCATGCACAAGCTCGCTGGCTAGCGGGGTGACGTAAGGAATTCTGTGTCAGGCGAGGAAGGGGTACTCCAGATGTGAACTGCCAAGCACACAAGAGGAGCACCCCCATGTCACAGCAAGCTGCGACGATCACGAGTTTAGCGATGGCTTTTGAAGTCGTGAAGGCGATGCAGGCAGAGGGCCTGGACTGGGACGAGGGCTATCGGCGGGTGGGTCGGGTGTCGGGCCGACGCGCGCCGGCCGACAGCTCGCTGGCTAGCGAAAGGCTCCCATCCGATAGAGCCGCCAGGCGAGCGACGGGGCGGCCAGCAGCGGATGGCGCCGCTGCCAGTCGGTGACCGGCACGGTCACGCCGGAATGCCGGCGGATCTTCCACAGCGCGTAATCGAGCCCGCCGTCGAAGGTAAAGGTGCCCTTGACGATCCGCAGCAGGTTGAGCGTCTTGCCCAGCCGGCGCCGCCCGCGCCAGGCCGCGAGCGCCGCGTCGCGCGTCTCGGCGGGCTGCTGCAGCGCCTCGATCAGCAGCGGCGTCAATTGCTCGTAGCGCGCGCGGTCGGCATCGACGATGTGCCGTGCCCTCCCCCCGTCCTCCGGCCGGAGCTCGGCGGCGTAGGTCTCGCGGAAGGCGCGGGTCCAGATCGTGGCCGCGTCGCGCGCCTGCGGCTCGAGCGGCCAGGCATTGCGGAACATGGTGTGGACGGCGTTGCTGCAGGCCGCGACGATGCGATCCGAAGTCGCTGCGTCGCGCGCCCAGACGATCCGCGCCGGCTGCGCGAAGCGCGCCCAGATCGAGACGTTGCGCGTCTCCGGCGCGCAGCCGCGCGCGAAATCGCGGAGCGAGATCACGACATATTTGCTGCGGATCGTGCGGCCTTGCCACTCGGCCTCGCGATAGAAGGCGTTGGGCGGCAGCAGTTTGTTGGCGACGGCGAGCCATCTCTTGTCATAGGCGGCGGCGTAGTCGTCGACGATGACGTAGAAGTCGAGCAGGTTGTCGCTCAAGTCCGCTTCCGGCACCCGCAGGCAAGAGCCGTAGAACAGCACCGCCACGGCGGCCCGCGCGTGCGGCGCGCGCACCGCCGCCGCGGCCGCGATCACCGCCGGCGCCACCGGCCTCGTCATTTCCTCGCCGATGATCGCGCGGATCGGATCGGCCATGCCGCCCTCAGAAGCGATGGAACGTCAAGGTCGGCCCGACGGAGAGCTTGAACCCGGGACCGCCATCGGTCTCCAGGAACTCGCCGTCGAACACGATCGGACTGGTGAGGTCGATTTCAAGCTGCTCCGCGCGCCGGCTGCAATAGCCATAGTCTTCCATCCACGGCCTGGGCTTGCCCTTGATCGCCGGCAGGAAGGCGCGGGCGAAGCGCTTGGGCGGGTGGCGGACCGTGGTCAGGCGCATCCGGCCCTCGCCGTCGCCCCAGAACGGCGCCACGCCCGGCAGGATCTGGCTCAAGGTGGTCGCCACCACCAGGAACAATTCCTCGGTCTTGCCGGGCTTGCCGTCGATGATCGGCGTCACCCGCTCGCCGGTGAAGCCGGACTTCTCGCCCGGCCCGTACCACAGCACCTTCAGCGCCGAGAGCACCAGGCCGAGCTTGCTGCCGAAGCTCTGGTGGAAGCCGAGGCTGTGCACCTTGTCCCGTCCCAGGATGGTGCCCTGGTAGAAGGCGATCGCGCCCAGCAGGAAGCCATGGATCGACGGCCCGCCATCGCCGAGGTCCAGCGACAGCACCGGGCGATCGACCCGCTCGCCCTCGTTGCCCGCCTCGACCCGCTCGATCAGGCGCTTCAGGTAGGGCACCGGCTTTTCGCTGATGCCCATGTCGAGGGCGATCACATTGGTCATGCCGGCGGGCAGCAGGCTGAGCTTCAGCGGTTGGGAGAACGGGCGGGCATTGATCAGCTCGCTGATGATCGCCTGCACGGATCCATCGCCGCCGCTGATCACCAGATGCGTGACGCCCTCCGCGGCCATCTCGCGCAGGCTCTCCGGAATCTCGGAGACCTCGTGCAGGGCGTGATGCTTCACCTGCGGATGATCGTGCAGCAGCCCGTGGAGATCGCGCATGGAGGTG
This sequence comes from Dongiaceae bacterium, assembly GCA_035548715.1. GTDB lineage: Bacteria > Pseudomonadota > Alphaproteobacteria > Dongiales > Dongiaceae > Dongia. Next base: position 39,312 of record DASZSL010000103.1, read on the forward strand.
CGGTTGCGCCGGCTGCGCGCATTGCTGATGACGCCGATCGTATCGGTCATGATGCCAGGGGTCGCGATACGGGGGCGATGGGCTCGGCAAGCCAGGAGACCGGCGCCCTGCCCATCGCCTTGGCCAGCACCGCCTGCAGGATGCGGATGGTGTGGAAGATGAAGCAGAACGCGGTCCAGAAGGCGACCGCGACGAAACCCTCTCCCGGCGCGCCGAGGATCACGGCGACCGTCAGGATGAAGAGATTGGGATTGCGCCGCGCGGTGATCTCGCGGAACCAGGAATCCAGCGGCCGCCAGATATGGATCTCGATGCCGAACAGCAGGGTGAACAGCCCCTCCTGCAGCCGCCCGCCCACATAGCCGGCGATGATCAGGACGAAGGCGAGCCGCATCAGGGTCGGGTCCACGCCGCCGCCGGTCGTCCCCTGCGCCATCACGCCCTCGTACCAGGCCCAGTACCAGAAGGGCGGATGGATCAGGTCGATGCCGTGGTCGAACACGTTGCCGAACGGCGTCGAGCGCAAGGTCACCCGCGCCAGCTTGCCGTCGACCGTGTCGAGGAAGCACATCGCCCAGGCGCAGAGCAGGCCCGCGGCGAACTGCCCGCGCCAGAACAAGGCCATCGCGGCCAGCACGAAAGCGAGGCTGACCGCGGTGACGGCATTCGGCGAGATGCCGAGCCGGGCACAGAGCCGCGTCGCATGAAAGGCCGGCCAGGGCCAGACCCGCTTGGTCACGAAATCGGTGACGCCCTTGTAGGCGCCGTCGAACATCCGCCGCTCGATCGCGACCGGCGGCATCGCGCCGATCCGCAGCAGATAGGGCGCCGCGCGCTTGCGCAGGCTCTTGTTGTAGCTGCTCGCCAGGGCCACGGCGTCGAGGGCGCGCAACCCTGCCGCGACCTCGCCGCGGCGCAACGTCTCCTCGACGCCGGCGCCGCCGGCCGGCGCATGCGCCGCGACCGCGATGCCGTCGTCCGCGGTCAGGACCACGCCGGGCTGCGCCAGCAGCGCCCGGATCAACACTTCGTCATAGATGAAATCGTCCCGCAGCAGGACCGCGGCATTCGAGTCCAGCGTCGCATCCGCGCGGCGCAGCGCCCGCGCCAGACGCTCGGCCCCGGTCATGCCCCAGATCCGCGCCGGCGGTGGACCGCCCTCGGCCGGCATGCTGACGATCCGGGCCGTGACGTGGCGTGAAGTCTGGTCCACCATTGAAATCGTTAACGAATCTCTCGCGAGGGCGCCCGATGGCGTGCCACTGATAGCGCCATCACAATATGGCCGTCCACACTATTCCGGGGCCGAAAGTTCCTGCAAAATCAAGCCTTGACCGGCCGTGGAGGCTGGGACATTTACCCCCGACGGACCAGGGACACGGACAAGGGCGGACCTCGCGTGCAGAGCCTTTCCCTCGCGCATATTTCCGATCTGCATATCGGACCGCTGCCCCCGCCCGGGCTGCGGGCGCTGCTGGGCAAGCGCGTCACCGGCTACCTCTCCTGGAAGCTGAAGCGCGCCGCCGTCCATCGCCGGGAAGTGCTGGACGTGCTGGCCGCCGACCTCGCCGCGCAGCATCCGGACCACATCGCGGTCACCGGCGACCTGGTGAACATCGCGCTCGGCGGCGAGTTCGTGCAGGCGCGCGAGTTCCTGGAGAAGCTCGGGCCGGGCGAGGACGTGACGGTCGTCCCCGGCAACCACGACGCCTACGTGGCCGTGCCCTGGGCACGGTCCGCGGGGCTCTGGAGCGACTACATGACCGGCTGCCACGCCGGCGAGGGCGAGACGGCGCGCCCGCCGCGCGACGAGAAGGATTTCCCCTTCGTCCGCCGCCTCGGCGACGTCGCGCTGGTCGGGGTATCGACCGCAGTCCCGACCGCCCCGTTCGTCGCCGCCGGCGAGCTCGGCCCGCAGCAGCTCGCCAGGCTCGGCGACATGCTGGAGGGCCTGGGCAACGAGGGCCTGTTCCGCGTGGTGCTGATCCATCACCCGCCGTTTGCCGGCGGCGCCTACAAGCGCAAGAGCCTGCGCGATGCCGCCGCCTTCGCCGAGGTCATCGCCAGGCGCGGCGCCGAGCTGGTGCTGCACGGCCATATGCATATCTCCAGCCTCGGGCGCCTCGCCTCGCCCGCCGGGCCGGTGCCGGTCTTCGGCGTGCCCTCGGCTTCCGCCGTGGCGAAGAACCACAAGGACCCCTCGCGCTATCACATCTATCGCATCAGCCGGGATGCGGGCGGCGCGTGGCATCTCTCGGCCGCGGTCCGCGAGCTGACCGCCGACGGCCGCGGCTATGCCCCGGCCGGAGAGATGGCCTTCGCCCAGGACTTCGCGCCGGCGAAGGCCGGGACGCTCCAGCCGCAATGCGCCTGATCGACGTCTATATCCTGCGGCGGGTCTCGATGCCGCTCTTCGCCTCGGTCGGCATCGCCATGGCGGCGCTGCTGATGCAGCGGCTGATCCACCTGCTCGACCTCTTCGCCAACCGCGGCAGCCCGCTCTCCATCATCCTGGAGATGCTGGGCAACCTGGTGCCGTTCTACCTGGCGATCGCGCTCCCCGCCGCGCTCTTCATCGGCGTGCTGTTCGCCGGCTCCCGGCTTTCCAGCGACAGCGAGCTCGACGCGATGCGGGCCAGCGGCATCTCGCTGACCCGCCTGATGGCGCCGGTCTTCGCGCTGGCGATGGTGCTGCTGGTGGTCAGCGCCTACCTGCTCGGCTGGCTCGAGCCCTATACCCGCTTCGGCTATCGCGCGCTGGTGCACCTGGTGACCGAGACGCAGTGGAACTCGGCGATCGAGCGCGGCGCGTTCTTCACCGGCTTCGGCGGCAAGACCATCCTGATCAACGACATCTCCAACGGCGGCCGCCAGCTCTCCCGCATCTTCGTCAAGGAGGAGGACAATAACGGCCGCGCCGTGCTCCTGACCGCCGAGCGCGGCGACCTCATCAAGCGGGTCGACCTCTCCATGGTGCTGACCCTGCACCACGGCATCCGCATGGAAGCCTCGGCGGCCGGCGACGCGGTCCGCGCCATGACCTTCGACCAGCTCGACCTGCCGCTGGAATCGATCTCGCCCGAGCCGTTCCGCGAGCGCGGCGAGAAGGAGTCAGAACTCACCTTCAGCGAGCTCCTGAGCTTCTACGAGCACACGCCGGACTACCTCGACCACGAGGACGTGGTGGCCGAGGTGCACGAGCGCCTCACCCGCACGGTCTCGATCCTGTTCCTGCCGTTCCTGGCCTTTCCGATCGGCATCTCCTCGCGGCGCACGTCGAAGAGCATGCGGATGATCGTCGGCATCCTGTTCCTGATCGTCTATTACGAGGTCATCCAGTTCGGCCAGGCCATGGTCCAGCGCGAGATCGTGGGGCCGTTCCCGGCGCTCTGGGTGCCCTGCCTGCTGTTCGGCATCGCCAGCCTGTGGCTGTTCTGGCTCGCCGACCGCAAGCCGGGCCAGGACCCGCTGGCCCATCTGTTCGAGGGCATCAACGGCGCCATGGACTGGGTGCGGCGCCGCTTCGTGCGCCGCAAGGCGAAGCCGGCCGAATGAGCACCTTCAGCCGCTACATACGCCGCGTGTTCTTCACGCAGTTCGCGCTGCTCCTGGTCAGCTTCACGGCGCTGATGCAGCTCTTCGACCTGCTCTCCAACAGCATCGACGTGATCCAGCGCAGCGACGGCCGCATCAGCGGGCTCGGCCTCTACGCGGTCCTGCGCCTGCCGGAGATCGTCAGCTTCCTCATCCCCTTCGTCGTGCTGCTGGCCGCGCTGATGACGCTCGGACGCCTCGAGCGCGACAACGAGATCCTCGCCTTCAAGGCCTCCGGCGCGCCCTACAACGCGGTGCTGCTGGCCTTCCTGCCCTCGGTCGCCCTGGTCGCGCTCTTCCATTTCGCACTGGCCGACCAGATCGTGCCGCGCGCCATCAACGCCATGGTCAAGCGCGACATCTACGTCGACAAGATCTCCCGCGCCGAGGATTCGTCCTCGATCTTCATCCAGGACGGAAAGTCGGTGATCGAGGTGGGCAAGGTCCAGAACTACGGATCGGAGCTGCGGCGCGTGAAGATCTACGAACGGGGCGAGAGCGGCGTGATCCTGGCGTACCGCGCGGCGCTGGTCGCCGACTACGACACCAAGCGCCACCTCTGGGTGCTGCACAACGTCTGGACCACCAGCATCGCGCCCGACCACGCGACCGTCCCGGTCCATGACGACGTGCTGGAATGGCAGACCTCGCTCACGCCGACCGAATTCTCCAACCTGATCGAGCTGCCCCAGGCCATGCCGCTGACCAAGATCTGGTCGTTCGCCACCTCCGACGAGGTCGGCGTGCGGCCGACCTATTTCTACGAGGCCTGGCTGCAGAAGCGCTTCGCCATCCCGGTCAGCTCGATCCTGATGATCCTGCTCGCCGCCCCGGTCGCCCATTCCGTCTACCAGCGCGGCCGCGGCCTCGCCGGCGGCATGGCGATCGGCTTCATCCTGGGCTTCCTGTATTTCGTCGCCGACGGCCTGGTCATGTCGCTGGGGGAATCCGGCGCGGTGCCGCCGGTGGTCGCGGCCTGGATGCCCATCCTGGTCTTCGCCAGCATCGGCGGTGCCTGGCTGATCCGTCTCGAAGGTTATTGAACGCATGAAATTGTGGATCGACGCGGCGGCGGCCTCGCCCGAGCGCGTCTTCGGCATGTCCCTGATCGAGCGGCACCTGAAGGCCGCGCGCCACCAGAAGATCGAATTGACCGAGGTGATCGTCGATGTCGGGTCCGGCGGCGCCGAGCCCGATTTCGCGCGCGAGCCGCGCCTGAAATGCCCGGTGCGCGTCACCCGGACCGCCGGCACGGCGGGCCAGCGCCTGGCCGCGGCGCTCGGCGACGAGCCGCTGCTCGTGACCGATGCCGCAAGCCTGGTCGATGCCCGGCTCTATGGCTATCTCGGGACCCATGGCGGCAGCCGGATTGCCGCGGTCGACGGACAGAACCAGGGCGCCGTCATCGCCCGCATCGAGCCCGGCGACCGGCCGAAGATCGCCGCCGACGCGGCCACGCTCGCCGCGGCGATCGCCGCGCTGCCGGTGCTGACCCAGGCGGAGTTCCCCGCCTTCATCCGCAAGCTGCGGCGGAGCACGCCCTACTATCTCTTCCGGGTCGACAACCCAGGCGCCGCGCGCGCGGTCGAGCGCTTCCTGTTCTGGTCGAACTACAAGGGCTCGACCGACTTCTTCACCAAGTACGTCTACCCGCCTCTGGTCTGGCTGCTGGTGCCGCCGCTCGCCCGCGCCCGCGTGCATCCGAACACGGTGACCGCGGTCAGCATCTTCCTCACCCTCATCGCGGTGCCGCTCTTCGCCACGGGGCATTTCCTCGCCGGCTTCCTCTGCGCCTATGGGATGAGCGTGCTCGATTCCGTCGACGGCAAGCTCGCGCGCCTGACCTTCACCGATTCCTGGATCGGCAACATCCTCGACCATGGACTCGATCTGGTGCATCCGCCGTTCTGGTATCTCGCCTGGGCCCTCGGCCTGACGGGGGGATTGACCGGCGGAAACCTGTCATCGCCGGCCTGGACGGCGGGCCTCGTGATGCTCGGACTCTATGTGCTCGACCGGCTGATCCTGGCGATCTACCCGCGGCGGTTTCACAAGGGCCTGCACACCCATGCGCCAATCGACGGCTTCGTGCGCACCTTCATCTCCCGGCGCAACATCAATCTTCCTTTATTCACAGTCGGTTATTACATCGGGCTCGGCGTGCCGACGCTCTACCTGATCGTCGTCTGGCAGGCACTGACCTGCCTCTATCACGGTGGCCGGACGTTCTGGATCTTCTTCATCGAGCGCGCCCGCCCGTCGCAGCCGGCATAGCGCCCCTGCGCCCGCACGAGAGGCGGCGCGCTTGCTCCAATCTATTGATTCGCCTAGATTACCGGCGCATTTCCCGGCACACCAACACGGCGGCATGATGGGCGGCTTCTGGAAGAATCGGACGCACAACCTGGCACGGATGTCCTTGAAGGACCTGATCCGGGCCTTCTTCACCTATCCGTCCGTCCTCGCCTATATCGCGATCGCCGCGGCGAGCTTCTATCTGGTCGCCCGCTGGTACGTGTCGCCCTGGCCGCTGGCCGCCGCCTGGCTGCTGACCGGGCTGGTCTATCCCTTGGTCTGGTATCTGCTGCACCGCTGGGTGCTGCACGGCCAGTATCTCTACCGGTCGCCGCTGACCGCCTCGGTCTGGAAGCGGATCCATTTCGACCATCACCAGGACCCGCACAACCTGGTCGTGCTGTTCGGCGCGCTCTACACCACGCTGCCCACCATCGCCATCGTCACCCTGCCGCTCGGCTATCTGATCGGCGGCCGGGCCGGCTCGGCCATGGCCTTCGGCGCGGGGATCGTGATCACGCTGTTCTACGAGTTCTGCCACTGCATGCAGCACCTGAACACCGCGCCCAAGACCCGCTTCATGAAGCGCATCAAGCAGCTCCACCTTGCCCACCACTTCCACAACGAGCAGGGCAATTACGGCATCACCAACTATGTCTGGGACCGGGCCTTCGGCACCTACTACGCCAAGGCCAAGGAATGGCCGAAGAGCGCGACCGTGTTCAACATCGGCTACACCGAGGAGATGGCGAAGAAGTATCCCTGGGTGAACGAGCGCTCCAACTTCACCCGCGGCGACGGCAACCCGCGCCGCTTCCGGCAGCCCGCCGAGAGCACGAGCGACTGAGCCCCAAAGAGGCTTCATGGCCGCCATCCAGGTCACGCCGGTCTCCGGCAAGTCGGATCTCGCCGAGTTCATCCGGCTGCCCAAGCGGCTCTATCGCGGTCTTCCCGGCTACACGCCGCCGCTCGACATGGAGCGCGGCGAGGCGCTGACGCCGAAGACCAACCCCTATTTCGACCATGCCGAGGTGCAGCTCTTCCTCGCCCGCCGCGACGGCAAGGTGGTCGGCCGGATCTCGGCCCAGATCGACGCGCTGCACCAGCAGAAATACGCCGACCAGACCGGCCATTTCGGCTTCCTCGACGCCGAGGACGACCCGGCCGTCTTCGCGGCGCTGATCGACGCCGCCGAGGCCTGGCTCGCGCAGCGCGGCATGGCGCGCGCCGTCGGCCCGGTGAGCTTCACCACCAACGAGGAGATCGGCGTGCTGGTCGAGGGCTTCGACTCCCGCCCCATGCTGATGATGCCGTTCCACCCGCCCTACAACGCGCCGCATATCGAGCGGCGCGGCTATGCGAAGACGAAGGACATCGTCTCCTATCACCTGCACAAGGACGACTACCGGCCGCTGGGCTCCAAGCGCATGCTGGAGCGCGCCGCCCGCGAGAGCGGCGTCGTGGTCCGCACGCTCGACACCAGGCGCTTCAACGACGAGGTCGTCGCGGTCATCAACATCTTCAACGACGCCTGGGCCGACAACTGGGGCATGGTCCCCTTCACCGAGAAGGAGATGGCCGCCGCCGCCAAGGGCCTGAAGCTGCTGATCGACCCCAGGATGGTGGTGATCGCCGAGCAGGGCGGCGAGGCCGCCGGCATGATGATCTGCCTGCCGAACCTGCTGGAAGCGGCGCGCGACCTCGACGGCAAGCTCTTCCCCTTGGGCATCGTGAAGCTGCTCTATCGCCTGAAGACCAACAGCGTCCGCTCCGGCCGCATCCCGCTGATGGGCATCCGCCGCAAGCACCACGGCACGGTGCTGGGCGCCACCTTGCTGCCGCTGATGTTCGAGAAGCTGCGGGTGCGCTTCCTGGAGCGCGGCATGGACAGCCTGGAAATGTCCTGGATCCTCGAGGACAACATGCCGATGCGCCGCGTGCTCGAAGGCCTCGGCGGCAAGGTCTACAAGAAGCACCGCGTCTTCGAGAAGGCGCTGGCTTGACGGCGGTCGACGCGCTGATCCTGGCCGGCAGCCGCGGTCCGCACGACCCGGTCGCGGCCCTGGGCGGCGTCCCGCACAAGGCCCTCCTCCCGATCGCCGGCCGGCCGATGCTCGCCTACGTGCTCGATGCGGTGCGGAACGCGCCGGAGGTCGCGCGCGTATTCGTCTGCATCGACGGCCAGACCGATCTCGGCCCGCTCGGCGGCTCGGTCGCCTTCACCCGCGTTCCGCCCGCCGCCAGCCCGGCCGCGAGCCTGGTCGCGGCCCTCGACGCGATCGACGGGGCGCGTCCCTTGCTGGTGACGACCGCCGACCACCCGCTGCTGACTACGGCGATGATCCGGCATTTCCTGGATCACGCGCCGGCCGACGCCGATCTCGCCGTCGCGCTGGTCGAGGCGGGGACGGTCACCGCAACCTTCCCCGAAGCGAAGCGCACCTTCTATCGCCTCGGCGGGCGCGGCTATAACGGCTGCAACCTCTTCCTCGCCCGCCGCCCCGGCGCCGCGCGCGTCGCCGAGTATTGGCGCCGCATGGAAGCCCATCGCAAGAGGCCGCTGCGCCTGGTGCGCGAGATCGGCATCGGCGCGCTGGTCCGCTATGCCCTCGGCCTGCTCAGCCTGGAGGCCGCCTTCCGCCACGTCTCGAAGCTGACCGGCGCGACCGTCAGGCCGGTGCTGCTGCCCTTCGCCGAGGCCTCGACCGATGTCGACAAGCCCGACGATTTCGTGCTGGTCGAGGCGCTGCTGCGCAAGCGGCTGGATCGGGTGCCCGGCGGCTGAATCCCGTGCGGCTCTTTGCCCGCAACTTCGATCGTGGAATCCGGCGATAATTCACTATTATCCGACTCCGGACCACCCGTTCCCGACTCATCCAGAAGGGAGCCTCGCCATCGATGATCCATCGGAAATGATCGGCCGCCCGACGCCGTCCTCCGGTTCGTCCGGGCGGATCGTCGCGGTCCGCGGCCCGGTGATCGACGCCGATTTCTCCGGCGCGCGCCTGCCGCCGGTCAACGATGCGCTTCGCATCCGCGCGCCCTCCGGCACGGTCCTCGCCGAGGTCCAGAGCCATGTCGACGAGCGCACCGTCCGGGCGGTCGCGCTGCAGCCCACCGGCGGGCTGGCCCGCGGCGTGCCGGTCGATGCCATGGGCGGCCCGCTCACGGCGCCGGTCGGCGAGAAGGTGCTCGGCCGGCTGCTGACGCCGACCGGGGCGGTCGGCGACGACGGACCTGCGCTGCCGGCGGACGTGCCGCGGCGGCCGATCCACCGCCTGCCCCCGCCGCTGGAGGAGCAGAGCGCCGCCACCCGCCTGTTCGAGACCGGCATCAAGGTGATCGACCTGCTGGCGCCGCTCGCGCAAGGCGGCAAGGCCGCCATGTTCGGCGGGGCCGGCGTCGGCAAGACCGTGCTGGTGATGGAGATGATCAACGCCATGGTCGCGCGCTACGAGGGCGTCGCGGTCTTCGCCGGCATCGGCGAGCGGTCGCGCGAGGGGCACGAACTGCTCTCCGACATGCGCGGCTCCGGCATGATCGACAAGACCGTCCTGGTGTTCGGCCAGATGAACGAGCCGCCGGGCGCGCGCTGGCGCGTCGGCCTGACGGCGCTCACCGTCGCCGAATACTTCCGCGACGAGCAGAAGCGCAACGTGCTCCTGCTGATGGACAACGTGTTCCGCTTCGTGCAGGCGGGCAGCGAGGTCTCGGGCCTGCTCGGGCGCCTGCCCTCGCGGGTCGGCTACCAGCCGACCCTGGCGAGCGAGGTGGCGGCCCTGCAGGAGCGGATCGCGTCGGTCGAAGGCGCGTCGGTCACCGCGATCGAGGCCGTCTACGTCCCCGCCGACGACTTCACCGATCCGGCGGTCACGGCGATCTCCGCGCATCTCGAGAGCACCGTCCTGCTGTCCCGCACGATGGCGGCGGAAGGCATGTATCCGGCGGTGGACCCGCTGGGCTCGTCGTCGATCCTGCTCGACCCCCAGGTGGTCGGCGACGACCACTACACCCTGGCGCAGCGGGTGCGCGAGACGATCGCGCATTACCGCGAGCTGCAGGACATCATCTCGCTGCTCGGCATGGAGGAGCTCGGCCGCGAGGACCGGCTGATCGTCGGGCGGGCGCGCCGGCTCCAGCGCTTCCTGACCCAGCCCTTCGTGGTGACGCAGGCCTTCACCGGCCAGCCCGGCCGCTCGGTCTCGCTCGCCGGCACCATCAAGGGCGTGCGCGCGATCCTCGACGGCGAGACCGACGACTGGCCCGAGGCCGCCTTCTACATGGTCGGCGACCTGGAAGAGGCGCGCGCCAAGGCGGGCAAGGCGAAATGAGGCTGTCGATCGCCGACCCTTCGGAGATCCTGGTGGACCGCGACGTCGTTGCGGTCCGCGCCGAGGATGCCAGCGGCAGCTTCGGCATCCTGGACGGCCATGCCGACTTCCTCACGGCGCTGGACGCCTCGGTCGTTTCCTGGCGCGATGCCGCGGGCCGTGTCGGCTATTGCGCGGTCCGCAGCGGCATCCTGACCGTCAGCGGCGGCCGGCGGGTCGCCATCGCCGCCCGCGAGGGGCATGTCGGCGACGACCTTGCCGCCCTGGAATCGATGGTGCTGTCCCGCTACCGGCAGCAGAGCGAATCCGAGCAGGCCGGCCGAACCTCCTCCGCGAGGCTCCGGATCCGGGCGATCCGCCACATGATCGAGGCGTTCCAGCGCAAGCCCGGGGAGGCCGGGCTTTGAACGACAAGCTCTCGCCGCAGCAGGAGCACCTCGTCCGCGCGGTCAAGCGCCGCGCGACGCGGGAGCGCGACGCCAAGCGCCTGCCCTCGGTCGCGCGGAATCTCGGCCAGATCGGCATCCTGGGCTGGCAGATCGTGCTTCCAGGCCTGGCCGGGCTGGCGATCGGACGCTGGATCGACCACCAGTTCGCCAGCGGCATATTCTGGACGGCGAGTCTCCTCGTCGCCGGCCTGGCTCTCGGATGCTGGTCGGCATGGCGGTGGATACAACGACAATGACGATCCTGGTCTCCGCGGTCTCTCTTCTGATGGGCACGGTGCTGGGTGCCGCTCATTTCCGGCTGGTCGCGATGGACGCGGCGCTGGCCCTGGGGCGCGGCTCGCCGCTTCGGCTGGCCGGCATCCGGATCGGCCGGTTCCTGGCGACCGCCGGCTTCCTCGGCCTCGCCGCGCTTGCGGGCGCGCTCCCGCTGATCGCCGCCACGGCCGGCTTCATCGCCGCCCGGACGTGGACCATAAGCCGCCTGGGGCCCCAGCCGTGAAGTTCGCATCGCCGCTCGAAAGCCATGTGCTCTTCACCGTCGGCCCGGTGCCGATCACCCAGCCGGTGGTGACCACCTGGGCGATCATGGCCGTGCTCGCGGTCGGCGGCTGGGCGCTCACGCGGCGGCTGGGCTTGCGGCCCTCGCGCAGCCAGGCCGCGCTGGAGCTGGCGATCGACGCCATTCGTCTGCAGATCCGCGAGACGATGGAGACCGAGCCTCGGCCCTACCTGCCGCTGATCGGCACGCTGTTCATATTCCTGCTGGTCGCCAACTGGTCGTCGCTCATTCCCGGGGTCGAACCTCCGACCTCCACCCTCGAAACCGATGCGGCGCTGGCCCTGATCGTGCTCTGCGCCACCGTCTGGTTCGGCATGCGGGCGCTCGGCCCGGGCGGCTACCTGAAGAGCTTCGCCCATCCGTCATGGCTGCTGCTGCCGCTCAACCTGGTCGAGCTGGTGACGCGCAACTTCTCGCTCATGGTGCGCCTGTTCGGCAACGTGATGAGCGGCGTGTTCATGATCGGCGTGGTGCTGAGCCTGGCCGGCCTGTTCGTGCCGATACCGCTCATGGCCCTGGAAATGCTGACCGGCGCGGTCCAGGCCTACATCTTCAGCACGCTCGCGATGGTGTTCATCGGGAGCGCCATCAACGAGCCCTCCCAACCCCAGCAGGAGACGACTCCATGAACTGGATCCATTTCGCCAGCATCCTCGGCGCGGCCTTCGCGATCGCGCTCGGCGCCATCGGCCCGGCGCTCGGCCAGGGCCGCGCGGTCGCCGCCGCGATGGATGCGATCGCCCGCCAGCCGGAAGCCGCCAACACCGTGTCGCGGACGCTGTTCGTCGGGCTCGCCATGATCGAGACGATGGCGATCTACTGCCTCGTCGTGGCGCTTCTCCTGCTGTTCGCCAACCCGTTCGCCTAAGATGCACATCGACTGGTGGACGCTGGCGCTGCAGGCGGTCAACGTCCTCATCCTGATCTGGCTGCTGACGCGTTTCCTCTACCGGCCGGTGATGGGCGCCATCGCCGCGCGCCAGCAAGCCGCCGACAAGCTGCTCGCCGACGCCCAGGCCGCGAAGGACGCCGCCGCCACCGAGGCGGCCGCCCTGAAGGCGCAGAACGACCGCTTCGCCGCCGAGACCGAACGGCGGCAGGCGGAGACCCGCGCCGCCATCGAGGCCGAGCGCACCCGGCTGCTGGCCAAGGCGAAGACCGAGGCCGACGCCATCGCGCAGCAGGCCGCGGCCGCCACCGCCGCCGCGCGTTCGCGCATGGCGGCCGCGCTGGAGGAGAAGGCGGAGGTCCTGGCCGCGCAGATGGCCGAGGCCTTGCTGCGCCGCATGCCCGCCGAGCTGACCGCCGAGGCGATGCTCCAGGCGTTGCTGGCGCATCTGCGCGCCCTGCCGGAGGACGAGCGCCGGAAGCTCGCCGAGGACGGGCCGCTGCACGTCGTCACCGCCGCGCCGATCGACGACGGCACGCGGCGGCGCTACGCCGGGGCGCTCGCCGAGCTCCTGGCCGGCGGGGAGGCGTCCGACTTCTCCGTCGACGCGTCGCTCATCGCCGGCTTCGAGCTGTACGGCCGCCACATGCGGGTGCGGAACAGCTGGCGTGCCGATCTCGACGAGATACTCGCGGCGCTGAGGGAGAGCGGCCATGCCCTCTCCGCGTGACGACGCCGCCGACTGGCTGACCCGCGCCGCCGCGCGCGTCGCCGCGACGGACGTCGGGATCCGCATCGACCAGGTCGGCCGCGTCGAATCGGTCGGCGACGGCGTGGCGATGATCTCCGGCCTGGCGAGCGCCCGGCTCGACGAGCTCCTGCATTTCGCGGGCGGCCAGGCCGGCTTCGTGCACATGCTCGAGCGCGACCGCATCGGCTGCGTGATGCTCGACGGCGCCGACGCCGTCGAGGCCGGCGACACGGTCACCGGCAGCGGCGAGGTGGTGCGCGTGCCGGTCGGCCCGGGGCTGCTCGGGCGGGTGGTCGATCCGCTCGGCCGGCCGCTCGACGACGGCGCATCGATCGCCGCCGAGCGCTTCGATCCGATCGAGCGCCCGGCGCCGGCCATCGTCGAGCGCGATCTGGTGGTCCAGCCGGTCCAGACCGGCACGCTCGTCGTGGATGCGATGTTCGCCCTCGGGCGCGGCCAGCGCGAGCTGATCCTCGGCGACCGCGCGACCGGGAAGACCGCGCTGGCGGTCGACACCATCATCAACCAGCGCAGCAGCGACATCGTCTGCATCTACGTGGCGGTCGGGCAGAAGACGTCGAGCGTGGCGCGGGTCATCGACCAGGTGCGCCGCCACGGCGCCGGCGAGAGGTGCATCTTCGTGGTGGCGAGCCCGGCCTCGGCGCCGGGCCTGCAATGGATCGCGCCGTTCGCCGGATTCACCATGGCGGAATATTTCCGCGACACGGGCGGCCATGCGCTGGTCGTCGTCGACGACCTGACCAAGCACGCCGCGACCCATCGCGAGATCGCCCTGCTGACCGGGCAGCCGCCGGGCCGGGAGGCCTATCCCGGCGACGTCTTCTTCCTCCATTCGCGCCTGCTGGAGCGCGCCGCCCGGCTGTCGCCCGCCAAGGGCGGCGGCACGCTGACCGCCCTGCCGATCGCCGAGACCGATGCCGGCAATGTCAGCGCCTACATCCCGACCAACCTGATCTCGATCACCGACGGTCAGATCGTGCTCGACACCAAGCTGTTCGCCGAAGGGCAGAAGCCCGCGGTCGATGTCGGCACCAGCGTCAGCCGGGTCGGCGGCAAGACGCAGGTCAAGGCGCTGCGCGACGCGACCGGCACCTTGCGCCTCAACTACGCGCAGTTCCTCGAGCTGGAGATCTTCACCCGCTTCGGCGAGCGCCCCGAGCCGCGCGTGCAGGCGCAGATCGAGCGCGGCAGGCGGTTGCGCGCCATCCTCGGGCAGCCGCAATACCATCCGCTCCGGGTGCTGGACCAGATCGCCCTCGCGCTGGCGCTGGATGCGGGCCTGTTCGACAACGTGCCGGTCGACGACATCGCGGCGATCCGGGCTGCCTTGCCGGCCTCGCTCGACCAGGCCGCGCCGGCGCTCATGGCGGATGTCGAGCGGGCGGGCACGATCACCGCGGCGCAGAAGGAGGCCCTGCTCGAAACGATGCGGCGCCTGATCGCCCGTCCAGGCGGGCAAGGTGCGTCCGTCCAGGATGCGTCCGGCCAGGGTGCGTCCAGCCGGGGTGCGTCATGAGCGAGAGGCTGGCGCAAGTCGGCCAGCGCATCGCCACCGTGCGCCAACTCGGCACGGTCGTCAGCGCCATGCGCGGCATCGCCGCGGCGCGGGCGCAGCAGAGCCGGACCCGCCTTCCCGCGATGCGCGCCTATGCCGAAACCGTCCTTCGGGCGATCGCGTCGGCGCGACGGCTGGAGCCGGGTCCTCCCGCCTCCGCCGCGGACCGGCCCTCCGGCAAGCCGGCACTCATCATTCTCGGCGCCGAGCAGGGGTTCGCCGGCGCATTTCCCGAGCAGGTCCTGGCGGCGGCGGCCGACGAGTTTGCCCACATGCATGTCCTCCTCGTCGGCAACCGGACGGCGGCGCTGGCGGCCGAACGCGATCTCGAGCCCGCCTGGACCACCGCCCTGCCGAGCGGCCCGACGATGCTGGCGTCGGCCGCCAATGTCGTGCTGGATGCGCTCTACGAATACCTGTCCGATGCCGGCGCCGTGCCGGTCGCAATCCTCTACCCGGTGTGGAAGACGGGCGGCGGCGTCGGGATCATCCGGCGCGACCTGCTGCCGCTCGACCCCGCCGCGCTGTCTCCGGACGGATCGGGGCAGCCGCCGCTGACCAACCTGCCGCCGGCCGATCTCGTCGCCCGGCTGCTGCAGGAATACGTCTTCACGCAGATCTACGAAGGCGCGATCGAGGCGTTCACCGCCGAGAACGAGGCCCGGGCCGCCACCATGGCGGCGGCGAAGGAGAACATCGACGACAAGCTCGCCGCCCTGGAGCGCGAGCAGCGGCTGACCCGCCAGGAAGAGATCACCGCCGAGGTGGTCGAGCTGGCCGCGGGAGTCGCCTTCAAGAAGCGGCGCGCTTGAGGCTCTAGAACCCCTCGACCAGCGCGCTGACCTTCTCCAGGTCCGCCGGGAAGTCCACCTCGCCCCAGCGCAGGCCTTCGATCGAGCAGGTCTCGACCTGGTGGTGCTCGGCGATCTGGCCGATGGCGCGCAGATACCACCATTTCAGCCCTTCCGGCGTATGCATCAGGGCTTCCAGCGTGTCGGTGAAGAGCTTCGGCCCCTTGTCCCGGAAATAGAGCATGCCGATCGATTCCGCATTGGCGCGCTCCGGCGGGAGGTGCTTGCCGATCTCCAGGAGGCGCGTGCCCTTGCGGTGCACCTTCATGTCGTCCGCGTCGTAGCCGTTCTCCTTGCGATCGACCGTGACGGTGATCGGCGCCGCCGGGCTCGCGAGCAGGCGCTTCACGCAATCGGGCTCGATCACCGTGTCGCCGTTCAGGATGATGAAATCCCGGTCCATCTCCGCCCGCGCCATCCAGCAGCTCGCGAGGTTGTCCGCCAGCTTGAAGAACGGGTTGTAGACCGTGCGGATCCTCAGCTTCGGCCCTTCGAGCTTCCTGAGGACCGCGGCCACGTCCGGCGCGTGGTAGCCGGTGACGACCGCGATGTCATCGACGCCGTTCTGGGTCAGCGCCCAGATCTGCCACTCGATCAGCGTCCGCGGCCCCAGCGGCAGGAGACATTTCGGCCGTCCTTCGGTCAACGGCAGCAGGCGCGAGCCCTGGCCCGCGCTCAGGATGACGGCTCTCATTCAGACCCCGTGGGAGACTCAAGAAAATGCGCCGCCGGGGGCGGCGATGGGGCGCGAGAATGGTGGGGAAGCCCACGCCTGTCAACCCTCATGCCCGCGACATAAGGGCTTGAGCGGCAAGGCTATTTCGCGCCCGCCCGGGCCTCGCGCGCCGGCGCCGCCGGGCGCGGGGTCTTGCCGCGGCGCCGTTCCGCCGTGCTGCCCCGCGCGACGATCTTGAAGCCGAGATCGATCCGGTGCTGCTTCGGCCGCTGGCCGGAGCCGCGGATGATCTCGAACACGATCTCGGCCGCCTGGCGCGCCATCTCGTAGCGCGGCGTCGCGACCGAGGTCAGCGGCGGATAGGCGCTGGCGCAGTATTCGAGGTCGTTGAAGCCGACGATCGAGAGATCCTCCGGCACGCGGATGCCCCGGCGCTGGCACTCGAACAAGGCGCCCAGCGCCAGATCGTCGTTGCAGCAGAAGATCGCCTCGATGTCGGGCAGCCGCCCGATCACCGCCCGGAACATCTCGGCCCCGCGCTGCACGGTCGATTGCTGCGTCGTCGCCTCGACCATGTTCGCGCAGTCGATCCCGGCATCGGCCATCGCCTGCTGATAGCCCTCCATGCGCCGCTTGGCGCGGAAGTCGATGCGCGCGGCGATATGCGCGATCTTGCGATGGCCGAGGTCCAGCAGGTACCTGGTGGCGGCATAGCCGGCATCGTGCTGCGAGAGCCCGATGTTGATGTCGATCGGGTCGTCGCCGATCTCCATGGTCTGCACGATCGGGACGTTGGCTCCCTCCAGCAGCGTCCGCGACCGCTCGGTCTGATCGATGCCGGCGATGATCAGCGCCTCGGCGTGATGGCCGATCAGGGTGGCGATCGCCCGCTCCTCCTCGGTCAGCGAGTAGCGGCTGTTCAGCACCAGGACCTGGAAGCCCTTCGGCAGGAAGAAATCGTGCAGCGCGCGCAGGTAGTCGACGAACACGCCGTTGGTCAGCGACGGCACCACGACGCCGATGATATGCGTCCTGGCCGAGGCCAGCGCGCTGGCGAGGTAGTTCGGCACGTAGCCGAGCTCCCGCACTGCGGCATCGATGCGCCGCCGCACGTCCTCCGACACCATCTCCGGCTTGCGGATGGCGCGCGAGACGGTGACGGCGCTCACGCCCGCCTTGGCCGCGACGTCGGACAGACGCGCCCGGCGGCGCGCCTTCCTCTTGGTGCGCGCGGCTTTAACCCGCATCTCGTGGAATCCTCCCAGATCCCTGACCGGATTTCATCCCGGATTGGCGCCGCCATTGACAGCGCTTTCATCCTATAATACTCATGGTCGCGCTAGGGTCAACGCGGATGGGATTTGCGCTCGGAGCCGACTGAAGAGCACCGGCGCAGGGAGCCTCCCCGCGTTCGATCGCAACCAACAAAAGTGCCATTCCTTGGGAGGAAACCATGTACCCGACGCGTCTGCGCCGGAAGGCGGGCATCTTCGCGGCTGCCCTCATGTCTTCCGTGTTCTGCTTCTCTGCTATCGCCGCCGGCCCGGAGAAGGTTGCCGGCCCCAGCTCCGACCCGAAATGCTACGTGCCCTGGGACGACAAGGTCGAGTTCCTGAAATACCCGGCGAAGACGGGCCCGTTCCGCATCGCGCTCGCCAACGGCTTCATCGGCAACACCTGGCGCATCCAGATGATCAAGACCGCCAAGGCCTATGCCGCGCAGCCCGACATCGCGGCCAAGCTGAAGGACGGGCTGAAGGTGGTCTCGACCGGCGAAGACGTCGCCGCGCAGATCGCCGCCGTGAACAACTTCATCGATTCCGGCTATGACGCGGTCGTCATCGACGCCCAGAACCCGACCGCCTTCACCCCGGTGATCAAGCGGGCCAAGGCCAAGGGCGTGATCCTGGTCGCGTTCGACAACATCCTCGACACCACCGACGCGATCAACGTCAACGTCGACCAGAAGGGCCTCGGCGTCTACTGGGCGAAGTGGCTGATCCAGGAGATTCCGAACGGCGGCAAGATCCTCGAAGTGCGCGGCGTCGCCGGCACCTCGGTCGATACCGACCGCCACAACGGCATCCACGAGACGCTCGACGCCTCGGGCAAGAAGTGGGACGTCGTGGAAGTCGTCGGCAAGTGGGACGACGGCACGGCGCAGAAGGCCTCGGCCGACGCGATCGCGACCCAGAAGCACTTCGACGGCGTGACGGTCCAGGGCGGTTCCACCGGCACCGTCCGCGCCTTCATGGACGCGAACCATCCCTTCGTGCCGGTCGGCGGCGAGACCGAAAACGGCTTCCGCAAGCTGTGCGCCGCCCATTCGGCGGACGGCTTGAAGTGCGCCTCGGGCGGCACCGGCCCGGCCCAGGTCGCCGTCGCGATCAAGACCGCGATCGACGCCCTCGAGGGCAAGGTGGTTCCGCAGTCGGTGAAGCTGCCGCTGGCGACCACCGAGGACCCGAACTTCAAGGACGGCGAGAACTTCTACAGCAAGGAAGGTGACAATTTCTTCGTCGGCAACTCCTTCCCGACCTGTGGCATCAACTTCACCGCCCAGGAAATCATGGGCCAGTCGGAATCGAACCAGTAAGAGCTCCGCTGGAAGCATGATCCCGTGACGTGACGGCGCCGCCGGGTTTCCCCCGCGGCGCCGTTCTGTCAGACTCCAGGGCCGTACACTCCAGGGCCGTACAAAGACCACGCGGGAAATCGACATGGACGCTTCCGCCGCTGTTCCCCTCTTCCGGATGGAGGGCGTTTCCAAGCGCTATGGCGGCGTCAACGCGCTCACCAACGCCGACCTGACCGTCGAAGCCGGCCATATCCACGGCGTGCTCGGCGAGAACGGCGCCGGCAAGTCCACCCTGATGAAGATCATGTCCGGCGTGGTCCAGCCCAACGAGGGCCGGATGACGCTCGACGGCAAGGCGGTTTCCTTCGCCGGTCCGGCGGCGGCCAACGCCGCGGGCATCGTCTGCATCTTCCAGGAGCTTTCGCTGGTGCCCGAACTCTCGGTCGCCGACAACATCTGCATCAGCAATCCGCCGAAGCGCTTCGGCCTGATCGACCGCAAGGCGCAGCGCCGCATCGCCGAGGAGGCGCTGGCCCGCGCCGGCGGCGAGGACATCCATCCGCTGGCGCCGGTCAAGGACCTGCCGCTGTCGCGGCGCCAGCTCGTCGAGATCGCCAAGGCGCTGGTGAGGAAGCCGCGCATCCTGATCCTCGACGAGGCGACCTCGGCGCTGACCGCCGCCGACGTGCGCAAGGTCTTCGCCGTGCTGAAGCGCCTGCGCCAGGAAGGCCTCGCCCTGCTCTACATCTCGCACCGCATGGCCGAGATCGCCGAGCTCGCCGACGAGTGCACCGTGTTCCGCAACGGCCGCAACGTCGGCACGTTCAAGGCCGGCACCAAGAGCGACACCGAGATCGTCGAGATGATGATCGGCCGCGAATACAGCCACGTCTTCCCGCCCAAGCCCAAGCCGCAGCCGGCCGACAAGGCGCCGACCCTCGAAGTGCGCGGCCTCTGCTGGAACAACCGGCTGAAGGACATCTCGATGCAGGTCCGCGCCGGGGAGATCGTCGGCCTGGGCGGGCTCGACGGCCAGGGGCAGCGCGAATTGCTGCTCTCGCTGTTCGGCGTGCTGCGCGGCTGCACCGGCGAGATCCGGATCGACGGCCAGAAGGTCACGCTCAAGGGTCCGCGCGACGCCAAGAGCAGGTCCGTCGGCATGGCGCTCATCCCGGAGGACCGCAAGACCGAGGGCCTGATGCTGCCGATGTCGGTCCGCGACAACCTCTCCATGGCCTCGCTGAAGCGCTTCGCCAAAGGCGGCGTGGTCGATCGCGCCGAGGAGAACAAGGCGATCGACGAGATGATCGCGCTGCTCGCGATCAAGACCGACGGCACCGCCGTGCCGGTCGGAACCCTATCCGGCGGCAACCAGCAGAAGATCGTCATCGCCAAGTGGCTGATGACCAAGCCGCGCGTGATCCTGCTCAACGACCCGACCCGCGGCATCGACGTCGGCACCAAGGCCGAGATCTACCAGCTGCTGCGCAAGCTGGCCGATGCCGGCGCCGCCATCGTCTTCTACTCGACCGACTATGACGAGCTGGTCGGCTGCTGCGACCGGGTGCTGGTGCTCTATGACGGCGCCGTCGGGCGGGTGCTTTCCGGCGACGAGATCACCGAGCATGCCCTGGTGTCGAGCGCGCTCAACCTCGGCGGCGGCGCCGTCGAAGCCGGCCGCCCCGCGCCCTTGGCAGCGGGGGCAGGAGCCGGCCGATGACCGACCAGGCCCTCCCCACCGCCCAAGGCAGCGACTGGCGCTATCGCTTCGGCGAGCAGAAGGGCACGCTGCTCGCCCTCGCCGTCTTCGTCGCCATGTTCGTGCTGTACACCGCGAACCATCCGGCGGGATTCAGCGCCGACGTGGTGCAGACGGCGGCGAACAAGGGCGTGCTGCTGGCGCTGGTCGCCATCGGGCAGACCTTCGTCGTGCTGACCGCCGGGATCGACCTTTCGATCGGCATGATCTTCATCCTCTGCAACTGCCTCTCCTCCTACATCGTGCTCGGCTCGCCGTTCATGACCTTGCTCGGCATCCTCGGCGTGCTCGCGGCGGGCCTCGCCTGCGGCGCGCTCAACGGAATGATCGTGATCTACGGCCGGCTGCAGCCCATCGTGACCACGATCGCCACCGGCGCATTCTTCTTCGGCCTGGCGCTGCTGCTCCGGCCGCAGCCCGGCGGCGACGTCAACGAGGACCTTGCCGATTTCCTCACCGGCCAGCTTCCGGGCGGCATCCCGACCGCCGCGGTGGTGCTGGTCCTGATCATGCTGGTGATCTGGCTGCCGTTCCGCCGCTCGATGCTGGGGCGCGTGGTCTATGCCGTGGGCTCGTCGGAGCAGGCCGCCTACATGTCCGGCCTCCACATCCGCCGGGCCAAGTTCGCGGCCTATGCGCTCTCCGGGCTGATGGCCGCGATCGGCGGGCTCTACATCACCTTCGTGACCTATACCGGCGAGGCCTCGCTCGCCAACGGCAATGTCTACACCCTGAACTCGATCGCGGCGGTGGTGCTGGGCGGCGTCTCGCTGTTCGGCGGCCGGGGCAGTGCGGTCGGCGCCATCTTCGGCGCGCTGATCTTCCGCACCATCGGCGACCTGCTGTTCGTGTTCGACCTCGACCCGCTCTGGCAGCCCCTGTTCCTCGGCATCGTGCTGCTGATCTCGGTCTGCCTCGGCTCGTTCCGGCTCATCCGGATCCGCAACCGTCTTGAACTGTTCGGGTGAGACAGCGATGGCCAACCCGCTTTCCCGCATTCCCGGCCTGCGCAGCATCGATCCCGCGGTTGCCACCGCCTTCGGCTGCATCATCCTGCTGCTGCTGATCGGCGCGATCATCAATCCCAGCTTCCTGTCGCCGGAATACCTGCTGACCCAGCTCCAGGTCGCCTCCTTCCTGGCCCTGATGTCCACCGGGATGATGCTGGTGATCCTGCTCGGCCAGATCGATCTCTCGCTGCCCTGGGTCATCACCGTGGGCGGGATGATGTCCACCGCCGCCGCCGGCTGGGGTCCATGGGGGCCCGTCTATGCGATGCCGGTCGGCATCCTGTGCGGCGTCGTCTTCGGCCTGATCAACGGCATCGGCGTTGCCTATCTGCGCGTGCCCTCGATGATCTTCACCCTCGGCATCAACGCGGTGGCGCAGGGCTTCATGATCGTGCGCACCGGCGGCGCGGCGCCCCAGGACATGGCCCCCGACAGCATGCACGACCTCGCCACCGGGCGCTTCGCGTTCGGCCTCATTCCCAATCCGCTCTGGGTCTGGATCGTGGTCGGCGGCCTGACCGTCTTCCTGCTGCGCCGGACCGTGTTCGGCCGGGCGATCTACGCCATCGGCAACCGCGAGATCGCGGCCTATCTCTCGGGCATCAGCACCCAGCGCGTGGTGCTCGCCGTGTTCGCGATCTCGGGCGGCCTCGCCGCGTTCGCCGGCACCCTGCTCGCGGGCTACTCGACCAAGGCCTATCAGGGGATGGGCGACCCCTATCTCCTCCCGGCAATCGCCGCGGTGGTGCTGGGCGGCACCTCGATCCTGGGCGGCCGCGGCACCTATCTCGGCACGGTGGCCGGGGTCATCCTGATCACGCTGCTGCAGTCGATCCTCTCGGTCATCCAGATCGAGGAGGCCTTCCGCCAGCTGATCTACGGCGCGGTCATCGTCGCCATGCTCCTGCTCTATGGCCGCGGCGCCAAAGTCACGGCATAAAGCTGTAATTTCAGCGGCTTAACCTCACACCCCGGCGGCATTAAGGGGTTTGCAGCGGCCGAACTGCTTTGCTATAAGCAGCGCCGCCACAGATGGCCGATCCCTGGTAGCTCAGCTGGTAGAGCGTCGGACTGTTAATCCGCAGGTCGTTGGTTCGAGTCCAACCCAGGGAGCCAATCTTTAGAGCGCAAACGCGCTTCCCGTAGGAGCATTCCAATGGAGATCGGCTTCATCGGCCTGGGCCGGATGGGCGGCGCGATGGCGCGCAACCTGGTCAAGGCGGGCCACAAGGTCCATGCCTGGAACCGCTCGCCCGACGCGATCCGCGCGGTGCCGGGAGTCGATCCCGTCGCGACGCCCGGCGATGCCTTCGCCGCCGATGTCGTGCTCACGATGCTTTCCGATGACCCGGCGATCCGCAGCGTCGTGCTCGAGAGCGGCGCGCTGAAGCGGGCCCGCGCCGGCCTGGTGCATGTCGTCACCTCGACCATCTCCGTGGCCTTCGCCGAGGAGCTGACCCGGCTCCATGAACAGGCGGGCGTCGCCTATGTCTCGGCGCCGGTCTTCGGCCGGCCCGATGTCGCCGAAGCGGCGCAGCTCGGCATCGTCGCCGCCGGCAAGGCGTCGGCGATCGACAAGGTGCGCCCGGTCTTCGAGGCGATCGGCCGCAAGACCTGGGTCATGGGCGAGGCGCCCAAACAGGCCAATGCCGCCAAGATCGGCGGCAACATGATGATCGCGATGGCGATCGAGGCGATGGCCGAGGCGACCGTGATCGCCGAAAAGAACGGCCTCAAGGCGACGGACTTCTTCGACGTCGTGCTCGGCAGCCTGTTCGGCGGCAGCCGGGTCTACGACAATTACAGCGCCAAGCTGCTGAAGGGCGACTTCGAGCCGGGCTTCACCCTGAAGCTTGGCTTCAAGGATGTCGGCCTCGCCGTCGCGGCCGGCAAGCCGGTCGAACAGGCGACGCCGATGCTGCAGGCGCTCCACGCGCGCATGAGCGAGGCGATCGCGGCCGGTCTCGGCGAGAAGGACTGGCTCGCGGTCGCCGATTATGCACGGCGGAAGGCGCGCTCCTGACACGGTTCCGCCCGGTCCGGTGGTACTCTCGCGGCGAGCGGGCGCGCAGGAATCAGGATGCGGGGCCCGTTTCGGTTCAGCAAGATCAGGACATGCCGCTCCAGAACCGCGTCACGCCCTTCGGCGAGATCGTCGCCGTCCCCGAACGGGGCACGGTGATGGGCAATCGCGGGATCATCCACGATCCGGCCACGCGCACGCTGCTGAAGAAGCGCTGGGCGCTGAAATGCTGGCTGATCTGCAAGCTGCGCTACAAGCAGTACCACCGCGAGCCCATGGCGCGGCATAGCTGGACCGAGCTCTTCTTCCTCGACGAGGCGACGGCGCTCGCGGCCGGCCATCGCCCCTGCTTCTTCTGCAGCCGGGAGAAGGCCGAGGCCTTCCGCGCGGCCTGGGCCCGGGGCCATGACGGCCCGATCCCTCGCGCGCCGGACATGGATGCCGTGCTTCACCGCGAGCGCCTCAACGGCACCGCCAAGCGCCTGCATGCGCTGACCGCGCCGCTCGGCCGCCTGCCCGACGGTGCCATGGTGGCCGCCGGCGACCGGGCGTTCCTGATCGTCGGCGGGACGCCGCGGCTCTGGTCGCCGGCCGGCTATCGCCGCGCCGATGTGCCGAAGGCCGACGGCCTGCTGACCCCGCCCGCGACGCTCGCGGCGTTGCGCGCCGGCTATCGCCCCGACCTCCACCCCTCCGCCATGAAGGCGGCGTGATGCAGGCCGATCTCTTCGCCTTGCCGGCGCGCGAGGCGATCGCCCAGGGCGCCTTCCTGCTGCGCGGCTTCGCTGTGCCCCATGCGCGCGCGATCCTCGCGGCGCTCGACGGCGTCACGGCGGCCGCACGCTTCCGCCGCATGGCGACGCCCGGCGGCTTCACCATGTCGGTGGCGATGACGAGTTGCGGCGAGGCCGGATGGGTCACCGACCGCACCGGCTACCGCTACGCGGCGAAGGACCCCTCCACCGGCGAGCCCTGGCCCAGGATGCCGGACGCCTTCCTCGCGGTCGCGGCCCAGGCCGCGGCGGAAGCCGGCTTCCCTGGTTTCACGCCCGATTCCTGCCTGATCAACCGCTATGAGCCGGGCACGCGGCTCTCGCTGCATCAGGACAGGGACGAGCGCGATTTCTCCCAGCCGATCGTCTCGGTCGCCCTCGGCCTGCCGGCGACTTTCCTGTTCGGCGGCCTGGAGCGCGGCGACCCGACGACCCGGCACCCGCTGCAGCACGGCGACGTCGTGGTCTGGGGCGGGCCCGCGCGCCTGCGCTATCACGGCGTGGCCCCCCTCAAGGATGGCGAGCATCCGCTGCTCGGCCGCTGCCGGATCAACCTGACCTTCCGCCGCGCGCTTTAGCGCCGTTCCGGCAACGGACTGTTCCCCAAAATGCGCCTAGTCGGAATCGCCCCGGCGGCATAATTGAGCGCATATCGCCTGCAATCCGTGGATCGCCCATGTCGCGCCTGCCCAGCCTCTACATCACCCATGGCGGTGGCCCCTGCTTCTGGATGGAGTTCGGCCCGCCCTTCGGCCCGCATGCCTTCGACAAGCTGCGCGCCTATCTGGCCGGCCTGATCGACAGCCTGCCCGAGCGGCCGAAGGCGATCCTGGTCGTGTCCGGCCATTGGGAAGAGGACCGGCCGACGGTCAGCACCGCCGCCCGACCCGGCATGCTGTTCGACTATTACGGCTTCCCGCCCCATACCTACCAGCTCAGCTATCCGGCCCCCGGCGCGCCCGACCTGGCCCAGCATGTCCGCGGCCTGCTGCAGGCGGCCGGCATCGATTGCGGCACCGACGACAAGCGCGGCTTCGACCACGGCGTCTTCGTGCCGCAGCTCATCATCGACCCGAAGGCGGAGATTCCCGTGGTCATGCTGTCGATGCGCCATGATCTCGACCCGGCCGCCCACATCGCCATCGGCAAGGCGCTGGCACCCCTGCGCGACGAAGGCGTGCTGATCGTCGGCAGCGGGAGCAGCTATCACAACCTGCGCCAGTTCTTCACCGGCGACGGCCGGGCCTCGGTCCCGTTCGACGACTGGCTGGCCGAGACCGCGACCGAGCCCGATGCCGACCGGCGCAATGCCAGGCTGGTCGGTTGGGAGAAGGCGCCGAACGCCCGCCTCTGCCATCCGCGCGAGGATCATCTGATCCCGTTGATGGTCGCCGCCGGTGCCGCCGGCGCGGATGTCGGCCGGCACTCCTTCCACGACAGGATCGGCGGCCAGGCGATCTCCTGCTTCAGCTTCGGCGGCTGACGCGCTTCCGCACCTCCCGCCCGGCCACGAAGTCGATGAACGCCCGGAGCGGCGGCGGCATCTGCCGCCGTCCGGGATAATAGAGATAGAAGCCCGGAAAGGGCGGCGTCCATTCTTCCAGGACCGTGACGAGCTTGCCCGCCGCGAGCGCCGCCTGGATCTGGTAGCGGAAGAGGTAGGCGATCCCGACGCCGTCCACCGCCGCCCGTACCGCGACGTCCGGCTCGTTCACGATCAGCGGCCCGGTGACGGCCGCTTCGAGCTCTTCGGTGCCGCGTTCGAACTCCCAGCGATAGAGGCTGCCGTCGGTCGGCCAGCGCGTGTTGATGCAGCGATGCGCCTTCAGGTCCCGCGGCGTCTTCGGCTTGCCGTGCCGCGCGAAGTAGTCCGGCGAGCCGACCGCCAGCATCTCCAGGTCGCCGCCGAACCGCACGGCGACCATGTCCCGCTCGACCTTCTCGCCGAGACGGATGCCGGCGTCGAAGCGAGCGGCCACGATATCGACCAGCTTCTCCTCGGTGACGATGTCGAGCGTGATGTCGGGATAGGCCTTCAAGAACGGCCCGATCAGCGGCGCCAGCACATGGATCGCCGCGGTGCGCGGGCAATTGATCCGCAGCGTCCCCGAAGGCCTGCCGCTCAGGGCCTTCACGTCGGCGATCGCCGCGTCGAACTCGGCCATCGCCGGCAGCAGACGTTCCAGCAGGCGCGTGCCGGCCTCGGTCGGCGCCACGCTGCGCGTCGTCCGGTTCAGCAGCCGCACCCCCAGCCGCGTCTCCAGCCCGCGCAAAGTCTGGCTGACGGCGGAGGGCGAGACCTGCATCTGCGCCGCCGCCCGGGCGAAGCTGCCCTGCTCGGCGATCGTGGCGAAGGCCCGCAGCTCGGCGTAGTCGCTGCCGCGCATTCTATATCCTCCTCTAAATAACCAATGCAGATAATATCGGATTATTGAACTATCGCCAGACCGCCATCTTGTCCCGGGCGACGGAGACAATGGAGGATTCGCGATGACCAGCCTGACCCTCGACACCTACCGCCTGCTCGGCCGCTCGGGCCTCAGGGTTTCGCCGCTCTCGCTCGGCACCATGACCTTCGGCACCGATTGGGGCTGGGGCGCCGACGCGACGGAAGCGCGGCGCATCTTCGACGCCTATGTCGATCGCGGCGGCAATTTCATCGACACCGCCAACCAGTACACCAACGGCACGTCCGAGCAGTTCGTCGGGGCGTTCGCGCGGGAAAAGCGCGAGCAGCTGGTGATCGCCACCAAGTACACCCTGCCGCTCCGCGCCGGCGATCCCAATGCGGGCGGCAATCACCGCAAGAGCATGGTGCGCTCGGTCGAATCCAGCCTGAAGCGCCTCCAGACCGATTACATCGACCTGCTCTACCTCCATGCCTGGGACTTCCTGACGCCGGTCGAGGAGATCCTGCGCGCGATGGACGACCTGGTGCGCGCCGGCAAGCTGCTCTATGTCGGCATCTCCGACGCGCCGGCCTGGCAGGTGGCGCGCATGCAGACCATCGCCGATCTCCGCGGCTGGTCGCCGCTGGTGGCGCTCCAGGTCGAATATAACCTGATCGAGCGCACCATCGAACGCGACCTCGCCCCGATGGCCAGGGAAATGGGGCTCGGCGTCATCCCCTGGTCGCCGCTGGCGAGCGGCGTGCTGACCGGCAAGTACAGCCGCACCGACCTCGACGCCGGCCGCGGCGTCGCCGGCGCCGCGGGCACGCGCAAGAACGTCGCGGCCGCCCAGGACGCGCTCAATGCCCGCGGCCTCGACATCGCCGACGCGGTGAAGTCGGTGGCGCAGGAGACCGGCAAGTCCCCGGCCCAGGTCGCCCTCGCCTGGACCCTGCTCAACCCGGCGGTGACCTCGCCGATCGTCGGCGCCCGCACCTTGGAGCAGCTCGAGGACAACCTCGGCGCCCTCGACGTGACCTTCACCGCGGAACAGCGCAAGCGCCTGGACGACATCAGCGCCATCGAGCTCGGCTTCCCGCACGCGATGCTGTCGCGGCCGATGACCCGCGCCGTCATGTTCGGCGACCTGAAGATCCAGCCGCGGGCTTGATACATACTGGGGCGGATGGCGGCGAGCGACATCGATCGCGGCCGGTCAGGCCGGGCGCTCGAGCATCTTCGCCAGCCGCCCGAGCTCGTTGCGCAGCGGCCCGGCGCCCGATGGCGACACCGCGGCCTCGATCTCGCCATGCGCTTCGCACCAGAGCGGATAGGCCTTGGCCAGCACCGCACGGCCGGCCGGCGTCAATTCCAGGCGCCGGCTGCGGCGATCCTCCTTGTCGGGCCTGACCGCGACCAGCTTGCGCCGCGCCAGCGGCTTCAGCGCCGCCGTCAGCGTCGTGCGGTCCATGGCCAGGAAGGACGCCGTCTCCCCGATCGTCGGCGCCGGGCGGTTGAGCGACATCAGCAGCGAGAACTGCCCGCTGGTGAGATCGACCGGCCGGAACACCTCGTCGAAATGCCGCGCCAGCGCCCGCGCCGCGCGCTGCACGTGCAGGCAGAGGCAGGCCCGCGCCACGCCCTGCGCCATGTCGCTGGTCACGACCTTGCGGTTTGACATGCCGCAATATCGTTGATATCAACCTATTTGTCAAACGCGCGAGAGCGTGATGAACCGAAGCGGCCATCCCGCGTTTAGAGAAGAAACCATGAGGAAGCGCCATGCCGAACATCACCACCTGTCTCTGGTTCGACTCCCAGGCCGAGGAAGCCGCCCGGTTCTACGTCTCGGTGTTCAAGAACGCGAAGATGGGCAACATCAGCCACTACCCCGACACCGGACAGGAGACGCATGGGAAGCCGGCGGGCTCGGTGCTGGTCGCCGAGTTCTCGGTCGATGATCGGAACTTCGTCTGCCTGAACGGCGGACCGCAGTTCAAGTTTACGGAAGCGATCTCCCTCATGATCCCCTGCAAGGACCAGGCGGAGATCGACTATTACTGGGAGAAGCTCACCGCCGACGGCGGCCAGGAAGGTCCCTGTGGCTGGCTGAAGGACAAATACGGCCTCTCCTGGCAGGTCTTCCCCGAACCGATCCTCAAGATGCTGACCGATCCCGATCGGAAGAAGGCCAAGCGCGTGATGGACGCCTTCATGAAGATGCACAAATTCGACCTGGCCGAAATCGAGCGCGCCTACGCCGCCTAGAAGCCTCGGACGGCATTGGCCGGAAACTTGCATAGTCTCCGCCGACCACGGATCTTGCGGCGGAGACGAGCATGCGGGGCGGCATCGGCATCGGAACGGTTCTGTTGTTAGTTCAAGGCCTTAGCGGCTGCTCCTGGATGAACAACGACCCGATCGAGATGAAGCTGCCGGGCTCGACGGCGCAGACCACGCCCTGCATCGCCGGCAATCTCAGCCGGGAGTTCCGGGACACGCTGCCGGTGGTGAACCGGGGCAACACCCATGACTCGACCGAGATCGCCGTCGAGGCGCCGCGCGGCGGCCTGCTGGCCTTCGTCACGGTGGATCCGCTGCCGTCGGGCGATTCCCACGTCACGATCTACAACGGCGATCTCTACTGGCCGCGGCGCAATACCAGCGGGGTCTTCCCCGACTTCCTGCGCGACAACTGGCACCGCACCGAGCGCGCGGTGCTGGAATGCGCCGAGAAGGCGGCTTAGAGCTTCAGCCGCCGCTCGAGATGCACGGCGAGCAGCTCGCCGTAGCGGCCGTTGCCGATCGGCTGCAGCTCGGCACGCTGATGGATGTCGGCGTCGGGGCCGACATTGCCCTCGACCAGGCACGGCCCGTCGGCGAGGAATCCGATATCCCAGCCGACCACGATCCGCGGCGCGAGCAGGCGATGCGCCGCCACCGCCAGCGCCTTCGCCGCCTCCCAGTCCGGCAGGCGGCGGCCGAGGATCACCCCGCCGGTCAGCGGATGCTTCTCATGCCAGGAGAAATCGCCGCCGAGGCCGAGGCCTGACGCGCGGCCGAGCGTCCCCGTCGCCATGTCGACCGCCGCGGCGATGCCGCCGGCATGGAAGTTGTCGACCGGCGAGGCCCTGCTGATGGCCATGCGGAAGGCGGCGTTGACCGCCTCGGGCTCCATCTTCTCGTCGAGCACGGTCAGCAGCCGCACCGTGGTGAGCGCGCCAGGCGTCAGGTCGGCGATGTCCGGATGGTTCACCAGGCGCGGCTGGACCAGATACTCGCCGCCGCCCTTCGACCGCGCGGCGACATGCTCCAGCAGCTCCTCGAGCGTCTTCTCCTCGCCGCGGCTGCTGCGGTAGCGGCCGGGCGACTGCACCAGCCACGCCTCGGTCCCGCCGCCGCCCCGCCCCTCGATCGGCTTCACGAAGAGATCGACGTCGCGCGGCGTCTCGGCCGGACCGACGCCCGGCACCCGCACGCCGGCGCGATAGGCCGCGACCAGCGGCACGGCGCGGATGCCGTTCTTCGCGAAGAAGGTGGAGAAGACCAGCTTGTCGCTGATGCGCACCACCTGGTCGCGGTTCTCGCGCTGCTTCAATGCGCGGTAGACACCGCTCTTGGTCTCCGTGCGCGTGACGTATTCCGCCGCGCGCCGGCGCATCTCCGGCCGCTCCAGCGCGAAGATGTAGTAGTATTTCGGCAGGATCCGATAGCAGGCCGCGAGATGGACCTGGCTCAGGAACTGGCTGAGCCGTCCGACGCCGGTCTGCTGCGTATAGCGCTTGCCGTAGCGGCGCGTCGCATGCACGGCGAGGCCGATCGCGATCAGTGGCCAGACCATGGCGCGCAGGACGATCTTCAGCTTCTGGCCCCGCGTCAGCCGCCGCTGCCAGCAGATGCGATAGGCGCGGCGCAGGCGCCAGATCGGCGAACCCTTCTGATGTCCGGGCCAAAGCAGCAGGTGCGGCGGCGGAAAGGGCTGGATCTTGATCGGCGGCCGCGGCAGATCCGACATCACCGCCCCGCCTGCATGAAGGGGCTGCGCTCGAGATTCCACGCGAGCAGCGCGCCGAACCGCCCGCTGCCGATGGGGGCGCGCAGCGGACGCTGGATCAGGTCGACATCGGGCCCCTTGTTGCCCTCGATGAGGCACGGGCCGTCGGCGAGGATCGCGACGTCCCAGCCGATCACCGCCCATTCGCCGAAGGCGGCATGCGCCCTCGCCGCCAGCGCCATCGCCTCCGGCCAGAACGGCAGCACGCGCCCGGCGATCCGGCCGCCGGTCAGCGGATGGCGGTCGTACCACTGGAAGCGCGGCCCCCGGCCGAGATCGCTGGCCTGGCCGAGGCGTCCGGTCGCGAGATCGACGGGTGCGGCGATGCCGCCGGCATGGATGTTGTCGACCGGCGACTTCGGATTGATCGAGGTGCGGAACGAGGCATTCGTGACCTCGTAGCCGCCGCGCTCGTCGCGGCAGGTGAGCAGCCGCACCGTGGCGAGCGCGCCCACCGTCAGGTCTGCGAGGTCCGGATGGTTGCTCACCGCCGGCTGGATCAGATAGGCCTCGCGCTGCGACAGCGCCGCCACATGCTCCAGCAGCACCGCGGCGTCGCATTCCTCGCCGCGCGTGCTGCGATAGTGCGTACCGGTCCAGTTCCAGCGCTCGGCGCGCGCACCGCCTTTGCCGAAGACGCGCTTGATGAAGAGATCGGTCTCGGGCAGCGGGCCGTCGCCGCCGATGCGCCGGCCCTTCTCGAAGGCGGCGATCAGCGCCACGGCGGGCAATCCGTGGGCGCGGCAGAAATCGGGGAATTGCAGCTTGTTCTTGATCGCCGTCCCGCTGCTGCCGTCGGCCGGCTTCAGCAGGCGATAGGCGACCTCCTTGGTCTCGTAGCGCATCAGGTAGTCGCCTGCCTTGGCCCGCCGCTCGTCGAGATAGAGCTCGAACATGTAGTAGTATTTCGGCGTCACGTGATGCGCGACCGCGAGGCCGAGGATCTCGGCGAACTGCCGGGCCGTGCCCTTGCCGGTCAACGCGCGGATCGCGGCGGCGTTGCGCCGAAGCCAGCGGAGCGACATCCCGGCCGCAATGAACGGCCAGAGCAGCGCCAGCGCCGCGTAACGAACCTGTCGCGCGAGGCCCGCCGAGCGCCAGGCGGCGGCGTTGCAGATCTCGTGCACCCGCCGCGCGGCGGGCGCGGTCGCCGGATCGCTGGAGCGGAACAATCGCGGCGGGGGGATAGACTTGTCGCGCATGCTGCCGGACTTATCGCACGCCTGTTGGAGTCGGGCCGCACGCCCTGTCATGCGGCGCCTGGTGAGCCGGGCGGGGATCGAACCCGCGACCTACTGATTAAAAGTCAGTTGCTCTACCACTGAGCTACCGGCCCCCGTTGCGCGGCGTTGAAATCCCAAATATGGCGCTGAAAAGCAAGCGCCTTGTGGGGATGACGCAGATCGCAACGCCCACTAGGGCTTTGAAACAAAATCATAATCTTCACCCGCGGGCTTGGACCCGCGAGTCTCGTCCCAGGCGGCACGCGGCCCGGGATGCCGGGGGCGAGCCCGGGCATGACGTTTCCGGCTATCCCTCGGCGAACCGCTTCTTCAAGCGCTCGGCCACGCGGGCGGAGACGAATTGGCCGATCTCGCCGCCCAACTTGCCGATCTCCTTCACGAAGCGGGAGGAGATGAACTGGTGCCGCTCCGAGGCCATCAGGAACAGGGTCTCGATCTGCGGATCGAGCCGGGCGTTCATGCCGGCCATCTGGAACTCGTATTCGAAGTCCGAGACGGCGCGCAGGCCGCGAATGATGAAGGTCGCCTGTACGCTGGCCGCGAACTGGATCAGCAGGTTGTCGAAGGGCACGACCTCGACATTGCCGCCGTTGAGGCCGCTATTGGCGTCCTTGATCTCGTCCTTCACCAGCGCCACCCGCTCCTCGATCGAGAAGAGCGGGCCCTTGCCGGCATTGGTCGAGACCGCCACGATCAGGCGGTCGCAGAAGCGGCTCGCCCGACGGATGATGTCGAGATGGCCGTTGGTGATCGGATCGAAGGTCCCTGGATAGACCCCGATCCTCGGATTATTTGCCACCGTTCTCCCCCTCGCCGGCGTCGTCGGCGCCATTCTCGCCGCCGTTCCCCTCGTTCTCGCCATTGGCGCCCTCTTCCGCCATGTCCGGCAGATGGGCGACGGCCACCACCTGCTCGTCGTCCGAGACCTTGAAGATGGTCACGCCCTGGGTCTGGCGCCGCGCGATGCGGATGTCGTGCACCGGGCAGCGGATCAGCTTGCCGGCATCGGTGACCAGCATGATCTGGTCGGTGTCCTCGACCGGGAAGGATGCGGCGACGGTGCCGTTGCGGGCGCCCACCTCGATGTTGGCGATGCCCTGCCCGCCGCGGCCCGCGGTGCGGTACTCGTAGGCCGAGGAGCGCTTGCCGTAGCCCTTCGCGGTCACCGTGAGGATGAACTCCTCGGCCGCCTCCAGCTCGGCGATGCGCTCGATCGAGAGCGCGACGTTGGATTCCGGCCCGGCATCGCCCTGGGCCTCGATTTCCTCGGGCTCGCCGTCCTCGCCGATGCTGCGGCGCTTCTGGGCGGCGTAGCGCAGATAGGCGTCGCGCTCCTCGGTCTCGACGTCGATATGGCGCAGGATCGACATGGAGACCACGTCGTCGCCCTCGTCGAGCTTGATGCCGCGCACGCCGGTCGAGGTGCGGCCGGTGAAGACGCGCACGTCGGAGACCGGGAAGCGGATCGCCTTGCCGCTGCGCGCCGCGAGCAGCACGTCGTTGGCGTCGGTGCAGACCGCAACGCCGATCAGGCGCTCGCCTTCGGCCAGCTTCATCGCGATCTTGCCGTTGGCCTTCACGTCGACGAAGTCCGAGAGCTCGTTGCGCCGCACGTCGCCGCTCGAGGTGGCAAACATGACGTTGCTCTGGCTCCAGCTGCTCTCGTCCTCCGGCAGCGGCATGATGGTCGAGATGGTCTCGCCCTCCTCCAGCGGCAGCAGGTTGATCAGCGCCTTGCCGCGCGCCTGGGGATTGCCGAGCGGCATGCGCCAGACCTTGGACTTGTAGACCATGCCGCGGGTCGAGAAGAACAGCATCGGCACGTGGGTGTTGGCGACGAAGACCTTGGAGACGAAATCCTCCTCGCGCGTCGCCATGCCGGCGCGGCCCTTGCCGCCGCGACGCTGGGCGCGATAGGCCGACAGCGGCACGCGCTTGATGTAGCCGCCATGGGTGACGGTGACGACCATGTCCTCGCGCTGGATCAGGTCCTCGACGTCCTCCTCGAACTCGAGCTCCTGGATCGTGGTGCGGCGCGGCGTGTCGAACTGTCGCTTGATCTCCAGCAGCTCGTCCCTGAGGATCCTTTTGCGCTTGTCGCGGCTGTCCAGGGTCTCCAGCAGATCGGTGATCTGCGCCGCGAGCTCGCCGAGATCGTCGGCGATCTTCTCGCGCTCGAGGCCGGTCAGGCGCTGCAGGCGCAATTCGAGGATCGCCCGGGCCTGGGCCTCGGACAGCCGATAGGTGACGCCCGGGTGGTCCGGGTAGTCCGGATCGTCGATCAGGCGGATGAGCGGCACGACGTTCTCCGCCGGCCATTCCCGCGCCATCAGCTCTTCCTTGGCGGCTTGCGGATTGGGCGCGCGGCGGATGAGCTCGATCACCGGATCGATATTGGCGACGGCGATGGCAAGGCCGAGCAGGTTGTGCGCCTTGGTGCGGGCCTCGCGCAGCTCGAAGACCGCGCGCCGGGTGATCACCTCCTCGCGGAAGGCGAGGAAAGCGGTCAGCACCTCGCGCAGATCCATGACCTGCGGCCGGCCGCCGTTGAGCGCCAGCATGTTGACGCCGAACGAGGATTGCAGCGGAGTGAAGCGGTAGAGCTGGTTCAGTACCACGTCGCCCATGGCGTCGCGCTTCAGCTCGACGACGACGCGCACGCCGTCGCGGTCGCTCTCGTCGCGCAGGTCGGCGATGCCCTCGATGATCTTCTCGCGCACGCATTCGGCCATGCGCTCGATCATGCGGGCCTTGTTCACCTGGTACGGCACCTCGGTGATGACGATCGCCTCGCGGTCCTTGCGGATCTCCTCGACGGTGGCGCGGCCGCGGAGAGCGATCGAGCCGCGGCCGGTGAGATAGGCGCTCTTGATGCCGTTCTTGCCGAGGATGATGCCGCCGGTCGGGAAATCCGGGCCCGGCACGTATTGCATCAGGTTCTCGACGTTGAGGTCGGGATTGTCGATCAGGGCGCAGCAGGCGTCGATCACCTCGCCCAGGTTGTGGGTCGGGATGTTGGTCGCCATGCCGACCGCGATGCCGCCGGCACCGTTGACCAGCAGATGCGGGAAGCGCGCCGGCAGGACCGAGGGCTCGAGTTCCTGGCCGTCATAGTTCGGCTGGAAATCGACGGTCTCCTTGTCGATGTCCTCGAGCAGGCTCTCGGCGGCCTTGGTGAGGCGGCTCTCGGTGTAGCGCATCGCCGCCGCCGGATCGCCGTCCATGGAGCCGAAATTGCCCTGGCCATCGACCAGGGTCACCCTGAGCGAGAAATCCTGCGCCATGCGCACCAGCGCGTCGTAGATCGCGGCGTCGCCATGGGGATGGTACTTACCCATGATGTCGCCGACCGCGCGCGCCGACTTCTTGTAGCCGCTGTTGGAGTGGAAGCCGCTCTCGCGCATGCCGTACAGGATGCGGCGGTGGACCGGCTTCAGGCCGTCACGGACATCGGGCAGCGCCCGGGCCACGATCACGCTCATCGCGTAGTCGAGGTAGGAGCGCTTCATCTCCTCTTCGATCGTGATCGGCGTGATGTCGGAGGGCGGAGTCCCGGACGCCCCCGCCGGAGGGGTCGCAGGAGGCTGGTTTGGAGGGGTTCCGGCCGGGCTCTCCGGAGGCGTTGTAGGCACGTCAGACACTTGCGGGATACGCCTTTAAAATCAGCTGCTTATGGGTGGGTTTGCAGGTGTGGGAATCGGTAGGGAAAATCTACCAGATTCCGCTTCTGCGAACAACGCTTTCGCGGCTGATTCCGGGCGCCGAATCCGGGGCCAGAACGCCCCGGATTCCCGCCGATTTTCGACCCCTCAGAGCGCGGTTTTCGGGCCCCGGGAGGCGCACAGGAAGCCGACCAGCGCGCGGACCCAGGAGCGGCCGCGCCTGACCCGGCGCCAGGGCTGCGGGGCGACCTCCACCGAGGGGTCGTCCAGCAGGCGCAGCGTGCCGTCCGCGGCGCGGACCAGGCCCATGTCGCGGAGCTGATGGGCATCGCGGTCGGCCAGCTCGCGGGTCAGGGAGTGGGCGGCGGAGCCGATGAGAATCGTTCGCATCTTGGCCTCCAGCTAAATCTCTCGGCGCATGGATAATTTGCATGTGCCGGTCCATAAGCTGCATATTTGGCGGCTTCTGGAACGAAATCACCGGAGAAGTCCAGCGATAGAGATTTAGAAAAACTAAATCTTTAGAATCCGTCGAGGCAGATCCTGAAGGAGCCCCGGGCATGGCCAAATCCCCGCCCCGCAAACCCGCCGCCGGAAAGGCGCCGGCCCATAAAGCGGTCCTGGCGCATCCGACCCGGATGCCGCCCCTGGGGACGCTGAGGGCGTTCGAATCCGTCGCCCGGCTCCGCAGCATCCAGCTCGCCGCGGTGGAGCTGCACGTCACCCCGGGCGCGGTGTCGCAGCAGGTCAAGGCGCTCGAAGCCGATCTCGGCGTGCAGCTGCTCAACCGCCGGGGCAATCTCGTGACCCTCACCGACCAGGGGCTGCGCGGGCGCGACCATCTCTCGGCGGGCCTCCGGCTGCTGCAGCAGGGGGTCGAGCGCATGCGCACCCGCGCGCGGCCGCGGCGCCTGCGCCTGACGGTCGAGCCGGCCTTCGCCTCGAACTGGCTGATCAAGCGCCTGCCCCGCTACCGCGCGCTGCCCGGCGCGCTCGACGTGTTGCTCGACCCCGCCAAGCAGGTGGTCGATATCGCCCGCGGCGAGGCGGATCTCGGCATCCGCTTCGGCCACGGGCGCTATCCCGGCCTCGAGGCGATCAACCTGTTCGAGGACGAGATCTTCCCGGTCTGCTCGCCGGGCTATCTGGCGCTCAATCCGCTGAAGTCGCCGGAGGACCTGAAGCATCATCATCTGCTGCGTCTCGATTGGCGGGCGACCTTGCCCTGGCCGGACTGGACGGAATGGCTGGAGGCGGCGGGCGTGCTCGACGCCGACGATCTCGGCGGCGACGTCGTCGATATCGAGCGCCGCAGCACGGTGATCCGCGACAGCAGCCTGCTCCTGAGGACGGCGATCGACGGCCAGGGCGTCGCCCTCGGCCAGGCGTCGCTGGTGGCGGACCATATCAAGGAGAAGCGCCTGGTCGCCCCGTTCGCGCGGCGATTGAAGACCGGCTTCGGCTATTACCTGGTCTACGCCTACGGCGCCGACCAACGGCCGGAGATCAAGGTGTTCAAGGACTGGGTCGTCGCAGAGGCACGAAAAGAACAAATATCATAGCACAGAGCCCTCGCGCCGCCGCGATCTGCCGCGAGCCGCGCCGGAGCGAGATCCAGCGTCGCGCGGCGCGGCGTTGACGGGTTCGGGACGCCCACCCATTTCGCTGAAAACGGCGGTCATCGGCACATGATCCCGATCAATTCGACGGGCCCCGAACGCCCGCGGCGGCATAGGTAGATATTCAAGAAGAATTAACGCCGCTATACCATTCTGGGCCAGAATTCGGATCGGACCGGGATGGCTGAAGAATGTCGCATCCGAAGGATGCAGAAGTACAACCCATGGTCGACGGGCCAGTGACCATGCCGCGCGGCATCGAGCCGGCCGGGCCACAGCGGTCGCGCGCCAGCATCTTCGCCGCGATGTCGATCCGCACCTTCCTGACCCTGGTCATCGCCGTGATGGGCGCGGCGCTGCTCGCCGTCGTCGGCGCGCGCATGGTCGCCGAGGCCGAGCGCAGCGCGCGGGCGCAGGACGTCGCCAGCCTCGCCCGGCTCAGCCAGTCGCTGCTGCCGGCGTTGATCTCCAGCCGGATCGAGCGCGGCACGGTGCTGATCGCCAGCATGGCCGCGGCGCCGGCCGACGATGCGTCCTGGCAGCGCCTGGCCGAGCAACGGCCGATCACCGACACCATGACGGCGCAGAGCATCGCCGCGCTGCGTACCGCGCCCCTGCCCGAGGCCGCCGACCTCGCCCGGCAATTGAGCGACACGCACGACCAGGTGAAGGCGATCCGCGCATCGATCGATTCCGCGATCCGGCTGCCGCGCGAGCAGCGCGCGCCCGACGTGCTGCTGCAGTATCGACAGGTCTCCGCCGATTACGTGGTCGCCATCACCGCGGCGGCCGACGCGGCCGAGCAGGCCACCGCCCTGTTCGATCCGGAGATCGACCGGCTGATCTTCCTCAATCGCCAGGCGGCGGCCGCGCGCAACTACATGAGCCTGATCACGCTGCGCATGGAGAGCGCCGACGCCTTCAACCTGCCCTGGCGGGCGGAAGACGTCGTCGCCGCCGCCGAGGATCGCGGGCGTGCCGATCTCGCCTGGCAGTCGGTGCTGAGCGTCACCGCCGGGTCCGGCATGCCGGAAACGCTCCTGAAAGCGATCGGCGACGCCAAGCTCGCCCTCGGCGGCCCCGATGCGCAGCGCCAGGCCGCGGTGATCGCGACGCTGCAATCGGGTCACCCGACCGACATGCCGGTCTCCGAGCTGCAGCGGCTCGATACCGGATTGCTGGAGCCGCTGAACAACGTGCTGAGCGTGTCGATGGCCGAGATGGTCGCGCGGGCGACGCGCTATCAGGACGATGCGCGGGTGCGGCTCTGGGTCACCGGCGCGATGCTGCTGCTCGTCCTGTCGCTGACGGCGCTCGGAATCGCCGTGGTGCATCAGCGGGTCAGCGCGCCGATCCGGCGGATCACCGGCCAGATGGCGCGGCTGAAGGATTCCGACATCGACCTGCAGATCGGCGACGACTTCGAGAAGGACGCCGGACGCAACGACGAGATCGGCGAGATGGCACGGGCGCTGATCGTGTTCCGCCGCCAGGTGGAAGAGCATGGTCGGCGCCTGCAGGAGCACGAGATGCGCATGTTCCTGGAGACGCTGATCGACGCCATGCCGGTCAGCATCACCTTCAAGGACACCGACCTGCGGTACCGCTACGTCAACCGCCTGCGCCGCGCGGCACTCGGGGAGAGCGGCGAGCGATTGGTCGGCAGGCGGCTCTCGGAGGTGGTCGGCGAGGCCGCGGCACTGGTCGAGGCCACAGACCGCGCGGTGCTGGCGACCGGCGAGCCGCGGCAGTTCGAGCAGGCGCGCACCGGGCCGGACGGCAAGCCGGCGATCATCCTGTCGCTGAAGACGCCGTTCCGCGACGCCGACGGCGAGGTGCGCGGCATCATCACCTGCGGCGTCGATATCACGCGGATGAAGCATATCGAGGCCGAGCTGACGGCGCAGCGCGAGACCGCGGAGGCCGCCAACCGCGCCAAGAGCGCCTTCCTCGCCAGCATGAGCCACGAGCTCCGCACGCCGCTGAACGCCATCATCGGCTTTGCCGACGTGCTGGCGCAGGGCTATCTCGGCGAGCTGGCCCGGCGGCAGCAGGAATATGTCGGCGACATCCGCAGCTCCGGCGAGCACCTGCTGAACCTGGTCAACGATCTCCTGGATCTCTCCAGCGTCGAGATCGGCCGCCAAGTCCTGGTCATCACCGAGTGCAAGTTCGACAGCGTCGCCGTCGCCGCCATGAGCATGGTACTGCCGCAGGCCGAGCAGGCGGGGATCCGGGTCGACTTCGAGCCGACCTGCATCATCCTGCGCGCCGACGAGCGGGCGCTGACCCAGATCCTGGTCAACCTGCTGGGCAATGCCATCAAGTTCAGCCCGCCCGGCGGCTGGATCGCGCTGCGCGCCGCGCAGCACGGCGACGGCATCCGCATCGAGGTCGAGGATTCCGGGCCCGGCATGACCGAAGCGGAGCGCACCAGCGCGCTCGCCGCCTCGCTGACGGCCAGCGCCGGCCCGGCCGATCCCTACAAGGCGCGGCCCAAGGGCGGCGCCGGCCTGGGCCTTGCGATCTGCCGCCGGCTGATCGAGCAGCATAACGGCCGGCTGGAGATCGAGAGCGAGCGAGGGAGCGGCTCCACGGTGTATGTGGTGCTGCCGGCGGCGTGAGCCCGCCGGCGTCCCCAACCCTCCATCCTTCCGGGGGAGGGCTTGGACAATGCGAGCGCTATACGACGCCCTTCACCAGGAAGTCGACGAACACCATCATCATGTCGACGGTCTCGCCGTCGGGGCCCAGGGGGAGCTGGGCGGATTCGATCGAGCGGCTGATCCGGTTGGGGCCGAGATTGACCGGGCGGTAGAAGCGCGGCGCCTTGTGCGCCAGCACCCATTCATGATGCTGCCAGATCGGATTCGGCGCGCGCTGCATCGGAATCCCGGACATCCACCTGCCGGTCCAATCGTCCCTCATGTTGCCGCGCACCGCGCTGCCGATCAGGCGATAGCGGAAGTCCAGGGGTTCGCGGCGGACCTCGATCAGCACCATGTGGCGCGCGAGAAGCGGCTGCTCGATCAGCGGGTCGAAATCGGTGCGGGACGGGAACCGGCGGTCGCCCTTCTTGCCGAGCCAGTATTCGTAGCCGGCGCGGGTGACCGGCGAGCGGAGCTGCGTCGCATCGATGGCACTCGCCGCGGGATTGTCATGCACCGTCACCGGAACGCGCCCACTCTGGCCGGCTCGCCGAACAGCTTGCTGCAGAGACGAAAATGATACCGGGAAAGTCCGGTCCAGGCAAAGTTCCAGGCACGGCGCAGCCAGGGCGCGGCGCCAGCCGTGCCGTGATGCAGCGATAAATCCTTGTCCGGCCGGCAAGAACTTCTGCGTTGTGACGGGCGCGCGGTTCCGTAGATTGGGGCCGTGGCGCCGGATGCATCCCGCTTCGGCGCGTCACCGAAGGAGGCCAGGATGAGGGCAGCACGGAATCGCCGCGACGCCATCGCGTGCATGGCCGCATGTTGTTGCGCCTGCTGAGGCGCTGACCGGCGCGTTCTTCGCGCCACATCTCCAGCAAATCCGATCCATTCAACCCACCGTGCGCGCCGATGCGCGATTCACGGGACAGAGGAGTCTTGCCATGTCGATCAATCGCCGTACCTTCACCGCCCTGGCCCTGGTGCTGGGCCTGAGCAGTGCCGCCGGCGCGGCCTCCGCCGACCAGACCATCACCATCGCCTACCAGACGGGCTTCTCGCCCTTCGTGCGCGCCGTCGCTTCGGGCGAGATCGCGGCCATTCCGGGCTGGCGGGTCGAGTTCCGGCAGTTCAATTCCGGCGCCGAGATCTTTGCCGCGATCGCCGCCGGCGACGTCGAGATCGGCGACGTCGGCTCCAGCCCGTTCGCCGCCTCGGTCAGCAAGGGGATCGACGTGAAGGCGGTCTATATCAGCGGCGCCGCCGGCCAGGACGAGGCACTGGTCGCGCGCAACGGCAGCGGCATCAACACGCTGGCCGATCTCAAGGGCAAGCGGCTCGCCGCGGCGCCGGTCTCGACCGACCACTTCATGCTGCTCTCGACCCTGCAGCAGGAAGGGATCGGCCCCAACGACGCGACGGTGCTGGCCATCCCGCAGCCGGAGATCGTCGCCGGCTGGCAGCGCGGCGACATCGACGCCGCCTTCGTCTGGGATCCGGCGCTCGGCAAGCTGCAGGAGAACGGCAAGGTGCTGCTGACCGCCCAGCAGGCGGCGGACCGCGGCGCCGTCACCTTCGGCGCTCTGGTGGCCACCGCCGACCTGGTGAAGGAACACAGCGACTTCGTGCAGAAGTTCGTGAAGGTCGTCGACAAGTACTACAAGGATCTCGAGACCAATCCCGGCAACTGGTCGGCGGATTCCGAGAACGTGAAGGCGCTGGCCAAGTTCACCGGCGCCAAGCCGCAGGACATCGCCGACCGCATCAAGGTCTCGGTCTACGTGCCGGCGGCGGCCCAGGCCAGCCCGCAATGGCTGGGCGGCGGCGAAGGCAGCACGCTGGCCAAGGTGCTGAAGCAGACGGCCGAGTTCCTGAAGGGCCAGCAGAAGATCAACGAGGTGCTGGACTCCTACGCGGCCTTCATCGATCCGCGCTTCGTCCAGGCGACGCTGGCTTCGAACTGAACGGCAACAGTCGGGAATCCGGCCATGACCCTGGTCGTCGAAAACGCCAGCGTGCTCTATCCGAGCAAGGACGCCCTCCCCGTCCACGCGCTGGCCGAAGCCTCCCTGGTCGTCCCTCGGGGCGGTTTCGTGGTGGCCCTCGGCGCCTCCGGCTGCGGCAAGACGACCTTGCTCAACGCGATGGCCGGGTTCCTGCGACTGACCGGCGGCACGGTGACCGTGGACGGCGTCCCGGTCACCGGCCCCGGACCAGACCGCGGCGTGGTGTTCCAGAAGGACACGCTCTATCCCTGGCTTCCGGTGCTGGACAACGTGGCCTTCGGGCTGAAGCTCGCGGGCCTCGGCCGGACGGCGCGGGAAGCGAAGGCACGGGAGCTGCTGGCGCTGGTCGGGCTCGAAGGCTTCGAGCGCGCGGCGACCTACCAGCTTTCCGGCGGCATGCGCCAGCGCGTGAGCCTGGCGCGGGCGCTCGCCACCGATCCGGACATCCTGCTGATGGACGAGCCGCTGGGGGCGCTGGACTCGCTCACCCGGGAGACCATGCAGGAGCTGATCATCGACCTCTGGGCGCGGACCCGGAAGGCGATCTTCTTCATCACCCATTCGATCGAGGAAGCCCTGTTCCTCGGCACCGAGGTCGTCGTCATGTCGCCGCGCCCGGGCCGCATCGTGCGGCGCTACGAGCTCGACTTCGTGCGGCGCTTCGTCGAGAGCGGCGACGCCTCGGCGGTCAAGTCGGACGCCAAGTTCATCGCGCTGCGGGAAGAGATCCGCGGCCTCATCCACCAGACGGGAAGCGAAAGCCATGGTCGATCTCGCCTTGCGCGCGCAGGCTGAGGGCGCAGCCCCCAGCCCACGCGCGCCGTTCCGCAAGCTGGGCGCACTGCTGAGCCGCCTGGGCATTCCGTTCTGGACGACACTCGCGCTGCTCGGCGCCTGGTGGGCGGCGGCCCACTTCCAGCTCGTCAAGCCGCTGTTCCTGCCCTCGCCACTCGACGTGGCGGTGCAGTTCTACAGCGTCGCGGTCGACGGCTTCTCCAATGCGACGCTGCTGCAGCATGTCGGCGCCAGCCTAGTGCGGATCGGCGCCGGCTTCGCGCTCGCGGCCGGCATCGGCGTGCCGCTCGGCCTCGCCATGGGCACCAGCCGCTGGATCAACGGCATCTTCGCCCCGCCGATCCAGCTCTACTGGCCGGTGCCGCCGCTCGCCTACCTGCCGCTGGTGATCATCTGGCTCGGCATCGGCGAGGCGGCGAAGATCACGCTGCTGGCGCTGGCGATGTTCGCCCCGATCGTGATCTCGGCCCAGGCCGGCGTGCGCGCGGTCGCGCCGGGCCGCATCCAGGCGGCGCAAAGCCTGGGTGCGACGCGGGCGCAGATCTTCCGCCACGTGATCCTGCCCAGCGCCTTGCCGGAGATCCTGACCGGCCTGCGCATCGGCATCGGCTCCGGCTGGGCGACGCTGGTCGCCGCCGAGCTGGTGGCGGCCACAAGAGGCCTCGGCTTCATGACGCTGTCGGCGGCGCAGTTCCTGGTGACCGACGTGGTCTTCGTCGGGATCCTGACCATCGCCGCGCTGGCCACGATCTTCCTGACCGCGCTTCGCCTGTTCGAACGCACCCTGACACCCTGGAAAGGGCAGGAATGAACTCTATTCCCCAACGCAAAGGAGACGCCATGTCCGAGACCACGCTCGCCCAACGTCTGGCGCCGACCGGCGCCAGGCTCGACCTGACCCCGCTCACCCCGGGCTTCGTCGCCCAGGTGCACGACTTCGATCTTTCGGCGCCGCAATCCGACGACACGGTCGCGGCGATCCGCGAGGCGCTGGTCGCGCACAAGCTGTTGCTGTTCCGCGACCAGGTGCTGACTCCGTCGCAGCAGAAGGCCTTCGCCGCGCGGTTCGGTCCGCTGCACATCCATCCGCTGCTGAGCAACGACGCGGCCAACGCCAATCCCGAAATCATCGTGCTCGACTACGGCCGCGACCGGCCGCCGGAGCGCGACGAATGGCACACCGACGTGACCTTCATCCAGACGCCGCCTTTGGGCTCGATCCTCTACGGCGCCGACATCCCCGAGGTCGGCGGCGACACGCTGTTCGCCGACCTGGGTGCCGCCTATAAGGCGCTGTCGGAGCCGCTGAAGCGCGCGCTCCAGGGCCTGACCGCGAAGCACGACTTCGTGCGCAGCTTCCGGATCAGCAACTATTACAGCGAGGGCA
Organism: Dongiaceae bacterium; assembly: GCA_035548715.1. Classification (GTDB taxonomy): domain Bacteria; phylum Pseudomonadota; class Alphaproteobacteria; order Dongiales; family Dongiaceae; genus Dongia. The sequence goes on from DASZSL010000103.1 coordinate 83,231, forward strand.
GCGATCCGGAGAAATGGGAGCGTGCACGCAAGAACAACCCTCCGGTCAGCCACCCGGTGGTGCGCACCCATCCCGAGAGCGGCGAGCGGGGCCTGTTCGTCAACCGCGGCTTCACCGAGGAGATCGAGGGGCTGAGCCGGCTCGAGAGCGACGCGCTGCTGGAGCTGCTGTTCCGCCACCAGGAGCAGCCGCAATTCGGCTATCGCCACCGCTGGCGCACCGGCGACGTGCTGTTCTGGGACAACCGCATCACCCAGCACATGGTGGTCGCAGACTACTGGCCGCGGCATCGGCGGATGCACCGCGCCACCATCCTCGGCGACCGGCCGGCGTGAACGCCACAAGTCGCCGATCGGACCGGGTTCGCGGCGCTTGCATATCCACATGTGCAAGCGCCGCACCATTTGCGCGCCGGCGACTTTAAGATCAATTGCGGCGAGTTTTAGTAAATCAAAATCTGTTGAAGCTCCTTAAGATGTCACCGCATGATACATCCATGCGTATGCGTTTCTGAGGAGGACAGACGGTCATGACGGTGATCCCGACAAACTCCGAACTGCAGATCGCGTCGCCGACGGCACGTTCTTCCGCCCGGCACGGCATCGTCTCCGACGAGGACATCTATGCGCAGGCGGCGCTCAACGTCCTGGTGATCGACGACCAGCGCACCGTGCGCCGCATCGTCCGCCAGCTCCTCTCCGATCTTCACGTGCGCCATGTCTATGAGGCCGAGGACGGCCAGGGCGGGCTCGACGTCATGACCGCGCCGGACGCGCCGTGGATCGACATGGTGATCTGCGACCTGATGATGGAGGGGATGGACGGTCTGGGCTTCTGCAACAAGCTGCGCAGCGATCCGGCACTGCGGAACCGTCACATCCCGGTGCTGATCCTGACCGCCGAGCACAACGAACTGATCCTGAACGTGGTGCGGCAGGTCGGCGCCGCCGACATCGCCCACAAGCCGATCTCCGCGATCCAGCTCAAGGACCGGCTGGAGCGGCTGGTCGGCATCCGGTTCACCTAGAACCTCGGCTCCAGGTTCTAGCGGTCGCCGGGATCGATGTCGTCGTAGTAGAATTCCGGCAGCGGCTCGGTGCGCGGGTCGAGGGCACCGGCGATCGCCGAGGTCGTGCCCATGGCGACGAACCCGGTCTGCTCCTGCGACGGCCGGGCGACGCGGCGCACCATGCGGTAGCGGGTGAAGGCGAGCAGCAGCAGCGAGACCGCCGCCAGATAGATCAGGAAGGCGGTCGGGCCGAACCGGCCCATCAGGCCGGAAGCGATCAGCGGCCCGGTCATCGCACCCACGGACCAGATCAGCAGCAGGCCGCCCGAGGCCGCCACCATGGCGGCGCGGTCGATGTAGTCGTAGACCTGCGAGACCGCGATCGGATAGATCGCGGCGAGACAGCCGCCGAACACGAATACCGCGGTCAGCGTGCCCCAGAACGGCCCCGCCTTCATCGCGATCAGCAACAGCGCCACGCTGGAGATCATGGTGCCGCCGATCACGCCCAGGAGTACGCTGCGGCGGTCGTAGCGATCGGAGAGCCGGCCGATCGGATATTGCAGCGCCAAGCCGCCGAAGATCGGCGCGCCCATGAACAGCGAGACGTGGAACACGGAGAGGCCGAGCTCGTTGGCGTAGATGGCACCCAGCGCATAGAAGGCGCCGGAGATGAGGCCGGCGCCGCAGGTCACCACGACGCCCAGCGGCGAGGCGCGGTAGAGCGCCATCAGGCTCATGGCCTTGATCTTGTCGATCTCGGGGCCGGCGACCCGGGTCAGCACCACCGGGACCAGGGAGAGCGCCACCGCGAGGCCGACGATGGCGAAGAGCTCGCCGCCGGCGACCGAGCCGATATTGACCAGGAACTGGCCGCCGAAGGACGCGGTGTAGACGGTGACGACGTAGATCGCCAGGACCTGGCCGCGGGTCTCGTTGGTGCTCCGCACGTTGAGCCAGCTCTCGATGATCGCGTAGAGCCCGGCCATGCAGAAGCCCGAAAGCACGCGCAGCCCCATCCAGACCCAGACGTCGAAGATCAGCGCGTGCAGCATGGCGCAGGCGGTCAGGATCGCGGCCAAAGCGGCGAAGGCGCGGATATGACCCGAGCGGCGGATCAGGACCTGGATCCGCGCGCTGCCCAGGACGAAGCCCAGGTAGAAGGCCGACATGACCAGGCCGGAGAGGAATTCCGGGACGTGTTCCATCCCCATCCGGACCGGCAGAACGATGCCGAGCAGCGAGTTCCCCACCACCAGGATCAGGGTGCCGAGCAGCAGCGAGGAGACGTTGGCGAGGGTCTGGAGCATCCGGACGCGACGTATTTCCGACAGGTTCGAACCACTGGCGATAGCGGCGGATCATCCGCTACCCTTGCGGTTTGGACCCCGTTCCGAACGCCGCGGATTGGTATCATTGCGACGGCGGGACGGCAATTGCGGTTGGGGACTTCGCCGTGGCGGATTTCGAACTGGATTCGCGGCTGGATGCCGACAGCCTGTTTCTGGCCGACTGGCCGCTCTGCCGGGTGCTGCGGATGAACGACCGCGCCTATCCCTGGCTGATCCTGGTGCCAAGGCGCACGGGCGTGCGGGAGTTGATCGATCTCGAGCCCGCCGACCAGCAGGCCCTGCTCGGCGAGATCGGCCGGGCCAGCCGCGCGATCAGGAAGGCGCTGAAGCCCGAGAAGCTGAACGTGGCGGCCCTGGGCAACGTGGTGCCGCAGCTCCACGTGCATGTGATCGGCCGCTTCACCGACGACCCGGCCTGGCCGCGCCCGATCTGGGGCGTGCAGGCCCCCCGCCCCTTCACCGGCGAGGAGGCCGAGGTCGAAGTGATCCAGTGGCGGGAGCGGCTGGCTTAGACTTCAATAGCCGTTGCGGCTGGAGAAGTGGTGACCGCTCAGCAGAGTGATCAGATGGGCGGCGAAGACCAGGACGGCCGCCGCCGCCACGAATTGCACCGCCAGCCAGGGCACGACCGGCCAGAGCCGCCGATCCGCCGGCTTGCGGAGCTGCCAGTTGGCGAGGCCGCCCAGCGCCAGGGCGACGGCCAGCACCGCCAGCGAGACGGCGAGATCGGGCCCGTCCATCGGTCCGTCCATCGGTCCCCATCCATCAGTCGAGGACGGCGACCAGGCGCTCGACCACGCGCGCGGCGACCGGCGCCACCGCGGTCACGAAGCGGCCGAAATCGAGATGGCTCTCGGCGCCGGCGAGATCGCTCAGGCTGCGGATGACGACCGCCGGGACGCCGAAGGACTTCGCCACCTGGGCGACGGCGGCCCCCTCCATTTCGACGGCATGGGCATTGAACTCATGGTGCAGGCGGCGGCGCACCTGCTCGTCGTTGATGAACTGGTCGCCGCTGACGATCGTGCCGACCTTGATGACCGGCGCCCGGCGCGGCGTATCGTCGTCGAACAGATCGGCGGGCAGCGCCGGCAGCGCGAAACCATCCAGGGCCCGGTGGATGCGCGCGACCAGATCCTCGGGCAGGTCGAAGCCGTAATCGTTCCGGCCCGGGCCGAAGGGCGGCACGCCGGGCCGGAACGGCGTCAGCTCCCCGGCCTGCACCCGGCCGTAATCGTGCTGGATCAGGCGCCGCGCCACGACGAGATCGCCGATCGCCAGCTCGGGATCGACCCCGCCGGCCACGCCCGACATCACGATGGCGCGGCACCTGAGCCCGTCGAGCAGCAGGGTCGCGGTCATGGCCGAAGCGACCTTGCCGATGCCGCTCTCGATCATCGCAACGGGACGGCCGTAGAGCTTGCCCTGCAGCACCTCGCGGCCGGCGAGCTCATGGCGCTCGACCTCGGTCATGTCGCCGAGCAGGGCCGCGATCTCTTCGGCCATGGCGCAGATGATGCCGAGGGGAATCCGTTCGTTGAGCATGGGATGAGTCTCGGGAGTGTGCGGGACGCGAATCTGATAGCGTCGACGCTAGACCAAGGTCAGGCCGAATGGAACCCGATCGACCGATCCTGCTCTGGCTGCGGCGCGACCTGCGGCTGAAGGACAACCCCGCGCTGGCCGCCGCCGCCGAGACCGGACGACCGATCGTGCCGGTCTTCCTGCGGCCGGAGCAAGACGCGACCGGCGGCGCCGCGTCCTGGTGGCGCGGGCGCAGCCTCGCGGCGCTGGCAAGGAGCCTGGCCGCGCTGGGGAGCCGGCTCGTCCTGCGCACCGGGGCGGCGGAGCAGGTCCTGCCGACGCTGGCCCGCGAGACGGGCGCTTCCGCCCTCGCCTTCAACCACAGCCACGAACCGGCACAGATCGCCGCCGACCAGGCGGTCATGCGCGCCTGGCGGGACGGCGGGATCGAGGTGATCGAGCGCCGCGCGAACCGGCTGCACGATCCCTGGGCGGTGAAGACCGGGACCGGCGGGCCGTTCAAGGTGTTCACGCCGTTCTGGCGCAAGCTGTCGGCGGACTATCGCCCGCCCGCTCCGCTGCGCGCGCCAAAGGCGATCCGGGCGCCGCGTGCCTGGCCGGAGAGCGAAGACATCGCCGACTGGCAGGTCACCGCCGCCTGGGCATCCGGCTTCGGCGGCGAATGGACGCCGGGCGAAGCCGGGGCGGAGGCGCGGCTGAAGACGCTGGTCCGGACCGCGAAGGACTATTCCGAGGAACGCGACCGGCCGGACCGCGAGGGCACGTCGCGCCTCAGCCCGCATCTCGCCTGGGGCGAGACCAGCGTGCATGAGATCTGGCGCCGTCTCGAGGACGGGCTCGGCGCGGCGGCGGAGCCGTTCCTGCGGCAGCTCGGTTGGCGGGATTTCAACAGCCACCTGCTCTACCACTTTCCGGAATTGCCGACGCGGCCCTGGAACGCGGCCTTCGCGCGCTTCCCGTTTGCCAAGGACGCGAAGGGCCTGAAGGCGTGGCAGCGCGGGCTGACCGGCTATCCGATCGTCGATGCCGGGATGCGCCAGCTCTGGGCCACCGGCTGGATGCACAACCGGGTGCGCATGATCGCCGCCTCGTTCCTGATCAAGGACCAGATGATCGACTGGCGGCAGGGCGAGGCCTGGTTCTGGGACACGCTGGTCGATGCCGACCTGGCGCAGAACGCCGGCAACTGGCAATGGGTTGCAGGCAGCGGCGCCGATGCAGCGCCCTATTTCCGCATCTTCAATCCCGTGAGCCAGAGCCGGAAGTTCGATCCCGAGGGCGCGTATATCCGCCGCTGGGTCCCGGAGCTGGCGAGGCTCGAGGGTGATGCGCTCCACGCGCCCTGGGCGGCGACGCCGCTGGACCTGGCAGCGGCCGGCGTGGTGCTGGGGAGAGACTATCCGGCGCCGGTCGTCGACCACGCCGAGGCTCGGGAACGCGCCCTGGCGGCGTATCAGAGGATCAAGTAGACCACGCAACAGGCGGCAGTGAGGTCCCCTCACCAAGAAAAACGGCGGCCCGAAGGCCGCCGTGAGTCAAACGGGAATGCGAGACGGTCAGGGAGGCTAATAGGCCCAGCTCGCGGCGACGCTTTCGCGGACCACGGGGCTGGCGCCGGCATTGTCCTGCCGCTTGGCATGACGCCGGGAGAGAGTGGTCGGCCGCTGATCGGCCGCCGGCTGGTACCAGATCGAGAACTCGCCGAGTGAATCGAGATAGCCGCCGACCTTCGCCTCGTCGGCGATCTCGATGGAATCGATGCCGCAGCGGTCCATGAACAGATACTGGTCGCGCAGCACGTTGCCGGTCGCGCGCAGCTCGCCCTTGTAGCCCAGCCGCTGCCGCAGGATTCGCGCTTGGGAATAGCCGCGGCCGTCGGTGAATTTCGGGAATTCGAGCACGATCAGGCCGAAGCGGTCGAGGTCGTCGGCCACCGCCACCGGCGACTGGTCGCTCCTGAACTTGAGGCCGAGCGGCGCGTTACGCCCGATCAGCGTGTCGCGCTCCTTCAGCCAGCGGTCGAGCGTCACCACGACCGGCTTGCCTTCCGGCAGGGCCTCGCCGTCCGCGACGGTCAGCCAATCATTCGGCTGCAGGGCGCCGTGCCTGAGAATTGCCATAGAGCTTCTCCTTGAACGGATCGAGGCCGATGCGGCGGTAGGTTTCGAGGAACCTCTCGTCACGGCTGGTCCGCTTCTCCAGATAGACGTTCACGATAGTCTCGACGGCGTCCGCGACCTGATCGATCGCGAAAGCCGGCCCCACGATCTTGCCGATCGACGAATCGTCCCGGGACGAGCCGCCGAGCGTGATCTGGTAGAATTCCTCACCCTGCTTATCGACGCCGAGGATGCCGATATTGCCGGCGTGATGGTGACCGCAGGCGTTGATGCAGCCGGAGATGTTGAGGCGCAGATCGCCGATCTCCTCCAGGCGCCGGAAGTCGTTGAAGCGGCGCTGGATGCGCTGGGCGATCGGGATCGAGCGCGCATTGGCGAGATTGCAGTAGTCCAGCCCCGGACAGGCGATGATGTCGGTCAGGAAGCCGACATTCGGCTGCGCCAGGCGCACCGCGGCGAGGCGCTGCCAGAGCGCGTGGAGATCCTGCTTGCGGACATTGGGCAGCACCAGGTTCTGGTGATGCGTGACGCGCAATTCCTTGAAGCTGTATTCGTCGGCGAGATCCGCGACGAGATCCATCTGGTCGGCGGAGGCATCCCCCGGGGCGCCGCCTTCCGGCTTCAGCGAGACGGTGACGATGCTATAGCCGTCGACCTTGTGCGGGTGCGTGTTGGTGCGCAGCCAGCGGGCGAACTCGGGATTGCCGAGCTTCGCCGCCTCGAGCTCGGGCGAGATCGCCGGCAGGTGCTCGTATTGCGGCGGGGCGAAGTAACGCTGGATGCGGTCGATCTCGTCGGCCGGCAAGGCGAGCGCGCCGTCCTTGATGCGGGCCCATTCCTCCTCGACCAGGCGGGCGAATTCCTGCGTGCCGGTGGCGGCGACCAGGATCTTGATCCGCGCCTTGTAGAGATTGTCGCGGCGGCCGAGCAGATTGTAGACCCGCAGCACCGCTTCCAGGTAGCTCAGCAGATGCTGCTTCGGCAGGAAGGCGCGGATGGTCGGGCCGATCGCGGGCGTGCGGCCCATGCCGCCGCCGACGATGACCTCGAAGCCGACCTCGCCGGTCTCGCTCCGCACCATCTTAAGGCCGATGTCATGGAACTTCACCGCGGCCCGGTCGTGGCTCGCCCCGGTCACCGCGATCTTGAACTTGCGCGGCAGGAACGCGAATTCCGGATGCAGGGTCGACCACTGGCGGATGATCTCCGCCCAGATGCGCGGATCCTCGACCTCGTCGGGGGCGACGCCGGCGAAATGGTCGGCGGTCACGTCGCGGATGCAGTTGCCGCTGGTCTGGATCGCATGCATCTCGACCGAGGCCAGGTGGTCGAGGATGTCGGGGATCTCGTCGAGATGCGGCCAGTTGAACTGGATGTTCTGCCGCGTGGTGAAATGGCCGAAGCCCTTGTCGTAGCGGCGCGCGATGAAGGCGAGCTTGCGGAGCTGCTTCGAGGAGAGCGAGCCGTAGGGGATGGCGATCCGCAGCATGTAGGCATGGAGCTGCAGATAGAGGCCGTTCTGCAGGCGCAGCGGCCGGAACTCGTCCTCGGTCAGCTCGCCGGCGAGGCGCCGCGCCACCTGGCCGCGGAACTGCTTCACGCGCTCGGCAACGAAAGTGGCATCGAATTCGTCGTAGCGGTACATGGTCTGGACTAGCCTGCGATCCGGCCGGTCCAGGAACCGACATCCGGGGTGATGGTGGGGAAGCGGCTGGCGCGGATGCGCTCGCGGGCGCTGTTGGGCTTCAGGCCCTCCGGCGTCTCTTCGGCCTCGGCGAGATAGGGACCAACGACCTTGCGCGCCTTCACGTCGGCGGCGGTGCCGTCGAGCGCCGCCTTCGCCGTCGCCTCGTCGCGCAGCGGCAGGCTGGCCCTGAAATCCTCCGACCAGCCGCGCTCGGCGGTCAGGTAGACCACGGCGCCGTCGCGCAGGCGGTTGGCGGTGACGATCTGCACGGTCATCGGCCGGCCTCCCGCAATTGCCTGGCCGGCGCGGCGGCATGGAGCACCACCAGATTGGCGCCGGCGATACCGGCCGCTTCGTCAACGCCGATGCGGCGCGCCTCGCGGCGGGCGTAGTTCAGAATCTCCGCCGGCACGTCGCCGTCATGGGCAATGACATCGGCCTTGCGCAAGGCGCGCAGGTCCTTGAGGCGCAGCTCATCGGCCTCGCGCGAGGCGAGCGCGATCACGGTCACGGAGCCCACGTCGCGTTCACCCGCCTTCGCGCCGTTCAGGTCGCGGATCATCTGGCGCGCGGCCTGCTGCTCCGACCCGGCGAGGATCAGGTCTGCGGCGCGGCCGTCGAAGAAGCGGTCCCAGAAGCGGCGGCGCGTCTTGGCATCGGCCAGGCGATCGTGCACCGCGGAGCGGAAGCGGCGGGCGAAGGCGGCGAGGCGGTCGAGCCGCGCCGGAAGCGCGTCCTCGATCCAGCCGCGCACGCGCTGCGCCAGGACCGGCGAGGCGCCACCGGTCGAGATGCCGATCACGACCTCGCCGCGATCGACCACCGCAGGCATGATGAAGTCCGAGAGATCGGGGCGATCGACCACGTTGACCGGCAGGCCCGCATCGCGCGCCGCGGCCGCCACCTCGCGGTCGGTGGCATCGTCGCCGCTTGCCCCGAAGACAAGCGCATAGCCGGCGAGCGTTCTCGGAAGCCGCGCCTGGAGATCGACTCGCGCACCGGAGGCCAGCAGCAAGCGCTGCTTGGCATGGGCCGGCTCGCCGGTGCCGACGACCAGCACGGCGCGGCCCTGCAGACGCATGAAGATCGGGAAGGAATCCATCGGCGCTCTATTTACACATAAGAAATGGAAATATGCGGATCAGCAAGTTTTCCTGTTGTCTCAATTACGTATTCAGGCCGATTGAAGTCAAGACCATTCACCACAAATATATTATACTACACTTTAGTGTTGTATGAATTTGCCCTGACTTGCCCCCTCGCTTTGCCGCGTCGCGCCGCCCATCTAAGGGCTGTATGATTGCAGCAATCGTAAGGAGTTGCCCTTTGGAGCCGAGGCCTGCCCGTCCCACCGCCCCGCACGACCACGACCGCTGCATCGCCGATGCGCTGGTGATGGCGGAGGCGGTCTGCGCGAAAAGCGGGGCTCGACTGACGCCGCTCAGGCGCCGGGTGCTGGAACTGGTGTGGAACAGCCATCGGCCGGTCGGCGCCTATGCGATCCTGGACGAGCTCCGGGAGGGCGACCGCGGGGCGGCGCCGCCGACTGTCTATCGGGCGCTCGACTTCCTGATGGAACAGGGACTGATCCACCGGATCGAGAGCCTCAACGCCTTCGTCGGCTGCGACCACCCCGAGGACCGGCATGTCAGCCAGTTCCTGATCTGCACCCGCTGCAACGCGGCGGTCGAGATCGACGACCGCGGCATCGCCAATGCGGTGAAGAAGAGTGCCGCCGAGGCCGGCTTCACGGTGAACCGCTTCACGATCGAACTGCAGGGCACCTGCCCGGCCTGCGCGGCGAAGGCGGCATGAACGTCATTCGCGAAATCTGGCGGACGGTCTGCCTGATGGATTTTGCGTCCAGCTTTACCGGGACGAGACCGGCAATCTCTATTTGCTGGAGATGGAGCGCTTCAGCGGTAAGCCGCCGCGTCGCACCTGGCGCATTCCCGGCAGCGAAGCCCTTGAGATGCTGATGCGGGCGAGGTGCCTGGTGGTATCGCTGCTCGACGCGGAATGTCTGCTGCTGGCCTTGAGCTGGGCGATGATGCCGTGGCGCGCAGCCGCAGTGGCGACCTTACTCGCCGCTTTGGCAATTTGGCTGACGGTTCGTCTCGACGACATCAACCGAGACGTCTGCGTCAAAGTGCCGGCCGATGAGAGTGACCCACTCGATCTTTGGAAGATTTCAGAAGCCGCTCGCCTTCGGTTCGTGACGCCCTTTCGGATCGCCGCGCTGCTGATCGGGCTCGCATGGTTCTCCGCGGCGGTGCTGTTTGAGGCCACTCTCGCCCCAAATGCCGGCTGGCAGGCCACTGTGATTTACATGGGCTTTCTCGGGATATGGCCCTGCATCAGCCTTTTCCTCGGTGGCGGCTGGGTGATCAATCCAGACCACCGGTCCGCGCAGCGCTCGGCCGCCTAGGACTGCGCCGCCGGATGCACGAAGGCGAAGACGACGAGCCCCATCGCGACGATCGCCAGGATCAACGACACGACGAGGATCACCCGAATACGGCCGGTGGTCTCGCCGGCGCGAGCCTCCTGCATCGGCACATGCTCATGGCCTTCTCGGTCGATCTCGCGGGTACGGGGCATATCGGTCCGGGACATGGGCGGCCTCCTGAATGCATGACGGCTCGGGCTTGTGCCGACCCTCCATCAAGCAAACCGCCGCCGCGATGGAGCGTTCCCGAAAATGCTCAGACCCGCCAAATGCGGCGGGAAAGACCAGGCGGCGGCCACAATGAGGTGTACCTGGATCTTCGCGGCGACCTCGCCCTCGCCGTGTTCGTCCTCGCCGCGTTCGTCCGCGATCGCCGCGCCGGAGAAGCCGGCCCGCTCCAGGTTGCCGCGGATCAGGCCGGTTGCCGCGACGCAGCGTAGTCGAGCATCGGCCGGTTGAGATCGCCATCACCCATCCTTTGTTCGACGGGTGGGCAGACTAGACCTCGGACGGTCAAATGGACCCACGCTGCTTCAGGCAGCGCGCGATCATCGGCTCGAAATGGCCGAGGTCGGGGGTCTTGAAGCCCACGATCTTGCCCTCGTCGTCCCAGCGCCGGAGGTCGACCGCTTCCTTGAAGAAGCGTTCGCCGCCGAAGCACGTCTGCTCCGCGTCCGACATCGGCCCGCCCTGGAGCTTCAGGGAGAGTTTCGACGCCTCCGACAGCACGTCGTAATAGCCGGGCTCCGCGGCGGAGAGATAGCGCTTGGCCGCAACGTGCAGGCGCACCGGCTCGCTGACCTCGGGGCCGAAATGCTGCGACAGCCAGGCGGAGCCCAGGGATTCGTGCACCGTGTCGACGCCCTGATCGGCGATGTCCTCGGGCAGATCGTGCAGCATGTGGCCGATATCGTGCAACAGCGTGGCAACGATCAGCGATTCCGGCGCGCCGTCGCGCTCGGCGAACACCGCGCATTGCAGCGCATGCTCGAGCTGGGAAACGCCCTCGCCATAGCCCTCATGGCCGCGCTTGGCGAAGGCGGCGCGGATGTCGTCGATCGCGGTCATGCGGCGTTCTCGCGCTGTGTGCTCAGGTTCCGGCGCAGCACCAGGCGGCGGCTGGCGATGCCGTCGGCGTCGATATAGCAGCCCTGCAGATGCCGCCGGCCGAGATTGGGATCGAAGGCGGTGCGGCCGTGGAGGGCGCGGTCGTTCTGCATCACTACGCAATCGCCGGGGCCGAGCTTGAAGATCAATTCGCGCTCCGGGCGCTTCAGGATCCTGGCGAAGATGCGGTAGGCGGCATACCAGCGGCCGGCGAGATCGCCCGGCGAGTCCAGCCAGTCGGCCGAGCGGTTGTTGAAATGCACCGCGGTGACGACGCCGTCCATGTCGGCGGTGATCAGCGTTTGCTTCGCCTCGAGCTCGGCGTTCGCGCTCGAATAGCGGAAGGTCATCGGCACGGTGGAGAGCAGCGCGAAGGCGCCGGGATTCTCCTGGCGCAGGGTCTCCGCCGCGGCGAAGCCGTCCACCAGCAGCGTGTCGCCGCCGGGCGCATCGGAGACCAGGCAATGCAGGAGCTGCACGCCGGGCGAGGGATGGCGATAGGGATTGTCGGAATGGACGCCGAGCCCGACCGGCGTGTAGGCCATGTTGGTCGGGTTCGGCACCGAGACGACGTCGAACAGGCGGCCGTAATTGGTGACGCGGGTGAAGCCGAAATGATCGCCGACCTCGGCCACCATCCCTTCCCTCACCGGCACGTTGCGCAGCAGGCCGAAGCCGAGCTCGTGGTAGCGCTCCAGCCAGGCCAGCTCCCGGGCGGGATCCGCCAGCAGCTCGGGCCAGTCGCCGACGGGAAGATCGCCGCCGATCTCCTTGCCCCAGAGCCGCGGCCGCGGCCGGCGCTCGATCCGGGCCGAGGCGAGCAGATCATGGTCCAGCAGCCAGTCCGGCGTGTATTCCGAGCGATGGCCGTCGGACCAGAGCACGCGCAGCTTCTTGTCCGGGCCGATCATGGCCTCGATCGCGGCGAGATCGTCCGGGAGATCGACGATCTCATAGAGCTTCTGGCCGTTGCCGGGATGGCGGCACTTCTCGCAGCGGCAATTGTCGCGCAGCCAGAAGTCCGGCAGATGCATCGGCGACTTGTCGCTCCAGCGGAGCGTGATGCCGCCGTCATGCACCTCGGCGACGGCGGGCTGGCGGTCTCGGTTGGGCATACTCTCGGTCAACCCCAGGGCAGCGAATAGGTCTTCACGTTGGTAAAGCATTTCATCGCTTCGATCACGCCCTCCTTGTAGCCGAGGCCGGAATCCTTGATCCCGCCGAAAGGCGACATCTCGATTCGGTAGCCGGGCACCTCGCGGACGTTCACGGTGCCGACCTCCAGCTCGCGCACGAAGCGGGTGATGTAGTCGAGCCGGTTGGTGCAGACGCCCGACGACAGGCCATAGGCGGTCGAGTTCGAGACCTTGATCGCCTCGTCGATATTCTTCACCCGGATGACCGGCGAGACCGGGCCGAAGGTCTCGATCTTCACCAGCCGGCAATCATAGGGCACGTGGTCGACCACGGTCGGCGCGTAGAGGGCGCCCTTGCGGTTGTTGCCATGGACGAGCCTGGCGCCGGCTTTCACCGCATCGTTCACCGCCTCCTCGCAATAGATCGCGGCGGCCTCGTCGATGACGGTGCCCATGTCGGTCTCGGGGTCCATCGGATCGCCGTACTTGACCGCCTTGGTCTTGGCGACCAGCAGCTCGACGAATCTATCGGCGACCGCCTCGTGCACGATCATGCGCTTGACCGCGGTGCAGCGCTGGCCGGAATTCTTGTAGGAGCCGGCCGCGGCGAGGGTCGCCGCCTCCTCGATATCGGCATCCTCCATGACGATCAGCGGATCGTTGCCGCCCAGCTCCAGCACGGCGCGGCGATAGCCCATGTGGCTCGCGATATACTTGCCGACCGAGACGCCGCCGGTGAAGGTGATGAGATCCACATTGGAATCGGTCAGCAGCGTGTCCGCGATCTCCTTGGGATCGCCGGTCACGACCTGGAACATCTCCCGCGGCAGGCCGGCCTCGTAGAGCACGTCCGCCAGCATCAGCGCGGAGAGCGGCGTCTTCTCGCTGGGCTTCAGCACCATGCGGTTGTTGGTGGCGATCGCGGGCGCCACCTTGTGCGCCACCTGGTTCAGCGGATGGTTGAACGGGGTGATCGCCGAGATGACTCCCAGCAGCGGGTCGCGCTGGGTGTAGATGCGGCGCTTCTTGCCGTGCGGGGTGATGTCGCAGGAGAAGATCTCGCCGTCATCCTTGATCACGATGCCGGACGCCAGGTGGAACACGTCATAGGCGCGGCCGACCTCGTAGAGCGTGTCCTTGAGGCTGAGGCCCGATTCCGCGGTGATCAGCTCGGCGATCTGCTGGCGGCGCGAGACCAGGATCTCGGCGGTCTTGCGCAGGATGGCGCTGCGATCGGCGCGGCTGAGCGTCGCCTTGTAACCCTTGGCCACGGCGAAGGCCTGGCGGATGTCGTCGACCGTCGCCTTCGGACAGGTGCCGACGACCTGGCCGTCATAGGGGTTGAAGACGTCGAAGCTGCGGTCGCTCGCGCCGAAATTGCCGGCGACGCGCATCTTCTCTTTGCGGATGACACCCATGGTCAGACTGCCTTGTCGAGTTGCGCTGCATCGGCCGCGTAGTTGAGGCCGAGGTCGAAGGCGCTGAAATTGCGCAGGCGATAGCCCTGCGGCAGCGCCTTCAGCTTACGATTGACGATGACCGGCACCTTCTGCTCGGTCATGCCGCCATGGGAGCGCAGCGGTCGCGTGAGCCCTGAGAGATCGTGCTTGGCGACGCTGGTGCCGATGGCGAACAGCTTCTCCGAGACCACGATCACGTCGCCCACGCGATCCTCCGGCAGCTCGAACTTCTTGCAGCCGGTCGCACGATCGACCGCGAGCTCGATTCCTGGGATCTTCGCGATCTTGGCGATGATCGCCGCCTGGTCGGCGCCTTCCGGCAGGTAGACCGTGGCGAAGGAGCCGAGCGCGCCATGGTGCACGACGTAAGGATCGGTGATCGGCAGGATCACCCGCGCCTTGCCGGCGCCGAGCCAGCCGTCGAGCACGTCCTGGAGATAGATCACCTGGGGCTTCAGGTCGTCGCCGTGCTTGTCGTTCATGCCGTGATCGGCGGTCAGCACGATCTCCGCGCCCATCGCGTCGAGCTGGCTGAGATAGCCGTCCATCATCCGGTAGAAGTCGTTGGCGACGTCGTCGCCCGGCGCATACTTGTGCTGGATGTAGTCGGTGGTCGAGAGATACATGATGTCGGGGCGCTTCGCCGCCATGAGCTTTACGCCGGCGGCGAAGACGAATTCCGAGAGATCGGCGCTATAGACCGACGGCAGCGGCTTGCCGACGAAGTTCAGCACGTCGCCGATGCCGTGCTCCTGCTCGGTGGCCTGGTCGGCCTTCTCGGCGGAAAAGCAGATGCCCTTCATGCCCTTGCCGAGCAGCAGGCGCAGCTTGTCCTTGGCGGTGACCACGGCGACCTTGGCGCCGGCATCGGCGAAGGCCGCGAGGATGGTCGGCGCCCGCAGGAATTTCGGGTCGTTCATCATCACTTCCTGGCCGGTCTCGCGGTCGTACAGATAGTTGCCGCAGATGCCATGCACCGAGGGCGGCGCGCCGGTGACGATGGAGAGGTTGTTCGGGTTGGTGAAGCTCGGCACCACGCATTCGCCGATCAGGCTGGCGCCGGTCTTCACGACCTTGGCCAGCCAGGGCATGGCGCCGGCGGCGATCGCCTTGGTCAGGTAGTCCGGCTCGCAGCCATCGACGCAGACGACGACCAGCGGCTGCTTCGGCCAGGCATAGGTCTTGCCGTTGACGGTGATGCTCTTCATGCTCTTACGCTCCAGTTCTCTTCGGTGAGAGTCATCGACCCCTCACCCCTGCTCTCTCCCTCAAGGGGAGAGGGGGATTATTCATAACCTCTTCAAGAAAACCCTGAGCGAAGCTCACCGCGTAAGCCCTCTCCCCCTGAGGGAGTGGGTTGGGTGAGGGGTCGACGGGTCTCTCCAACCTGCTTACTCCGCGGCCTTCTTCCCGGGGCGGCCCGAAGTCACGCCCAAGCCGTTCATGACTTCCGTGGCGGCGGCCAGGAACGCCTTCATCTCGGTCTCGCCGATCCGGCCGATGCAGCCGATGCGGAAGCTGTCGGCCACCGTCAGCTTGCCCGGATAGATCACGAAGCCGCGGTCCTTCAGGCCGTCATAGAACTTCTCGAACACGAAGTTCGGATCGGACGGCATATGGAAGGTGACGATGATCGGCGCCTGCAACCGGTCCGGCAGCAGGGTCTCGAAGCCGAGCGCCCGCATGCCCTCGACCAGGATCCTGTGGTTGTTGCGATAGCGGCCGCCGCGGCCCGCGACGCCGCCTTCCTGCTCATGCTCGGTCAGCGCCTGGTCGAAGGCGACGATGCAGTGGATCGGCGGGGTGAAGCGGTACTGGCTGGTCTTCTCGAGATTCTGCCACTGCTCGAAGAGGTCGAGGGTCAGCGACCCGGCATTGCCCTTGGTCTTTTCCAGCGCCGCGACGCGGCAGAGCACGACGCCGAGGCCCGGGACGCCCTCGATGCACTTGTTCGAGGAGGCGGCGAGCGCGTCGAAGGCGACGCTCTTCACATCGACCGGCAGGGCGCCGAAGGCGCTCATCGAATCGATCAGCAGCTTGCGGCCGGCGGCCGCCACCACGTCCGACACTTCCGCGATCGGGTTGAGGATCCCCGAGGTCGTCTCGCAATGGACGATGGCGACATGGGTGATCGCGGGATCGGCCGCCAGCGCCTCCTTCGCCTTGGCCGGATCGACCGGCTGGTCCTCGGGCCATTCCAGGACGGCGTGCGCGCGGCGGGCATATTCGCAGATCTTCGCCATGCGCTTGCCATAGGCGCCGTTGACCAGGATCAGCAGCTTGTCCTTGGGACCGACGAAGCCCGTCAGCATCGCCTCGACGGCGAAGGTGCCGCTGCCCTGCATCGGGACCGTGGTGAAGTCGTTGCCGCCGCCGATCAGGGCGACCAGGCGCCGGCGCATCCGGTTGTTGATCGCGATGAACCCCGCGTCGCGGGAGCCCCAGTCGTGCAGCATCGCCTGCTTCACCGAGAGCGAGGTGGTGAGCGGGCCGGGGGTGAGCAGCCAGGGGTCCCTTTGGGATTCGTGGGGCGCGGGTGCCATGGGGCGATTCTTTCAGCGGGTGGCGACGGCTGGATTATCCGATAGGGCCGTACTATAAATCCAATCGTTAACAGTTATATGATCTATAGGTCGTACCTATCCTGTCATGACCATCAGCCAGAGCCAGCTCCGGGCCTTCCACGCGGTCGCGACCGAGGGCAGTTTCACCAAGGCCGCCAACAACTTGAACGTCACCCAGCCGACCCTTTCCGGCCAGGTCCGGGCGCTGGAGGAGCGCTATGGCGTGCGGCTGTTCGACCGGCGCCGGCGCAAGATCGAGGTCACCGACATCGGCAAGCAGCTCCTGGACATCACCTGGCGGCTGTGCAATCTCGAGATCGAGGCGGAACAGGTGCTGACCGCCGCCAAGGGGCTGAAGCGCGGCCATTTGAGGATCGGCGCCGACGCGCCCTATCACTCGATCCCGTTCCTGGCGGTGTTCAACCGGCGCTATCCCAATCTCCGGCTGTCGATGTCGATCGGCAATTCCTCGAAGCTGCAGGAGGACCTGCTGGACCAGAGCTGCGATGTCGCCATCGCCGCCAACGTCAACCCGGACCCGCGGATCCATGCGATCTCCTTCCGGCAGGACCAGCTCATCGCCTTCGTGGACCGCGCGCATCCCTGGGCGAAGCGGCGGCGGATCAAGATCGCGGAGCTCGCGGGGAGGCGCCTGGTGCTGCGCGAGCCCTCCTCCACCACGCGGCAATGCTTCGACCGCGCGATGCATGCCGCCGGGATCAAGATCGGCGAGGTGCTGGAGATCGGCAGCCGCGAGGCGATCCGCGAGGCGGTCGCCGCCGGGCTCGGCATCGGCATCGTAGCCCGCGCCGAGTTCGGCGACGACATGCGGCTCAAGGCGTTGGAATTCGAGGGGCCGGTCATGGCTTCGACGGAATACGTCGCCTGCCTCGCCGACCGGAAAGGGACGCCGCTGGTGAAGGCGTTCCTGGACATCGTGCAGGAGACCGTCGCCGCCGAGAGGGCCAAGAGATGAGGCGGCTGCTCTGGGCGCTGGCCTTCACGGCGGCTGCATCGGCCGCGGCGGCGGATTCCAAGCCCTGGGACCGGGCGGAGCAGAACGGCGCGATCTATGCGGGGACGATCGACGACTGGAAGCAGTCGATCGAGATCTACTGCCCCGTCACCGGCAATGCCATGCTGGTGGTGCAGTCGCCGCAGTTCCGCGTCTCGATGCCGAACGACCATCGCTACACGCTGACCTTCGTGACGGCGGCGGGGCGCACCGACCTCGTCGCCGTCTCGAAGGATGCCGAGCTGCATTACGAGGCGGCCGACCTCAACGCCAAGATCGCGCTCCAGCGGCTGGTCGAGGATATCGGCAACAGCCAGACCATCACCGTCGCCGTGTTCCCGTTCGGCTGGAAGAGCACGTTCACCGCCGAGGGCGCGGCGGACGCGTTGAAGGGGCTGCTGGACCGCTGTTCCTGAAGGTCCCCGTCAGCTCTTCGGCGCGTTCTTGGCGCCGTAGCGCTTTTCCCACTCGGTGAGGATCGCCTGGCGCTTCAGCGCCACCGCGACGAAGTCGTTGGGCGAGAGCAGCAGCGCTTCCTCGCCGCTCGGATAGTTGTCGGGCAGGGTCGCCGGCACGTCCTTGCGCGCCAGGATCTGGTAGTAGTTGTTGTAGAGCGTGTTGGCCGCGGCGCTGGCCGAGAAATCCGCCACTTTCTGGCCGAGCTGCAGATGCTTGGCGCCCTTCACGACCGCCGTAGCTTCCATCTCCCAGCCGAGGCCTTCCTTCGGCAGGATGACCTCGATCGGCGAGCCGTTGCCGGCGAGCTTCACCCCGGCATAGGCGAAGGAGATGCCGATCGCATACTCGCCGGTCGCGACCGCGGCGCAGGTCTTGGCCCCCGAATGCAGGTAGGTGCCGACGTTGTCGTTCAGCAGGTCCATGTAGTCCCAGCCGCCGGTATCGCCGAAGGTCTGCAGCCAGCCCGCGACGGCGAGATAGCCGGTGTCCGACGAGCTCGGATTGGGCGCCACGATATGGCCCTTGTAGACCGGGTTCAGCAGGTCCTTCCACGCCTCGGGGCGCGGCAGCTTCTCCTTCTTCGCCTTCGCGGTATTGAAGCAGATGGCGTCGGCCCAGGCGTCCATCCCGACCCAGGTCGGCCAGCCGGTGCGGCGGTCCTTGAAATCGTCCTTCACCAGTTCGAAGCCGTCCGGACGGTAATGATCGAGCGCGCCGGCCTTGTCCGCCTGCATCAGGAAGCTGGCGTTCAGGCCCCAGACCACGTCGGCCTTGGGATCGGCCTTCTCGTCGATCAGCTTCTGGGTGATGGCGGCGGCGGTATCGCGCACCCATTCGATCTCGATATTCGGATTGGCGGCCTCGAAGGCCTCCGCGTAGACCGGCAACTGCTCGGCCTGGAGCGCGGTGTAGACGGTGACCGTCTGCTTGTTGGCGGCGTTCGCCGGGCTGAGGCCGGCAGCGCATGCGATCGCGGCCAGGGCGAGGCATCGCCGCGCGATCGGATTGGTCAGAAGCATGAAATAACGCCTTCCCAGCAATGGTTCCCGCCCCGCGGGCACCATTAAACGGGGAAGGCGCCGGGTGTCAATTCGGGTGGGTGACCGCGTTCGGATAGGCGGCGGAACGGTCCTCGGCCTCGGCCCCTTTCAGGCGGGACGGGCTGAGCTCGCCGGCATTCTCCAGCAGCGGCTGCGCCACCAGTGCCAGATGCGAGTTGATCCGCTTCAAGTCGCGCAGGATGTCGAGATGCAGGCTGCTGGTCTGGATGCTCTCGATGCGGCCGGACTGCAGGCGCTCGAGGTGGCTTTCCGCCGCCTGGCGTTCCAGCTCGCGGAATACCTGCTTCTCCGCGAAGAGCCGCCGCGCGAGCGCGAGGTCGCCGGTCATGAACACGTTCATCGCGAGCTGCAGGTTGCCGTTGAGGCGGTCGTGGATCGCCTCGATCTCGTGCGCGCCCTCGGCGGAGAATTTCAGCTTGTACTTCACCTTCTTCGCCGCGAGCTCCATGAGGTTCTTATCGACGATGTCGCCGATATGCTCGAGGTTGGTGATGAAGCCGATGAGATCGATCACCCGGCGCTGGTCGGTCGCGTCCATGATCTCGCGATCGATCTTGGTCAGGTAGAGCTTGATCGCCTCGTTGAGCTTGTCGACCTGGGAATCGAGCTCGGTCGCCAGCTTGATCACCTTGCGGTCGTCGGAGCGGAAGGCCTGCAGCGAATGACGCAGCATCTCGCCGACCGCGTCGCCCATGCGCAGCGCCTCGCGCGACGCGTTGGCCAGCGCCACCGACGGGGAATCGACCGCGTTCTGCGCGAGGTAGCGGGGCCGCGCCGGATCGTCGCCCGCCTTGGCGTCGGGCAGGATGCGCCGGGTCAGGCGCTCGACCGGCCCGACCAGGCCGATGAAAGCCAGGAGCAGCAGCAGGTTGAAGCCGGTATGGAAGTCGAGGATCTGCCGCATCGCGTCGCCGCCGAGCCGCGGCAGCTCCGGCGCGACCAGCGGCAGGAACGGCAGCACGACGACGACCCCGATCGCGCGGAAGATCATGTTGCCGATCTGCACCCGGCGGCCCTCCGGCGGATCGCCCATGGAGGTCAGCATCGCCATCACGTCGGCGCACAGGTTGCAGCCCAGGATGAAAGCCAGCGCCAGCGGCACCGGCAGGATACCTGCCTTCACGAAGGAGGCGATCAGCAGCACCACCGCGACGCTGGAGGCGCAGAGCACGGTGAGGAGACCGCCGATCAGCACGCCGAAAGTCGGCGAGCCGTTCATCAGCGCCAGGATCTGCGGCAGGACCGGGTTGTCGCGGATCGGCTCGGCGGCCTCGGTGATCAGCCGCAGCGCCAGCAGCACCAGGCCGAGGCCGATCCCGGCGCGGCCGAGATCGCGGAGCTGCGTGCTCTGCAGCTTCATGAACATGACGTAGCCGACGAGGATCAGCAGCGGGGACAGGAAGTAGATCGGCAGCGCATAGGCCTGGGTGACGAGGCTGGTGCCGAGGTCGGCGCCCAGCATGATGGCGAGGGCCGCGCCGGCCCCCACCATGCCGCGCGCCGCGAAGGACGAGGTCAGCAGGCCGGTGGCGCTGCTCGACTGCAGCAGCAGCGCGGTCACCGTGCCGGCGCCGGCCGCGCGCAGCCGGTTGGTCATGGCGATGCCGATCCAGTGCCGGAGCTGGCTGCCATAGGCCCGCATGATGCCGGTCCGGACCATGCGCAGGGCCCAGAGCAGCAAGGCGACCGCGCCGAAAAGATGCAGCAGGAAGTCCATCTCGCTCCAACGCCGGCCTGAGCCGGCGGTTCATGTCACAAAACCGTAACACATGTGGGCGAGTCGACCAGCCCCTGAGCGACACATATCCGTGATAATTGGCCTCGATGATGGCCGGTTTGGCTCCCTCCGGGCGCGGGCTACCGTCCCGACTCGTGGCCGGTCGCGAATTCCTCCAGCAGGGCGACGCCATAGCCGCTGGCGCCGACCGGCATCAGCGGCCGGTCCTTCTCGGCGAACTCCTTGTTGGCGATGTCGAGATGGGCCCAGGGACGGCCGTCGATGAAGTTCTTCAGCAAGGCCGCGGCATGGGCCGCGTCGGCGGACTCCGAATCCGTCCCGTGATGGCGGAAATCGGCGATCGGGGATTCCAGGTTCTCGTCGTAATAGCCGTCGAGCGGCAGGCGCCAGAGCCGCTCGCCGGTCGTTTCGCCCGCGCCGGTCAGGTCCTTGTAGAGGCGCTCCTGGTTGCAGAAGATGCCGGAATAGGCGCCGCCCACCGCCGCCATCACGGCATAGGTCAAGGTGGCGAGGTCGATGATGCAAGCCGGCTTGAACCGGGTCGCGGTGTAATGGAGCGCATCCACCAGCACCATGCGGCCTTCCGCATCGGTATCGATCACCTCGATGGTCTGGCCCGACATCGTCGTCACGATGTCCCCCGGCTTGTAGGCGCTGCCGGAGGGCAGGTTCTCCACCAGGCCGACCACGCCCACCACGTTCACCTTGGCGCGGCGCCTGGCCAGCGCATGGACGGCGCCGACGACCGCGGCGCCGCCGGCCATGTCGCCCTTCATGGTGATCATGCCGGAAGGCTTCTTCAGGCAGAGGCCGCCGGCATCGAAGCAGACGCCCTTCCCCACCAGCGCGATCGGGTCGCCCTTCCGGGCGCCATTGTATTGCAGCACCAGCAGGCGCGGCGGGCGTGCCGAGCCGCCGCCGACCGCGAGGATGGCGCCCATGCCGAGCTTCTTCATCGCCGCGACATCCAGCACCTCGACCTTCACCCCGAGCTTGGTCAGCGTCTTCGCGCGATCGGCGAAAGCCTCGGGGTAGAGCGTGTTGGGGGGCTCGTTGACCAGATCGCGCGCAAGGCGCACGCCTTCGGCCACCGCACCCAGGCGCTCGTCGAGACGCTTCGCTTCCGCCACGCGCGCCGTGACGACCGTCAGCGCGTCGATCGGCTTCGGCTTATCCGCGCGCGGCTTGGTCTGGTACTTGCCGAAGTGATAGGACCGCAGGCGCGCGCCGAGGGCCAGATTGGCCGCGAATTCGCCTTCGCTCAGCGGCGCGCCCTTGGGCGGGTCGACCAGCAGCGCGGCACCGGCTTCATGCGCGGCCATCAGATGCGCCGTCAAGGCACCGCCGACACTGCGGGCGCGATAGGCGGTGAGCTCCCTGGGGTTGCCCACGCCGACGATGACGACGCGCTTGGGCCCGTCTCCCGCGAGCGCGACGATATCGATAAGCTGCTCGCGCTTCGCGGCGAAGGCGGGCGCCGACAGCGCGCGCGAGACCGCCCCGCCGAGACGCGCATCCAGCGCCTTGCCCTGCGCGCCCAGCTTCTTGTCCTGCGCCACGAACACGGCGACGACGGCGCCGGCGCCCGGTTTCGACTGATAGGTGATGTCCATTGCTTCCTCCCGCACTCCGGGGAACAGAGCAACGCAAGGCGGGCAAGTAAACTAGCTAAATTCGATAGGGCCAGTGCGCCCCGCGAATAGCCGGCTGTCAGCCGAGAGCGCCGATCGTGTGGATCAGGCCCGAGCTGAGGCGCCGGATCAGCGTGTAGAGACTGCTGATCGGCTGGAATATCCGGGCATGCTCGCGTTCGTAGGTCTGGGTCCAGTCGCCGACATAGGTCGCGACCTCGCCGAAGTCGCCGTCGTATTTGACCTGCTCGACCTTGGGGAAGATCGTGGCGAGCTTGCGCATGGCCTCCTCGATCTCCAGGTGGAAGATCTTGTTCAGGAGCTGCTCGCGGGAGATGTTGTGCTGGTGCGAGAAGTCCGGAACGTGGATCGCCAGCATGAATATGCGCATGATGAGCGCGATCCGTATCCCGTGCATCAGCCGGAGATCGGCGCGGGCATCGGCGTCGATCTTGGTCCCGGGCAGGCCGACCAGCGCCAGGCCGTCGCGCAGATCCTGCATGTCGCGCTGGAACACCCGGAAGATCTTGGCCAGCCGGTCATAGACCGCCTCGTGCTCCAGGTGCTCGGCCACCGCGCGAAGGTCGTGGGCCTGCTCGGCGTTCTTGGCCTGCGACGCGCGTGACAGCCATTGGCCCGGGTCATAGAGGTCGATATAGGATTTCAGCGCCTCGAGATCGGTGAAGGCCAGCGCCCATTCCACCATGCCCAGCAGGCAGCGCAGCCGCGGCGAGGCCTTGTAGACCCGCTGGAAGCGCTCCGGGTCGCGCATGATCGCCTCGCCCATGCCGCCGACCGTGTTCGCCAGGAAAGCGAGCTGCTGCAGGATGCCGTTATGCGGGATCGCCCGCATCTGGGCCGGATGGGTGAGGTTGACGCGCTGCTCGATCCCGTCCTGCACGCGCCGCACCGGGCGCGAGCCGCTGACGAAGAGCAGGTTTCCGCCGAACGTGTCGAGCAGCGCCGCATAGGCCGGATCGTCCATCACCCGCTCGTTGAAGCGGCGCACGGTGATGAACAGCTCCTTGATGTAGTCCTCCTCGGCGCGGTAGGCCGGATCCTCCTCGATGGTCGCCCCCTTTGACGATCCCGCCGGCTCCAGCATGTATTCGAGGATGCGCGTGACCGAGGCCAGCGCGATGTCCGGCGTCACGAAATAGAGATAGCCGTCGCCGCCCTGGAAGCTCGTCTCCTCCTTCACCCGGACGCCATTGGCGGCGAATTGCTGGCGGCTGACCGGCGAAGCGACGTATTCGAGGCGCGCGCGGAAATCCTCGGGATGCCCGCCGCGGCCGATCGACTCGCCGTGGGTGTCGAAGACCACCAGCTCGATATCGGTGAAGCCGCGCTCCTTCAGGAGCTCGCCGAGCTTGAGGCGCAGCCATTCGACCGAGATCGCGGCCACGGTCTGGCCGAGATGGCGGCCGGCATCGGAGAAGCCGGTCTGGATGCACAGCCGCCCCCTCTTCCGCACATATTCGGCGAAGGTCGGGTGCTGCAGGCACTCGTCGATCACCCGGAAGCCGCGCTCGAAGGCCTTGGTGGTCTCGAAGAGCGGCGAGATGTCGACCCTATGCTCGACGCCGAACAGCCGCGCGAAATAGAGCGCCGCCATCAGGGTCAGCGCGGTCTCGCATTCGGCGATCAGGAAGCGCACGGGCGTCGTCGCGTCGATGTACTTCAGCATCTGCGCGACCAGCATGAACAGCCGCTTCGCCGACGTGCGCTCCGCCAGGATCGAGGCGAAGTTGATCTTGACCGGCTTCACCTCGGCCGCGAGCTTGGCCACGGAGGCCATGTAGGAGCGCTTATGCGCCGGATCGTCGGGCGCCGCCTCCATGCCGATCAGGTTGCGGATCGCGTTGTGGATCTGCACCGAGTTGAGCCGCACGTGCGTATGGGCGAGGCCGAGCCCGTGATTGGCGATCTCGGCGCGCATGATGATCAGCTTGCGCCGCGCCGCCGGCAGCTCGGTCATGGCAATCGCGCGCTCGATCAGCTCCAGGAGCTGCGCGGAATCCGTCAGACGGAGCTCGCGGCCCTTGTGCATGCGCTTGGCGATCCGCCGCACCTCCTCGGCCCAGGATTCCGGGTCGCCCCCGCCGCCGCGGAACACGTCCATCTCGTCCCGCGCCTCGTTGATGGCGAGCGCCAGGCGACTCTCCAGGAGATCCATCAGGTGGACGAGGTCGACGTTGTCGCCCTTCTTGAAGAGCAGGCGCAGCTCCTCGATGATCGCGAGATAGCGCTCGAGCTGCAGCACCTGCACCTTCAGCCGCTTCAGCAGCGTGTCGCTCCAGCGGATGTCGGAACGGCCGTCGAGGTCGTAGCCGACCCAGCTCGCGATGGTCAGGAGCTTCGGCGTCAGCAATTCCCACTGCCCTGGATAGAGCTCGGCGGCGACCTCCAGCGCGATCTCGTAGGCGCGCTGCAGCGCGCGGTGGATGTTCTCGATCGCCAGCAGGGACAGATCGTGCTCGTAGACCAGGTCCAGCGTCTCCGGCGGCCGGTGCTCGACGGCGCGCGCCTGGGCCAGCAGCCGCGCCCGCTCGCGCGCGGGCAGCGGCTTGCCGTCGGGATCGCGGCCGGTCGCCAGCTCGGCCAGCGCCTGCATCATCGGCCGGGTCTGGCTGAAGGTCGGATGCGCCGTGATGACGATGCCGAACAGCTCGCGCTCGACCAGCGCCTGGAACGCGGCGAAGTCCCGCTGCGGCTTGCCGCGCTTGCCCGCCGCGCCGGCGCAGGAACGGAACAGCGCGCGCAGGCGCTCCTCGTTGCGCTTGACGTCGACCTCGCCGAGATAGTGCGACATGCGCGTCGCCCGGTGCGCGAAGGCCGCGCCGGACAGATGCTGGATCAGGTCCTCGATCGCGCCGAAGTCGAGGGCGTCGCGGTCCAGGCGCTTGTTGAGCTCGAGCGCCAGCAGCTTTACCGGATTGCCGAAGGGATTGCGGTCGCGCAGCTTGGCCAGATCGGTGATCTGCGCCCGCAATTCGGACTGCAGATGCGCCGGATTCGAACCGTGCCCGGCCGGGAAAGCGCGGGGACAGGGCGTCAGCCCTTCATCGAGGCGCAGCTTCGGGCCGGAGGACTTATGCGGCGCGGCACCGCTCTTCAGCGGGATCGGCCGCTCGCGCCCCGGACGCTGCTCCGCGCTCCGGCTGGTTTCCACTGCCATCCCGTCCTCCCATTTCTCGCCCGGCTTGCTTAGGCCGCCCGGTCTGCGCCACATGCGGCCTTGCAGCGCACAATGGGGGCTTTGTGCGCTGCACAAGACTTTGCTCTCTTCCCACGGCTGCGGTCAACGGGAGCGTCTGGCAGCGACGTCGAAAATCGAGGGCGCGGCCGGCCCGGGCGCCAAGCCGCTGAAATTATGTCTTTTCCCTCCCTTGCGCTAGACTGGTTATCCACAGTTCGAGTCGACGCGGGTGTCGCTTTGACGATGAAACGGGCGCTTTCGAGGATTGGGCAGAGCCGCAGCCGGGTCCTGCGCGTGGCGCTTCTCCTGGTCCTGGCGGGCTGCGGCACCCCCCGGTCCGGAATGGAGCCCGCAGCCTCCGGCAGCGCGGGGGACGTCGCCCTTTCCTGCGTGCTCTATGCCCGCGCGACGTCCGGGATCGATCTTCGCGGCGATGCCTATACCTGGTGGGATTCGGCGGCCGGGCATTATCTGCGCGGCCAAGTCCCCGAAACGGGCGCCGTGCTGGTGCTGGCCAAGACGGATCGGCTGCAGCTCGGGCACCTCGCCGTAGTGCGCGAGGTGATCGACGACCGGGACATCCTGGTCGATCACTCGAACTGGGTGCCCGGCAAGATCATCATGGGCATGCAGGTGCGCGACGTCTCGCCGGCCAACGACTGGACCGAGCTGCGGTTCTTCAACCAGGATTACGGGGTCTTCGGCAGCATCTATCCGGCCGACGGCTTCATCTACCAACTCATCTCGGTGCCGGCGGTCGGCGCCACGGGATCAGGCCAAAAGAACTCGGGCCAAAAGAGCTCAGGCGAGTTGGGGCTGCAGGCTGCGGCGCAATAGGCCGCGGCGCTGCAGGTCGAGCACCGCATCCATCAGCGACTGGCGCAGCGGCCGGGAGACCCAGCCGAGCTCGCGCCGCGCCTTGCGGCAGTCGAAGGCCATCGAGGAGCGCGCCAGCACCACGCCAGTCAGCGGCGCGATCGGCGGCCGCTTGGTCAGGCGCGCGATGCCCTCGCTGATCACGCTGACCAGATAGGCGAGGTTGTAGGGCACGCGGCAGCGCGCGATCGGCAGGCCGGTCATCTCGCGCAGCAGCTCCAGCACATGGCCGAGTGCCAGGTTCTCGCCGCCGAGGATGTAGCGCTCGCCGACCCGGCCGCGCTGGGCGGCCAGCAGATGGCCGAGCGCCACGTCGCGGGCATCGACCAAGTTGAACTCGCAGTCGAGATAGGCCGGCGTCGCGCCGTTGAGGAAGCCGAGCAGCATCCGGGTCGGCGGCGTCAGCAGCCCGTCGCCGGGACCGACCGGCATGGTCGGGTTGACGATGACCACCGGCATGCCGTCCTTGGCGGCCCGGCGGGCGGCGCCCTCGGCCAGGAACTTCGAACGGCAATAGGCGCCCCAGATGTCGTCGAGATCGAGCTCGACGGACTCGTCGATCAGCGCCGCCTCGGAGCCGTTCGGCGCGCGCACGTTCTTCAGGATGGACTCGGTCGAGGTGTAGACGATGCGCGGCACCGCCGCCTTGGCCGAGGCCTCCAGCACCCGGACGGTGCCCTCATAGTTAACCTCGTGGAAGGTCTTAGGATCGGGTGCCCAGAGATTCGGATTGGCCGCCAGGTGGAAAACGACATCCACGCCCGCCACGGCCCGCTCCATCATCCCGCGATCGAGGATCGAGCCCTGCCAGATCTCGACGCCCTTGGGCGCCTCGGGCCAGTCCTGCAGATCGACCACCCGCACCGAATAACCATGACGCACCAGCAGCTCGGTGAGATGCCGGCCGATGAAGCCGCATCCGCCGGTGACCAGCGCCGATCCGGCCGCGCTGCTTCCGCTCATCCGGTGGTTATCCTATGCTGGATCCCGCCCATGCCCCGCCTCACCCTGCTCGCCGCCACTACGCTGCCCGCCGCCCTGCTGGCCTGCGCCGGCGCCGTTCTCTGCCCAACGATCGCCGCCGCCGATTCGTCCGAAGCGCTTACCGAACGCTATATTGCAAGCACCTTCCGAGCAATGGCTGATACGGCCACCGACGCCGCCTCGGATGGTGAAGCCGCCGCCGCCTTGAGCACGCTCATCCGCAACGACATGGCGATCGATGCGGCGGCCCGGTTCGTGCTGGGTGCGGACTGGCCTACAGAAAACCCACCCGCGGGCGTGCGGTTCCGGCAACAATTCCTTCATTTTGCGGCGACGGCACTCGCAGGCGCGCTCCGCGCCCATCGCGAGGCGGTGCTGCGCGTCGAAAGCAGCCGCCACAGCGACGGCCGGTTTCTTGTGGATTCCGTGTTGATGTTGCGCCCGGGCCTCGCCTTGCCGCTGACCTGGATCGTCCGCCCCGAAGGCCCGAAAGGACGGCGCCGGATCGAGGATTTCGTGCTCGCCGGCATCGACGCCCGCATGATGCTCCGCAATCTCGCGGCGAGCGCCCTGGAGCAACCGGGCGGCGACCCCGACGCCGTGGCCGCCTTGTTCGACCGGCTCGCCGTCCGCGCCGGTGCCCCGGCTGCGGCGTCGGCGACCGGGACGTCGCCGTGACAAGCTCGAGGCCTTCTGCTAAGGACGCGGCTCCCATGACGCGCTTGCGCCGGCAACATCGACAAGCATGCATTTGCCTAAAATGAAGCGCAGTTCGCCGTCTCCCACCCTGCAAGCCGGAATCGTCTGATGCTGGAGTCGTTGGTCTATCGGGCGGTCCGGTTCTGCGAGCGCCGCGCCGCGCTGGTGCTCGGCGCATGCGCGCTGCTGGCGATCGTCTCGGTGATCTATGTGGTCCATGCCTTCCGCATGGACACCGACACCGCGAACATGATCTCGCCCGAGCTGCCCTGGCGCAAACAGGTGGCGCATTTCAACGACCTCTTCCCGCAGAACACCGGCCTCCTCGTCATCGTGGTCGACGGCAAGACGCCCGACGCCGCGGAGGATGCGACCGCCGCCCTGTTCCAGAAGCTGCAGACGCGCAGCGACCTCTTCGCCTCGGTGCGCCGCCCCGACGGCGGGCCGTTCTTCGAGCAGCACGGCCTGCTCTACCTGCCGACCGACCAGGTGCAGAAGATCGCGGACTCGGTGATCGAGGCACAGCCCTTCATCGGCAGCCTGACGGCCGACCCGAGTCTCAGGGGCCTGTTCAACACGCTCTCGACCTTCGTGCAGGGCGTGGAGACGAACCAGGTGCCGATCAGCCGGCTGGAGAAGCCGCTCTCGGCGATCTCCCGCACGCTCTCCGATGCGCTCGCGGGCAGCAAGCAGCCGATGTCCTGGCAGACCCTGCTGATCGACCAGCAGCCCGACCAGAACATGCTTCGCCACCTGATCCTCGCCCAGCCCAAGCGCGACTTCACCGCCCTGAAGCCTGGCGCCGTAGCCAGCCAGTTCGTGCGCGACCAGGTGAAGGAACTCGGCCTCACCCCGGATATCGGCGTCACCGTGCGCCTGACCGGCCCGGTGGCGCTCAACGACGAGGAGTTCGGCACGGTCCAGGAGGGCCTCGGCCTCGCCCTCGTGGTCTCGGTGGCGCTGGTGCTGGTCTTCCTGTTCGCGGCCTTGCGCTCGTTCAAGCTGATCGTCGCCACCTTCGGCACGCTGCTGGTCGGGCTGGCGCTCACCTTCGCCTTCGCCTTCCTCGCCATCGGCCAGCTCAACCTCATCTCGGTCGCCTTCGCGGTGATGTTCATCGGCCTGGCCATCGACTTCGGCATCCAGTTCGGCGTGCGCTTCGGCCAGGAGCGCTTCGAGCACGGCGAGGCCGATGCGCTCGGCCGCACCGGCCAGGCGATGGCCAAGCCCCTGACGCTGGCCGCCGCGGCAATCGCCGTCGGCTTCGCCTCGTTCATCCCGACGGAATATCGGGGCGTCTCGGAGCTCGGCCTGATCGCGGTCGCCGGCATGGCGATCACCCTGGTCCTGAACTTCACCCTGCTGCCGGCGATCCTGACCCTCCTCCGCCCCAAGACGCTGCCGCGCGAGATGGGCTTCGCCTGGGCGGCGCCGATCGACGCCTTCCTGCAGCGGCACCGCTGGCCGGTCGTCGGCGCCTGGGCGGTGCTGACCCTCGCGGGCCTCGCCTCGAGCGCGCGCCTCGCCTTCGATTTCAACCCGCTGCACCTGAAGGACCCGCATGTCGAATCCATGGCGACGATGCTGGACCTGATGCAGGACCCGTTGCGCACGCCCTACGAGGCGGAGCTGCTGGCGCCCAACGTGGAGACGGCCGCCGACATCGCCGCCAAGCTGAAGGCTCTGCCCGAGGTCTATGCGGTCATCACCGCGCAGTCGCTGGTGCCGAAGGACCAGGAGGCGAAGATCGCCATCCTCTCCGACCTCAACGACCTGATGGGCCTGAGCCTCGAGCCGGTCAGCGTCGCGGCGCCGCCCAGCAACAACGAGATCCGCGAATCCCTACGCCGCTGCGCCGAGAAGCTGCGCACGGCGATGGCCTCATCGAACATCGCCCTGCAGCTCGCCCGGCTGCTGGACCAGGCGGCCAAGGCCGACGACGCGCTCTACCCGCAGCTCCAGCGCATGCTGGTCGACGGGCTGACGCCGCGTCTCGCTCTCCTGAAGTCGGAGCTCACCGCCCAGCCGGTCAGCCTCGACACGCTGCCGCCGGAGATCAAGGACGACTGGATCGCCAAGGACGGTGAGGCGCGGGTCGCGATCTTCCCGAGCGGCGACGACAACAACAGCGAGAACCTGGCGAAGTTCGTCACCGCCTTGCGCAGCGTGGCGCCCGACGTGAGCGGCCCGGCCGTGCAGATCTACGAGTCCGGCCGCGCCGTCTCCAACGCCTTCCGCACGGCGACCCTGACCGCCTTCGTCGCGGCGACGCTCCTGCTGTTCCTGGTGCTGCGACGGCTGCGCGACGTGGTCCACGCGCTCGCCCCGCTGGTGGTCGCGGCCGCGACGGTGATCCTGATCATGGTCGCGACCGGCCTTGCGCTGAACTACGCCAACATCATCGCGCTGCCGCTCCTGCTCGGCATCGGCATCGCGTTCGATATCTATTTCGCGGTTAACTGGCGGCGCGGCGTCGAGCACCCGCTCTCCACCGCGACCGCGCGCGCCGTGCTGTTCAGCGCGCTCGCCACCGGCTCGTCCTTCGGCGGCCTGGCGCTCTCCAGCCATCCCGGCACCGCCGGGATCGGTCTGCTGCTGCTGCTGGGCCTGGCGCTGGTGCTGGCGACGATCTTCGTGTTCATGCCGGCCCTGATGGGCCCACCCCCCAGAAACGGCTGAGGCGCCCGTCAGAGACCGGGCGCCTCGCGACTTGGCCGCGGATCGAGCGGCGCGCTACGCGCCGCCCTGCAGCTGCTGGATCTTGTCGCCGAGCGCGGCCTTCAGCTTCTCGATGCCGCCGTCACGCATCGGCGCGCTGAACTCCGAGCGGAGCTGGGCGAGTTGCGAGATCGAGCCGTTGTAGTAGACGTCGACCACATGCCAGGTGTCGGCCGCGCCGCGCAGCAGGTAGCTGAGCTCGACCGCCTCGCCGTCCTTCCGGTTGAGCCTGGTGATCACCAGCATCTTGTCGCCGTCACGCGGCTTCACGTCGCCCATGACGAGGGTGTCGCCGCCCTTGCCGCGGAAGCGCGCGGCATACATGGTCGTCATGTACTTGCCGAACAGCTCGGTCATCGCCTGCTTGTCGGCGTCGGAGAGATCGTTCCACTTGGGGCCGGTGGCGACCCGCGCCATCTCCGGAATGTCGAATACCGCGGCCAGGACCGGCTGCAGCTTCTGGTACCGGCCGTCGAACTTCAGCGCGTCGCCGTTGGCGAGCACGTCGTTGAGCGCCGCGTTGAGGCGCTGCACCACCTGCGCCGCCGCCGCGGTTTCGGACGCGTTCGCCGCAAAGGCCCGCTTCAACGGCAGGCCGGCAGCCGTGCCCAGCGCAAGCGCGGTGATCATGAAGCGCCGACGGTTGGTGGCGACGCGCGTTTCGAACTCCATTATCGACTCCGAATCAGACAGCAAGGTTCTCGTGAGAATGAGGCAACTTAGATGGCAATTGGTTGGCGGAGCCTCAAGAAGGCGTGAATCCGTAACGCGGCGGCAATACGCCGCATCCGGACCGCATGGGACGGATTCCTAGGCTTCCGCCTGCAGCTCTTTGCTCTTCTGGTCGAGCTGCTGGATAAGGGCATCAACGCCGCCCTTGTGCAGCGGTTCCGAAAAATCGGATCGCATTTGAGTCATTTGCGAGATGGCGCCGGCCAGGTAGATGTCGATCACCTGCCAGCCGGCGTCGTTCTTGCGCATCAGGTAATTGAGCTCGATCGGCTCGCCGTCGGACTTCACCAGCTTGCTCTCGACCAGCATGCGCTCGCCCGGGGCCGGCTTGGCTGCGCCGACCTGGAACTGCTGGCCGCCGAACTTCTTGAACCGCGCGGCATAGGTGCTGACCAGATACTTGTCGAACGCGACCAGCAGCGCGTTCTTCTTGTCGGTCGGCATCGAGGTCCAGGCCGGGCCGATCGCGATCTTGCACATGGTCGCGACGTCGAAGGCCTGATGGATCGCCGGCTCCAGCTTCTGGTAGCGCCCGTCGAAGCCGAGCGCAGGCCCGTTCTTCATCGTGTCCAGCAGCGTGTCGTAGAGCGACTGGATGACGCCGGTCGGCTCCGTCGCGCTGGCCGCGGCGATGCCGGGAATCCCGAACAGCGCGACGGACGCCGCTGCCGCAAAGGCACGCCGCGAGATCATGCCCGGGCCACGGCTTCGCTGACGCCGAGCGCGGCCAGGGCTTGCGCGACGATGTGCCTGGCGTTGAGGCCGGCCACGTCGTACTGCTTGGCCGGATTGTCGTGATCGATGAAGAAATCCGGCAGCAGCATCGGCCGGATCTTCAGACCCTGGTCCAGCAGCCCGGCATGGGCGAGGTCGTGCATCACGTGGGTCGCGAAGCCGCCGATCGCGCCCTCCTCGATGGTGATCAGCACCTCGTGCTCCCGCGCCAGGCGCCGCACCAGGTCGGAATCGATCGGCTTGCAGAAGCGCGCATCGGCGACCGTGGTGGAGAGGCCCTTCGCGCCGAGCTCATCCGCCGCCTTCAGGCATTCGTGCAGGCGGCAGCCGTAGCTGAGGATGGCGACCTTGGTGCCCTCTCGGACAATGCGGCCCTTGCCGATCGGCAGCACCTCGCCGCGCGCCGGCAGCTCGAGTCCGACGCCCTCGCCGCGCGGATAGCGGAAGGCGGACGGCCGGTCGTCGATCGCCGCGGCGGTCGCCACCATATGCATCAGCTCGAGCTCGTCCGAGGGCGCCATCAGCACGAAGTTCGGCAGGCAGCCGAGATAGGCGATGTCGAAGCTGCCGGCATGGGTCGAGCCGTCGGCGCCGACCAGGCCGGCGCGGTCCATGGCGAAGCGCACGGGCAGGTTCTGGATCGCCACGTCATGGACGATCTGGTCGTAGGCGCGCTGCAGGAAGGTCGAGTAGATCACCGCGAAGGGCTTCATGCCCTCGGTCGCCATGCCGGCGCAGAAGGTGACGCCGTGCTGCTCGGCGATCGCGACGTCGAAGCAGCGCTTCGGGAACTCCTTGGCGAAGGCGTCACAGCCGGTGCCCGAGGGCATCGCGGCATTGATCGCGACGATGCGGTCGTCGGCCTTGGCTTCGGCAATCAGCGCCTTGGCGAAGACCGAGGTGTAGCTCGGGGCCTTCGGCGTCGACTTCGCCTGCGCGCCGGTCGCGACATCGAACTTCACGACGCCGTGGTATTTGTCGGCGGACTTCTCGGCCGGCGGATAGCCCTTGCCCTTCTGGGTGACGACGTGGACCAGAACCGGCCCCGGCTCCTCCGAGTTGCGCAGGTTCTGCAGCACCGGGAGCAGATGGTCGATGTTGTGCCCGTCGATCGGGCCGACGTAGTAGAAGCCCAATTCCTCGAACAGCGTGCCGCCGCCGGAGATGAAGCCGCGGGCATATTCCTCCGCGCGGGCCGCCGCCTCCTGCAGGCGCGGCGGCAGGATCTTGGACATGTCCTTGGCGATCGAGCGCAGCGAGCGGAACGGCGTCGAGGTCAGCGAGCGCGACAGATAGGACGAGAGCGCACCGACCGGCGGCGCGATCGACATGTCGTTGTCGTTGAGGATGACGATCAGCCGGTTCTTCATCGAGCCGGCGTTGTTCATCGCCTCATAGGCCATGCCGGCGGTCATCGCGCCGTCGCCGATCACGGCGATCACGTTGCGCTTGCGCCCCATGAGGTCGCTCGCCACCGCCATGCCGAGGCCGGCCGAGATCGAAGTCGAGCTGTGCGCCGCGCCGAACGGGTCGTATTCCGATTCCGAGCGCTTGGTGAATCCGGAGAGGCCGCCGCCCTGGCGGATGGTCCGGATCCGGTCGCGCCGGCCGGTCAAGATCTTGTGCGGATAGGCCTGGTGGCCGACATCCCAGATCAGCCGGTCATAGGGCGTGTCGAACACGTAGTGGATGGCCGTCGTCAGCTCGACCACGCCCAGTCCGGCACCCAGATGCCCACCGGTGACCGACACCGCTTCGATGGTCTCGCGCCGCAACTCGTCCGCCAGCTGCCGAAGATCGGAGGGATCGAGTTGGCGAAGCTGGGCGGGGGTGACCACACGGTCGAGAAGCGGGGTCTTGCTGGATGTCACGCTGGAGATTCCTTTCGGCCGAGCCCCCGAGAGTCCCTGTCAAAAATGGCTTTTCGCCTGGATTCCCGGGTTCAGAATCGGGCGCTTATAGGTGAAGCCCACCATAAACACCAGTCCACTCCTTGTCTGCCCTAGGGCCAATTGGGGATCAAAATCACAGATAGTTGACTGATTCGCTAGACTATTCCTTTCGCGATTTCGCCCGAGCTGTTGCAATGCAGCAACTGTCAGGTGATTCGGGATAGGCAGTTGTGGCGAATTTGTGTAAGTAGGCAGCCTGTCCAGGAACCTGCTGGATTGCGATGAGTTCCCGAGGCTATACGGAAGCGTGACTTTTCTGCCCCTCCCCGTGGTTTTCCCATGGTTCCTGCCAGGGTGGGATGAGTCGCTTTCGTTGACTACGGCGCTGGGGGAAACGAGCAGCGCCGCCTTGCGGCAGAGCGGATCGAGATGATGCGAGTGGTTCTGGCCCAACCGCGCGGCTTCTGCGCCGGCGTCGAACGGGCGATTGAGATCGTCGAGCGGGCCATCGAGAAATTCGGGCCTCCGGTCTACGTCCGGCACGAGATCGTGCACAACCGGCACGTGGTGGAGAGCCTGCGCGCCAAGGGCGCCATCTTCGTCGAGGAGCTGGACGAGATCCCGGAAGGGAAGATCGCGATCTTCAGCGCCCACGGCGTTTCCAAGGCGGTCGAGGGTGCCGCCCGGGAGCGCGGGCTGATGGTGGTCGATGCCACCTGTCCGCTGGTCTCCAAGGTGCATACCGAGGGGCGGCGCTATGCCGGCCAGGGCCGCGAGGTGATCCTGATCGGTCATGCCGGCCATCCCGAGGTCGAGGGCACGATGGGCCAGGTCCCGGGCGGCGTGCACCTGATCTCGACGCCGGAAGATGTCGGAGATCTCGCGGTCAAGAACCCGGACCAGCTCGCCTTCGTGACGCAGACCACACTCAGCGTCGATGATACGAAGGATGTCATTGACGCCCTGCGGGCGCGGTTCCCCAATATCGTCGGGCCTGACACGAAGGACATCTGCTACGCCACGCAGAATCGTCAGAAAGCCGTCAGGGAACTTGCGCAGGAAGTGGACTTGATCCTGGTGATCGGCGCACCCAACTCGTCGAACTCCAACCGGCTGAAGGAGATCGCCGAGGAGCTCGGCGTCTCGAGCTACCTGATCGAGAACGCCGACCAGCTCAAGCCGGAGTGGCTGGCGGGCAAGCAGGCGATCGGCGTCACCGCCGGCGCCTCGGCGCCGGACGTGCTGGTGCAGGACGTGGTCGAGCGGTTGCGCCAGCTCCACGGGATCGCGCTCGAGATGATGAACGGCGTGGCGGAGAACGTGCGCTTCCGCCTGCCGCCGGAACTGATCGAAGGCGACGAGCGCCAAGCCGGCGCAGCCCAATAGCGGCCTGGCGCAGCCCAGTAGAGGGCCGGCGCCGCGCAATAGTGGATTGAGTTAGGAGAGCATCTTGTCGGTACCCATTCAGCAAGCGGTTCGCATCGGCGGCTATGTCCTGAAGCAGCACCTCACGGGGCGCAAGCGCTACCCGCTGGTGCTGATGCTGGAGCCGTTGTTCCGCTGCAACCTCGCCTGCGCCGGCTGCGGCAAGATCGACTATCCGGACGAGATCCTGAACCAGCGCATCTCGGTCGAGGACGCGCTCTTCGCCGCCGAGGAATGCGGCGCCCCGGTTGTCTCGATCGCCGGCGGCGAGCCGCTGCTGCACAAGGAGCTGCCGCAGATCGTCGAGGGCCTGATCAAGCAGAAGCGCTTCGTCTATCTCTGCACCAACGCGCTGCTGCTCGAGAAGAAGATGCATCTCTACAAGCCCAGCACGTTCTTCACCTGGTCGGTGCATCTCGACGGCGACCAGCAGTCGCACGACAAGTCGGTCTGCCAGGACGGCGTCTACGACAAGGCGGTGGCGGCGATCAGGAAGGCCAAGGAAGCCGGCTTCCGGGTCAACATCAACTGCACCTTCTTTGACGGCACCGAGCCCGAGCGCGCCGCGAACTTCTTCGACGACGTGATGGCGATGGGTGTGGACGGCATCACCGTCTCGCCGGGCTATTCCTACGAGCGGGCGCCGGACCAGCAGCACTTCCTCAACCGCAGCAAGACCAAGCAGCTGTTCCGCGACATCTTCGCCCGCGGCGACCGCGGCCGTAAGTGGCGCTTCAGCCAGTCCACCATGTTCCTGGACTTCCTGGCCGGCAACCAGACCTATCACTGCACGCCGTGGTCCAACCCGACCCGCAACGTGTTCGGCTGGCAGCGGCCCTGCTACCTGCTCGGCGAAGGCTACGCCAAGACCTTCAAGGAGCTGATGGAAGACACCAACTGGGACGCCTACGGCACCGGCAATTACGAGAAGTGCGCGGACTGCATGGTGCACAGCGGCTTCGAAGGCACCGCCGTCGCCGACACCATCAAGCACCCGCTCAAAGCCTGGGCGGTCTCGCGCCACGGCGTCACGGTGACCGGCGAGATGGCGCCGGACATCCCGCTCGATAAGCAGCGTCCCGCGGAATACGTCTTCGCCCGCCATGTCGAGAAGGCGGTCCAGGAGATCCACACCCGCAAGGAAGAGCTAGACCGTCAGCGCCGCACGGCTGCGGAATAAGGCCTTCAGCGCCTTCCGCGTCTGCAAGGCGACGCGGGTCAGGCCGAGGATCTGACCGGGATCGCGCAGCAGCGCGGCGATGACGGCGCCGGTGCGGGGCCTGCCCTGCGCATCGAGCCCGACCAGCACCGCCCTGGGCAGGCTGTCCCCCGCTCGGTCGGCGATCGCCCGCACGACGATGAAGGGCATGCGGTTCGCCTCCGCCATCGCCGCGACCCAATGGCTTTCCTGATCGACGCAAACGGCGCCGCTGTCGCGGTGGAGCGTCGCCTTGGCCTCGGCGGTCGCCACGATCCCGGAGCTGGCCGCAACGTCGGCGATCCGCGCCTGCGGCAGATGCTGCGCGATATGCACCAGCCATTTCTGGTCGGTGGGCTGGCGATGGCCGTCGGCGAGATGCACCGCGGAAGCGAGCACCAGATCGCCGGGCTTCATCTCCGGGTCGAGCGCGCCGGCGATGCCGAAGCTGACGAGCCGGTCCGCGCCGTCGCGGATCATCGCCTCAATGCCGCGCTTCGTTGCCTCGGGGTTGCCGCCGGTCGAGATCGTCATGAGGTCGAGCCCGCGCAAGAGCTTCGCCTCGCTTGCCATCCCGGTGACGACACCGATCGACACCATCACAGCCCGTGCAGCACTTGCCGGGAATTGCCCTGCTTGAGGTTACGGTAGCGCGCCAGCGCCCAGAGCGGGAAGAAGGCGCGATAGCCGTGATAACGAAGATAGAACACCCGCGGAAAGCCGACCGCGGTGTATTCCTCCTCGTCCCACAAGCCGTGCTCGGCCTGCGTCTCGGCGATGAACTGGATGCCCCGCCGGGTCGCCTCGGAATCGACCTCGCCCGCCGCCATCAGCCCGAGCACCGCCCAGGCCGTCTGCGACGCGGTCGAGACCGAGCCCTCGCCGCGCGGCTTGTCCTCCCAGTAGCTGGCGCCGCTCTCGCCCCAGCCGCCGTCCGCGCGCTGCTTGGATTCCAGCCACCGCACGGCCTTCTGCATCGCCGGATGCTCCGGCGGCAGGCCGATTGCGTTCAAGGCGCAAAGCACCGACCAGGTGCCGTAGATGTAGTTGGTGCCCCAGCGGCCGAACCAGCAGCCCTCCGGCTCCTGCTCCTCGAGTAGATAGTCCACCGCGGCCTTCACCCGCGGGTCGTCCATCTTGTAGCCGAGCTGCGCCAGCATGCCGAGGCAGCGTGCCGAGACGTCCGCGGTCGGCGGATCCAGGAGCGCCCCATGATCGGCGAACGGGATGTGGTTGAGATAGTCGTATTCGTTGTCGGCGTCGAAGGCGCCCCAGCCCCCGTTCCTGCTCTGCAGGCCGAGGATCCATTCGGCACCGCGCTCGATCGCCTCCTTGTTGGCAACGGGATCGAGCCGATCCAGCGCCATCACCACGACCGCCGTGTCATCGACGTCGGGATAGTGCGGGTTGGCATATTGGAAGGCCCAGCCTCCCGGCCGCACGTTCGGCCGCGCCGAGGCCCAGTCGCCGACCACGTCGGTGACCTGCATGCGGCGCATCCATTCCGCCGCCGGTTTCAGCCGCTCCGCAGCCTCGCCGCCGACCTCGAGCAGCGCGTGCGAGGCGAGGCTCGTGTCCCAGACCGGCGAGAGGCAGGGTTGGCAATAGGCGCTGTCCTCCCCGATCACCATCAGCTTCTCGACCGACTTCATGGCGATGGCGCGGTCCGGGTGATCCGGCGGATAGCCGAGGCAGTCGAACATCATCACGCTGTTGGCCATGGCGGGATAGATGGCGCCCAGGCCGTCCTCTCCGTTCAGCCGCTCGGTCACCCAGGCGATCGCCTTCTTCAGCGCCTTCTCGCGGCCGGACTTGGGGAACGCCCATTCGACCCGACGCAAGATCCGATCGACGCCGCGGAAGAAGCTGGCCCAGGCGCCCCTGCGGTTCATGTTGTACCAGTTCTTCACCTCGGCCGGCGGCACCGTGAAGAGTTCCTGGACATGCACTTTCCTGGGATTACGCGCCTGCGGCTTCTTCAGCATCAGCACCAGCAACGGCACGATCACCGTGCGCGACCAGTAGCTGACCTTGTCGAGATGGACCGGGAACCAGCGCGGCATGTTGATGAGCTCGATCGGCATCACCGGCACCGCATGCCAGGGCACCTGCCCGAACAAGGCGAGCTGCACCAGGGTGAACACGTTGCTG
Organism: Dongiaceae bacterium; assembly: GCA_035548715.1. Taxonomy (GTDB): domain Bacteria; phylum Pseudomonadota; class Alphaproteobacteria; order Dongiales; family Dongiaceae; genus Dongia. The sequence continues at coordinate 122,173 of DASZSL010000103.1, forward strand.
GTCTTGGCGCCGCCATGGGCCAGGATCGCGTCGCGCGCCCGCCGCATGTGGTCCGCGTCGATGTCCTCGCCGCAGATCTTCAGGCAGTAATAAGCCTTCACGCTGGCCGAGATGTTGAAGTCGCCGCCATGGAACAGCGGCCATCCGCCATGGGCGCCCTGGATCGACTTCAGGTACTTGACGATCTTGCGCTCGACTTCGGTGTCGATCTGGTCGGCGCGGTCGGCCAGGAAATGCTTCAGCAGCACGTATTCCGCCGGGATGGTCGCGTCGGCCTCGAGCTCGAACGCCCAGTGGCCGTCTTCGTGCTGGCGCGCGAGCAGGGCGTCAGCGGCGCGGCCGATGGATTGCTCCAGGCGCGCGGCCAGGCCAGGCGCGAATCCGGCATCGAGACCGGCGGTCATTGCGGGGCGACCATCCATCGGGACGATTGGTTAACGTATGTTAACGATTCAAGAATGTGCCGGAGAATGCTTGAATCGGTCCCGGCTTTCAACCCCGCGCCCGCGCGGGGAAGCCATGCAAATGCGCGGAAATCCGGCAGAATCGCGCGACTCAGACCACGCCGCCGAAGCGCAGCCCCATCACCACCAGGACCACCGCATTGATCGCCGCGACGAAGGGCAAGGCCTTCTGTGCGAGGCCCCGCCAATAGGCGGCAACACCCTGCCCGATGAGCCCGATCGCGATCAGCATCGGCAGGGTCCCGAGCACGAAGCCCAGCATCGCCAGGGCCGCGGCCAGCGGATCGGCCGTAGCCGCCGCCGCGCCCAGCGCCGAATAGAGCAGCCCGCAGGGCAGGAAGCCGAGGACCACGCCGAGTCCATAGCCCCGCCACCCCGCCGGATGCGCAAAGAGCGGCGCCGCGAGACGCGCGATGCCCCCCGGCGCGCCGACTCGCGCGGCCGGCAGCACGCCCCAGCTCCTGAGCGCCTGCCAGACGAAGAGTGCCGCCGCCAGGAACAACATCACCGCCGGCGCCCATTGGAAGTCCGCGAGCCTCAGGCCGAGGCTGATCGGCGCCGCCAGCAGCGCCCCCAGCAGGACATAAGTGGTCGCGCGCCCCAGGTGATACGGCAGCAGGACCAGCCCGGCGGCGCGGCGCAGGCCGAATCCCACGCCCTGAGCCGCGGCGTCCCGTCGCGCGCCAATCTGCGCGCCGGCCTGGATCCTGGCCTGCACCCCGACCTGGGCCAGCACGAACGGCCCGCACATGCCGGCGCAATGCGCGGCACTGCCGACGAAGCCCGCCATCAGCAATGCCAGCATCAGCGGCCCGCTCTGGACGATCGCCGCCTGGCAGTGCGCGGCGAGGATGATCAACTGGTCATGGACCTGCGGCACGACGACGCTTGGCCTCCCTTGGCGCCATGATCGGGGCTTTCGCACCCGCGGCAATTGACTCAAGTCAAAGCCGATGCTCGTGGCAATCCCTTAACTTTTAATGCGAATCATATCGGGGTCTGTGAGGGGTCAGCGATGGGAGAGAAGCTGGCCGGGCCGGTGCTCGATGCCGAGTATGCGGGACTGGTTCTGCCGATCAACCGGGTCGATGTGGAGATGCCTTGGGGCTGGCTGCGCCGGGGCTGGCAGGACCTTGCGCGCGTGCCGCAGGTCAGCCTCGCTTTCGGCCTGGTGATCGCCGCCATCAGCGTCGTCCTCGTCTACGGCCTCTGGCAGCAGGACTGGTTCGCCTATTCCTTCCCGCTCGCCTCGGGCTTCATGTTCGTGGCGCCCTTCCTCGGCATCGCCTTCTACGAGATCAGCCGCCGCCTGGAGATGGGTGCGCCGATCCACTTCCACGACATCGCCGTCGCCTGGCGCAAGCGGCCGGGCCGCATCTTCACGCTCGGCCTGGTGATGATGCTGTTCCAGATCGTGTGGATGCGGATCGCCCTGCTGATCTACGCCCTCTTCTTCGGCCCGGACCCGGTGGTCTGGAGCGATTTCGTGCTGAAGCTCGTCACCACCACGGAGGGCCTCGCCTTCCTGCTGACCGGTACCGTCGTCGGCGCGGTGCTCGCCGCGATCGCCTTCGCGATCGGCGTCGTCTCCTTCCCCCTGCTGCTCGACCGCGACATCGGCACGGCGCAGGCGATCGCCACCTCGATCGCCGCGACCGTCGCCAACTGGCGCGTCCTCCTCGGCTGGGGCGCCCTGATCGTGCTTTTCACCGCCGCAGGCCTCGTCACCGGGTGCCTCGGCCTCATCGTCACCATGCCGCTGATCGGCCATGCCTCCTGGCATGCCTATCGCGACCTCATCAGCGACGCGGCCTAAGGAGGAACCTGTGAACGGAATCGGCAAATGGATCGGCGGCGGGGTGCTCGCGATCGTCGGCCTGTTGGGCCTCGGGATCGCCGCCCACGCCCAGGACGCGGCCTTCTCGCTGTTCGGGATGCTGCTCTTCGTCTTCGCCATCGTGATCATCTTCCGCTTCATCACGATGGCCACGGAATCTGAGGCTACCGCATCGGGGGAGAGTCACTGATGTCCACCGCCGTCGCCGCTGCCGCCGCGACCAGCCCGTACAACGAGCGGGTCGTCCGCATGTTCACGATCGCCACCCTGTTCTGGGGCATCGTGGCGTTCCTGGCAGGCACCTTCATCGCATTGCAGCTCGCCTTCCCGGCCTTCAACCTGGGCCTGGAATGGACCACCTTCGGCCGGCTGCGCCCGGTCCACACCTCGGCGGCGATCTTCGCCTTCGGCGGCAACGCGCTGTTCGCCACCAGCCTCTACGTGGTGCAGCGGACCTGCCGCGCCCGCCTGTTCGGCGGCGACGGCCTCGCCGAGTTCCTGTTCTGGGGCTACCAGCTCTTCATCGTACTGGCGGCCAGCGGCTACGTGCTCGGCATCACCGAGGGCCGTGAATATGCCGAGCCCGAATGGTACACCGACCTCTGGCTGACCGTGGTCTGGGTCGTCTACCTGCTGATCTTCCTCGGCACGCTGATCAAGCGCAAAGAGTCCCACATCTACGTCGCCAACTGGTTCTACCTCGCCTTCATCGTGACCGTGGCGGTGCTGCACATCGGCAACAACATCTCGGTCCCGGTCTCCTTCCTCGGCACCAAGAGCTACTCCCTGTTCTCCGGCGTCCAGGATGCGATGCTGCAATGGTGGTACGGCCACAACGCGGTAGGCTTCTTCCTGACCGCGGGCTTCCTCGGCATCATGTACTACTTCGTGCCGAAGCAGGCGAACCGGCCGGTCTATTCCTACCGGCTGTCGGTGGTGCACTTCTGGTCGCTGATCTTCCTCTACATCTGGGCCGGCCCGCACCATCTGCACTACACCGCGCTCCCCGACTGGACCCAGACCCTCGGCATGACCTTCTCGGTGATGCTCTGGATGCCGTCCTGGGGCGGCATGATCAACGGCCTGATGACGCTCTCCGGCGCCTGGGATAAGCTCCGCACCGACCCGGTGCTGCGCTTCCTGGTGACCTCGGTCGGCTTCTACGGCATGTCCACCTTCGAGGGTCCGGTCATGTCGATCCGCTCGGTGAACTCCCTCAGCCACTATACCGACTGGACGATCGGCCACGTGCATTCCGGCGCCCTCGGCTGGGTCGCCTTCGTCAGCTTCGGCGCCATGTACTACCTGGTGCCGCGGCTCTGGCGCCGCGCGCGGGTCTACAGCATCCGCATGATCGAATGGCACTACTGGCTCGCGACCATCGGCATCGTCCTCTACATCGTGCCGATGTGGATCAGCGGCATCATGCAGGGCCTGATGTGGCGCGCCTACGACGATCTCGGCTTCCTGCAGTTCTCGTTCGTCGAGACCGTCGCCGCGATGCACCCCTATTACATCGTGCGCGCGGGCGCCGGCGGCCTGTTCCTCTTGGGCGCGCTGGTCATGGTCTACAACATGTGGCGCACGGCGCGCGGCGACGTCCGTACCGAGACCAACCTCGGCACCGTCGCCCCGGTCGCGGCCTAAAGGAGCGCAACCATGGCATTCTTCAGCAACGAGCGCTTCGAGACCAACTCGATCGTCCTGCTGCTCGGGATCATCGTGACCGTCGCCATCGGCGGCCTGGTCGAGATCGTGCCCCTCTTCACCATCGGCGAGACCATCGAGAAGGTGGACGGGGTCCGTCCCTACTCGCCGCTCGAGCTCGCCGGGCGAAACATCTACATCCGCGAAGGCTGCTATCTCTGCCATTCGCAGCAGATCCGCCCGTTCCGCGACGAGGTCGAGCGCTATGGCCATTACAGCCTGGCGGCCGAGAGCATGTACGACCACCCGTTCCAGTGGGGCTCGAAGCGCACCGGCCCGGATCTCGCGCGGGTCGGCGGCAAATACTCCAACGAATGGCACGTCGCGCATCTGATCGACCCGCGCTCGGTGGTTCCGGAATCGATCATGCCGCCCTACGCGGCGCTGGCCGAGCATGACCTCGACGTCCCGAACATCGCCGAGCACCTGAAGACGCTGAAGATCGTCGGCGTGCCCTACACCCAGGATGACGTCGACAATGCGGCGGCCGATCTTGCGGCCCAGGCCAACCCGGATGCCGACACGACGGCCCTGCTGGCGCGCTATCCCAAGGCGGTCACCGGCGACTTCGACGGCGATCCCAAGCGCCTGACCGAGATGGACGCGCTGGTCGCCTATCTCCAGGTGCTGGGCCGGATGGTCGATTTCACCACCTACCGCCCCGAATACGACCAGAACGGAGGAGCCGGACAATGACGCTGCTCGAGCTTTCCAACCTGGCGCGCCAGTTCTGGGTGGCCTGGCTGATGCTGGTCTTCGTCGCGATCGCCTTCTACGCGTACCGGCCCAGGAATCGCCGGCACTTCGACGACTGCGCGAAGATTCCCTTCACGACCGACACCGACGACTAGGACGCCGCCATGACCGACATCAACAAGGACGCATTGACCGGCAAGTCCACCACCGGCCACGAATGGGACGGCATCCAGGAGCTGAACACGCCGCTGCCGAAATGGTGGCTGACCGTCTTCTATGCCTGCATCGCCTTCGCCGTCCTGTGGTGGGTGCTCTATCCGGCGATCCCGTTCGTCCACGGCTACACCAAGGGCCTGCTGGGCTACAATTCACACGCCACCTACGAGCAGGAGGCCGCCGCGGCGGCCGACGCGCAGCGGGTGTGGCTGGACAAGATCGCCGCCGCGAGCACGGAGCAGATCAATTCCGACCCGGAGCTCCTCAACTTCGCCATGGGCGGCGGCAAGGCGCTGTTCAACGAGAACTGCGCCGCCTGCCACGCTCCGGGCGGCGCCGGCCGGCCGAACTTCCCGGTGCTGGCCGATGACGACTGGCTCTGGGGCGGCAGCCTCGCCGCGATCGAGCAGACCGTCCGCCACGGCATTCGCGCCACCGATCCCGACACGCGGACCAACATCATGCCGAACTTCGGCGCCGACGGCATCCTGAAGCCGGAGGAGATCGCCGACGTCGCGAACTACGTGCTCTCGCTCTCCGGCCAGACGACCGACCCGGCGATCGTCGAGCGCGGCGCCAAGATCTTCGCCGACAACTGCGTGGCGTGCCATGCCGAGGGCGGCAAGGGCAATCCCGAGCTCGGCGCGCCGAACCTGACCGACCAGATCTGGCTGCACGGCGGCGACATGCCGGCGATCGTGGCGCAGATCACCAAGCCGCGGCACGGCGTGATGCCGGCCTGGCAGGGCCGCCTCAGCGACACGCAGATCAAGATGCTGGCGGTCTACGTCCACGCACTCGGCGGCGGGCAGTAGCCGACGCATCCATGAAGGCCGACGTCGTGCAACAGGTGAAGCCCAGCTCGCTCTACGCCGAGCACGTCAAGATCTACCCGCAGCGCATCTTCGGGCGCTTCCGGGTGATCAAGTGGAGCGCGCTCGGCGCGCTGCTGGCGATCTACTATCTGGCGCCCTGGCTGCGCTGGGACCGCGGTCCGGGCCGGCCGGACCAGGCGCTGCTGATCGACATGCCGGCGCGGCGTGCCTACTTCTTCTGGATCGAGATCTGGCCGCAAGAGGTCTACTACCTCGCCGGCCTGCTGATCCTGGGCGCTATCGGCCTCTTCCTCGCGACCTCGCTCCTGGGGCGCGTCTGGTGCGGCTTCACCTGCCCGCAGACGGTCTGGACCGACCTCTTCATGCAGGTCGAGCGCTGGATCGAGGGCGACCGCAACGCCCGCCTCAAGCTCGACAAGGAGCCGCTCTCCTTCCGCAAGCTCCGGCTGAAGGCATCCAAGCACTTCCTCTGGCTGATCATCGCCCTGCTGACGGGCGGCGCCTGGGTGATGTACTTCAACGACGCGCCGACGCTGGCGCGCGATCTCGTCCATCTGCGCCCCAGCCTGACCCAAGTCGGCTTCATCGGCCTCTTCACCGCGACCACCTACCTGCTCGCCGGGTGGGCTCGGGAGCAGGTCTGCATCTACATGTGCCCCTGGCCGCGCTTCCAGGGCGCGATGTTCGACGAGCACACGCTGCTGGTCACCTACGAGGGCTGGCGCGGCGAGCCCCGCGGCCATGCCAAGAAGGGGGTCGAGCGCCTGGCCAGCCAGGGCGATTGCATCGATTGCGGCCTCTGCGTCCGGGTCTGCCCGACCGGCGTCGACATCCGCAACGGCCAGCAATTGGCCTGCATCGGCTGCGGCCTCTGCATCGACGCCTGCAACTCGGTGATGGCCAAGATCGAGCGTCCGCTCGAATTGATCACCTATGACTCGCTCTCCAACAGCGCCGCCCGCGCCGCCGGCAAGCCGGCACGCTTCAAGTTCGTTCGCACCCGCACCATCATCTACGCGCTGGCGCTGATCCTGGTCACCGCGGCGATGCTGTTCACCCTCGGCACGCGCGCCACCATGGCGGTGTCCGCCCAGGGCGACCGCTCGCCGCTCTTCGTGCGCCTCGGCGACGGCGAGATACAGAACGGCTTCACCGTCAAGATCTCCAACAAGAACCCGGCGGCGATGGAATACCGCCTGACGGTCGAGGGTCTGCACGACGCGACCCTCAAGGTGATCGGCGCCGACCCGCAGGCGCTCCGCGTCGCGCCGGACAGCGTCGGCACCTTCCGCGTGCTACTGAAGGCTCCGCTCAAGGACCTGGAGCACAAGCGGAACGACATCACGATCCGGGCGGTCAACGTCGCGACCGGCGAGGAGAGCCACCATGAAGCCATCTTCAACGCCCCGGAGCGGAACGGCGGTGATGACCATGACTGATCTCGCATCCGGCCCGTCGGGCGCCCAGCCGCAGCGCCGCTCGCTCTGGATCCCCTGGCTCTTCGTCGGCCTGATGCTGCTGGTCGTGGTCGTCAACGGCGTGATGATCTACTTCGCCGAGCACACGTTCAGCGGCCTCGACACCCAGAAGTATTATGAGGAAGGCGTCGACTACAACACCAGCCTGAAGGACGCCGCCGCCAGCGCCGCGCTCGGCTGGACCGCGAAGGCCGCGATCGAGCCGAACGGCGCCGCCGACACCGTGCGCGTCGCCATCACCGACAGGTCGGGCGCGCCGGTCAGCGGCCTCCATCTCGCGCTGCACCTGGTCCGCCCGGTGAGCACCGCCCTCGACCAGTTCCTCGACCTCCGGCCGACGGCGCCCGGCGTCTATGCCGCCGAGGTCAAGCTCCCCGCGCGCGGCGCCTGGGAGCTCAGGCTGGAGGCGACCGGCGGCCGGGCGACCTGGCAATCGACCCAGAGGCTGTTCGTCAAGTGAACGCCCTCCCGCAGGCCGGCGAAGCACTCGACCTCGCCTCCGGGACGCTGAGCTGCCGGCATTGTGGCGCGCCGTTCCGCGGCAGCGGCGAGTTCTGCTGCTCAGGCTGCACGGCCGCCTTCCATCTCGTGCAATCCCTCGGTCTCGGCCGCTACTACGCCCAGCGCACGACCGATCCCGCCCAGCCGCTGCTGCGTCCTGAGGAGGCCGAGACCGAGCTCGACCTCTCCGCCTGGGTGCGCGACGTCGGGAAAGGCGAGAAGGAGATCACCCTCATGGTCGAGGGGCTGCAATGCGGCGCCTGCATCTGGCTGATCGAGCAGACCCTGCTGAAGCAGCCCGGCGTCACCATGGCCCGCGTCGCGCTTTCGACCCGCCGCCTCACCTTCCGCTGGCGCCCCTCGGAAACCGCGCCCGAAGGCCTGGTGCATCTCGTCTCGCGCCTCGGCTATCGCCTGGTGCCCTGCGACCCGGCGCGCCTCGCGGCGATGGCCGACAAGGAGAGCCGGCAGCTCCTGATCGCCATGGCGGTCGCGGGCTTTGCCGCCGGCAACATCATGCTGATGTCGGTCTCGGTCTGGTCCGGCGCCGACCAGGCGACGACCGACCTGCTCCATTGGATCTCGGCGCTGATCGCGATCCCCGCCGTCGCCTTCGCCGGGCGGCCGTTCTTCGGCTCGGCCCTTTCCGCGCTCAGGGCCGGCCGCACCAACATGGACGTGCCGATCTCGCTGGCCGTGATCCTGGCGCCGTCGATCAGCCTGTTCGAGACCTTCCGCTCCGGCCCGCACGCCTATTTCGACTCCGCGGTCACCCTGCTCTTCTTCCTGCTGATCGGCCGCTACCTCGACCGCCGCGCGCGCGGCCGCGCCCATGAGACCGCCGCGCGCCTGCTCGCCTTGAACGCCGTGGCCGCCACCGTGGTCGACGCCGACGGGACGCAGCGCAGCCTGCCGCCGGCGCAGCTCCAGCCCGGCATGACGGTGCTGCTGGCCCCGGGCGCCCGAGTCCCGGCCGACGGCACCATCGCCACCGGCGCCAGCGACCTCGATCTCTCGCCGATCACCGGCGAAAGCGCGCCGCAGGCCGCCGTGGCCGGCGCGCATGTCTTCGCCGGCACGCTGAACCTCACCGGTCCGCTGACCATGCGGGTCGATGCGGTCGGCGATGCGACGCTGCTCGCCGACATGGTGCGCCTGATGGAAGCGGCGGAATCCCGGCGCGGCCGCTTCGTGCGGCTGGCCGATCGCGTGGCGCGGCGCTACGCGCCGGTGGTGCATGTGGTGGCGCTCCTGACCTTCCTCGGCTGGTGGCTGGGCGGCGGCCTGCCCTGGGCCGATGCGGTGATGATCGCCGTCGCCGTGCTGATCATCACCTGCCCTTGCGCGCTGGCGCTGGCCGTGCCGGTCGTGCAGGTGGTGGCCAGCCAGCGGCTGATGCGCGGCGGCATCCTGCTGAAATCGGCGGATGCGCTGGAACGCATCACCGCAATCGACCACGTCGTCTTCGACAAGACCGGAACGCTCACCCTCGGCCGCCTCGAGCTGCAGCCCGGCACCGATCCCGCGCTGCTGAAGATTGCCGCCGGTATCGCCGGCAGCAGCCGTCACCCGCTGGCGCGCGCCGTGCTGCGCGCGATGCCGGACGCGCCGCTGCTCGGCGGTGTCGTCGAACATCCCGGCGCCGGCCTGGAATGGCGGGGCCGGGGCGGCACGTGGAAGCTCGGAAGCTGCGCCTTCACGGGCACGGTCGAGGATGGCACCACCGACCACGTCCTCTGGCTCGCCGGCCCCAGCGGCGAGCGCCAGCGCTTCCAGTTCGCCGACCGCCTGCGCCCCGATGCCGAGGCGGTCGTCGCGCGCCTGAAGGCCATGGAAATCGGCGTCGAGATCCTTTCCGGCGACCGCCCGGCGCCGGTCGAGGACCTGGCGCGTCGCCTCGGCATCGGGACCTGGCAGGCCCGGATGCTGCCCGCCGACAAAGTTGCGCGGCTCGAGGCGTTGGCGAAACAGGGCCGCAAGGTGCTGATGGTCGGCGACGGCATCAACGACGCCGCGGCCCTGAGCAGCGCCCATGTCTCCATGGCGCCGGCCAGCGGCACGGAGATCACTCAGAGCGCCGCCGACGTGGTGTTCCAGGGCGACCGGCTGGAAGCGATCCCGGCGACGATCCTGGTGGCGCGCGGCGCCGACCGGCTGGTGCGGCAGAACCTGCTGATCGCCCTGCTCTACAATCTCTTCGCCGTGCCCTTGGCGATCCTGGGCTTCGTCACCCCCTTGATCGCAGCGGTGGCGATGTCCAGCTCATCCTTGATCGTGATCCTGAACGCGCTGCGCCTCGGCCGCGCCACGATCGGAAAGCGAGGCTGACATGACGGTCCTGTTGTTCCTGATCCCGATCGCCCTCGGCATGGGCGGCCTCGGCCTCGCGGCCTTCCTCTGGGCGCTCAAGTCCGGCCAGTACGACGACATGGAAGGCGCGGCGCACCGCATCCTGTTCGACGACCCGGAAGACAAGGTCTGACCTAAGACCTGATTGCGGCACGCCACATCGGCGTCGTTGACCTCGTTGCGGGCAGCTAGATCCGCTCCAGCGCCAGGGCGACGCCCTGCCCGACGCCGACGCAGAGGCTGACTAGCGCCTGCTTGCCGCCGGTCTTCTCCAGCCGGTGCGCGGCGGTCAGCGCCAGGCGCGCGCCGCTCATGCCGAGCGGATGGCCGAGCGCGATGGCGCCGCCATTCGCATTGACCCGCGCATCGTCATCGTCGATCCCGAGCTGCCGCAGGCAGGCCAGCATCTGGGATGCGAAGGCCTCGTTGATCTCGATGACGTCGAAATCGCCGAGCTTCAGGCCGAGCCGGTCCAACAGCTTGCGGGTCGCCGGCACCGGGCCGATGCCCATGATCCGCGGCGGCACCCCGGCCGTCGCCATGCCGAGCACCCGCGCCCGCGGCGTGAGGCCGTTCGCCTTCGCGGCCGCCTCGGATGCGAGGATCATCGCCGCGGCGCCGTCGTTGACGCCGGAGGCATTGCCCGCCGTCACCGTGCCGGGGTTGCGGAATGGCGTCTTCAGCCTCGCAAGGTCTTCGATCTTCGTATCCGGCCGTGGATGCTCGTCGGCACTCACCGTCGCCGGCTTGCCGCGCGCATCCTTGGCCTCCACCGGCACGATCTCCTCGGCGAAGAAGCCGGCGGCGGTCGCCGCGCCCGCGCGCTGCTGGCTGCGTAGCGCGAAGGCGTCCTGGTCGGCACGGGTGACCTGGAATTGCTCGGCCACGTTCTCCGCCGTCTCCGGCATGGAATCGACGCCGTATTGCGCCTTCATCAGCGGATTGACGAAGCGCCAGCCGATGGTGGTGTCGTGGATCTCCGCCGAGCGCTGGAACGCCGCCTCGGCCTTGCCCATCACCAGCGGCGCGCGGCTCATGTTCTCCACCCCGCCGGCGATCGCGAAGGAGATCTCCCCCGCGCGAATGGCGCGCGCGGCACTCCCCACCGCGTCGAGGCCCGAGGCGCAGAGCCGGTTGACGGTCGTGCCCGGCACGCTGTCCGGCAGGCCGGCGAGCAGCAGCGCCATGCGCGCCACATTGCGGTTGTCCTCACCCGCCTGGTTGGCGCAGCCGAGATAGACCTCGTCCAGCCGGCTCCAGTCGACCTTCGGGTTGCGCGCCATCAGCGCCTTCAGCGGCACGGTCGCGAGATCGTCGGCGCGCACATGCGCCAGCGCGCCGCCGTAGCGGCCGATCGGCGTGCGAACGGCGTCGCAGAGGAACACCTCGATCACTGCGCGGCCCCACGAGCCTCTTGGGACTGGTGCGCCTCGTTGGTGCGGCGGTGGAGATCGCGCAGCACCTTCAACTCCGCGGCACTCGGCGGCTCGGTCTCGTCGAGGTCGGCGGCGAATTTCAGCGACCAGCCGGTTGCAGCGGCGACCTGCTCCGGGGCGACGCCGGGGTGCAGCGCCGTCACCGTCAGTTCCTTGGTCTCAGGATCCGGCTCCATGATGCAGAGATCGGTGATGACCTTGGTCGGCCCCTTGGTGGTGACGCCCTGCCGCCGCCGGTCGTCGCCACCCTTGCCATGGCCGAGCGACGTCACGAAGTCGAGCTTGTCGACGAAGCTGCGCTTGGACTGGGCCATGACGATCAGGATCTCGCCGCACGAGGTGGCGATCTCCGGCGCGCCGCCGGCGCCGGGCAGCTTCACCTTCGGCCGGTCGTAAGGCCCGATCACCGTGGTGTTGATGTTGGCGAAGCGGTCGAGCTGGGCGGCGCTCAGGAACCCCTTGTTGATGCGCCCGCCCTGCAGCCAGTAGCGGAACATCTCCGGCACCGAGACCGTCACCAGGGCGGTCTCGCACAGCTCGCCGTCGCCGATCGAGAGCGGCAGCACGTTGGGCTTGGTCGCGATCGTGCCGGATTCGTAGATCAGCGTGATGTCCGGCGCATGGCTCAGGCGTGCGACGTTGCAGGCGGCGCTGGGCAGGCCGATGCCGACGAAGCAGACGTCGTCGCTGGTGAGCTCCCGCGCCGCGGCGATGGTCATGATCTCGTTGGGCGTATAGTGGCTCATCACGCCGCCCTCCCCGCGTGGCGCTTGAACGCGTCGGGGCCCTTGCGCAGCACGTTCTCCTCCATCCATTTCAGGAACACGTCGCGTTCCCGCGCGATGTCCTCCCAGGCCTTGTAATAGGCGTTGTCGCGCTTGTAGTAGCCGTGGGCATAGGACGGATGCGCGCCGCCCGGCACCTCGACCACCGCGCTCACGGTCCAGGACGGGAGGATGCAGGCGTTGGGGCTCACGCGCCCGAAATCCGGCACAACCTCCTCGACGGTGACGATGGCGCGCCTCGCACCGAGCACCGCCTCCTTCTGCACGCCGAGGATGCCCTCGATCAGCACGTTGCCCCTGCGGTCGGCCTTCTGCGCGTGGATCACCGCGCAATCGGCGCGGATCGCCGGCACCGCGGCGAGCTTCTCGCCGGTGAAGGGGCAGGCGATCTCCTTGATGTTGGAATTGACCTCCTTCAACTGCGCGCCGCGATAGCCGCGCAGCATCGCGAAGGGCAACCCGGCCGCCCCCGCCTCGTAGGCGTTGGCGAGCGCCGCATGGCTGTGCTCGTCGATCTCCAGGGGATGCGGCCAGCCGTTCTCCACCGCGTCGCGCAGGCGGTGCAGCGAGCCGACCCCGGGATTGCCGCCCCAGGAGAAGGTCAGCTTGCGCACGCAGCCCATGCCGATGAGCTGGTCGTAGATGAGGTCGGGCGTCATGCGTACGAGATGGAGATCGCGGCGCTTCTGCCGGATCGCCTCATGCACCGCGGCAAAGGGAATGAGGTGGGTAAAGCCTTCGAAGGCGACCGTGTCGCCATCCTTCAGATTGTCGCGGATCGCATCCGCCAGCGGCGCAAAGACAGCCATGTGCTCCCGGTTCCGGCTCCCGATTTTTGCGCCACCATATCGGAAAGCCGGTGGCGCCCGGAAGAGGAGATTAGTCGAGCGCCACCTCGCCGCCGGTATGGCCGGAAGCGTGCTGGCGCAGCGGCACCTCCTTGAGGAAGGCGAAACACAGCACCGCGAGGCCGCTGAGCGCCGCCGCGGTCCCGAAGAAGGCGGCGAAGGCCGGGCCGAGATAGGGTCGGACCGCATCGAGCGCCGGGCCGGGCTGCAGGATGTCGTTGAGATCGCTCCCCTGCCCCCCATCGATATGGGCCGCCAGCATGCTGAAGATGATCGCCCCGAACATCGAGACGCCGACCGCGCCGCCCAGCGAGCGGAAGAAGGCGTGGTTCGCCGTGGCGATGCCGAGATTGCCGCCGGCCGCCGCGTTCTGGGTCGACACCATCATTGACGGAAAGGACGTGCCCAGACCGATGCCGGACAGGGTGAGGACCGCCACGATCTCGGCGTTGGTCCGCGCACCGGCGCCGAGCGCCATGTAGAGCCAGGCCAGCGACGCGACCGAGACGCCGATCAGCGGCGGCAGCTTGTATTTGCCGACGAAGCGCATGTACTGGCCGGAGATCAGGGCGCCGCCCACCACGCCGACCATCAGCGCGATCAGCACCATGCCGGAGCTGTAGGCGTCCATGCCGCGCACGAACTCCAGATAGAGCGGCACGTAGACGCTGGCGCCGACATAGATCACCATGACCATGAAGCCGAGGATCGAGGTCATCCGGATCACCGGATTGGCGAGCAGGCTGAGCGGCAGCACCGGCTCGATCGCGACGCTCTGCTGCCTGAGGAACCATGTGCCGAGCACGATCGACGCCGCAAACAGCGAGCAGATCGGCAGCGACAGCCAGGGATAGGTGTGCCCGCCCCAGGTCAGGGCCAGCAGCAGGCAGATGGTGCTCGCCGCCATCAGCGCCGAGCCCAGATAGTCGATATGGTGCGACAGGCCCTTGGCCGGCAGATGCGCCAGCGCGCCGCGCGCGATCGCGATCGCCAGCAGCCCGAGCGGGATGTTGATCCAGAAGATCATGGTCCAGGAGAGATACTGCGCGAACATGCCCCCGAGGACCGGCCCGGCGACGCTCGCGAGCGCGAAGACGCTGGCGAAATAGCCCTGATAGCGCCCGCGCTCCCGCGGCGAGACGACGTCGGCGACGATGGTGTTGGCGAGCGAGATCAGCGCGCCGCCGCCCGCGCCCTGCACCGCGCGGGCGCAGATCAGCACGAACATGCTGGGCGCGAGCGCGCAGATGAGCGAGCCGACGATGAAGACCGCGACGCTGCCGAGCAGCACCGTCTTGCGGCCGTAGAGATCGCTGAGCTTGCCGAGGATCGGCGTCGTCGCCGTCGCGGAGAGCAGATAGGCCGTCACCACCCAGGAGACCGAGTCGAACTCGTGCAGGTCGCGGGCGATGGTCGGCAAGGCCGGCGCCACGATCGTCTGATCGAGCGCCGCGAGGAACATGGTGAGCAGAACGCCGAGCAGGATCCGCCGGATCTCCCGGGGCGTCATGCGCGGCGGCTGGGGGAAGAAGTTGGTGGCGTTCAACTTGAGGCGATCGGGCGGCGTGAACCGAAACTCTTGGGTTCCCTTTCTACCCCGGACGCCGCCGGACGCCTCGCGCCGATAGCGCATGGAAGGGCTGCACTTCGAGGATGGCTGCCCTCAGGTTGTCCGCGCGGAACCCGCGAACTTCACAAGGGGTTGATCCGGCGCATCTTCCATGGGACCGGCCAGGGATCGGGCATGAGCAGCAACGTCAAGCCGTCGCTCTTCCATTGCTTCGCGAACTCCACCGCGCGCGCCGCCGGGCATCCCGCGAGCTTCGCCGCGGCGGTCCTGGTGATCCTGGCCTGGGCGGCGATGGGGCCGGTCTTCGGTTACAGCGACACCTGGCAGCTGGTGATCAACACCGGCACCACGATCGTCACCTTCCTGATGGTCTTCCTGATCCAGAACAGCCAGAACCGCGAAGCCAAGGCGGTGCAACTCAAGCTCGACGAGATCATCCGCGCGCTCGAAGGCGCCCATAACACGCTGCTCAACCTCGAGGACCTGGACGAGAAGGAGCTGGACGCGATCCACAAGCGCTATACCGCACTGGCGGAACGCGCCCGCCAGGCGCTGGAGCGCGGCGAGGCCGATACTGAAGTGCTGGAAGTCCTGGAGGAGACGGCCGAGCAGGCGCTCGGGACCCAAGCCCGGAAGGTGAAGGCCGGTGTCTCGGCCCGCAAGAAGGCCCGGGCCGAGCGCCACCGGCGCGGCGGCGAGAACGCCGCCTGAGCGAAGAAACGGTTACTCGCCCACTTCCTGAACCGCCTCGGCGTTGGCGTAGTAGGAGTGGTGATAGTGGTAGCTCGAGCCGTCCTGGTACGGCTGATAGTAGCCGCGGCCGAACGAGTTGTAGTAATCGCCGCTCGCATAGAGGCCGTTGCTGTTCTCGGCGCAGGCCGAAACCAAGCCCAGCAGAGCGAGGCCGAGAGCGATCTTCAAGGTCTTCATAGGGATTCCCCCGCAGTTCACGTGAACGCGTTATGCCGTTCGAAACCGGCTGCCCGGTGGAGAGGCAACCCATAGCGATACCGACACGTTCCTCTATACATCATCGTTGCCGAGGTGTGAACGCTCGCGGTGTGGAATCCTAGGCCACGGCGGTTCAGCAACATCGACGAATCTTCGCATAGTATATTGATATTAAAAGATATTTTACTGTGGCGAAACGGTCACAGCCAGCCCGTCGTGATCCGAGTGCACGCTTCCGTCCGCACCGACCCCGGAGATGATTCCGGGGTCCCGGGCGACCAGGCCGCGGGTGAAGAACCAGTCGAGCTTCGCGCGCGGCCATGCATCCTCGCCGGTCGGAAAGGTCGGCCGGCCGGCGACGTTGCAGCGCGCCCAATCGAAGCCCGCCTCGGCCATCAGATCGAAGAGCGGCTCGTATCTCTCGGGATGGAGCAGCAGGTCGGGCTCGCGCTCGACCCGCCGGAGCCAGGCGGCCCGGTCGCCCCAGCGCTCCTCGAAGGAGGCGGACGAGGTGTTGAAGTCGCCGCCGATCACGACCGGCGATTCCGGATCGTAGCTCTCGATGTGCCGCAGCAGCTGGCGCACCTCGTCCGCCCTGCCCTCCGGCGTGGCGTAGTTGTCGAGATGCGTCTCCACGACGGTGACCGGCACGCCGGCGATCGTCACCTGCGCGCCGAGCGCGATCGTACCGCCGACCCGCGGCTCCTTCCGGCTGCCGTCGAACCAGCCGCCGGCGCGCTCGATGCGGCAGAGGAACGGGCGATGCAGCGCGAGGTCGGTCGCGAGCGCGCCGCCATGGAAGCCCAGCGCATTGGTCCGGCCCACGAGCGCGCCGGCTTCCTTCGGGCTGCCGAGGCCGAGCTCGACGACCTCCATGCCATAGGCATAGCCCCAGCCCATCCGCGCGGCGAAGGCGGCCAGGCAGTCGATGTTGCCGGAGCGGGCCATGCCGCGATCGACCTCCGACAACAGGCAGATATCGGCCTGCTCGGCGCGCACGGTCGCCTCGATCCCGTCGATCGCGCGCAGGCGCTCGGTGTTCCAGAACATCACGCGCGCCGCGCCCGGCAGCGCCGCGCGGCGTGGTGCCGCCCCGCCGACCTCGATCTGGCGGAAGGCGTCGATCGCGTCGAACAGCCGGATATGCGTAGCGTGATCCCTGGGACCGGCGAGGATCGCTTCGCGCTCGGCCAGCGGCACCTCGGTCAGGCGATCGACCACGTGCTCGACCGCGCGGTCGGTCCAGTCGCCCCGGAGGATGCCCTTCGTCCGGACGCTGTTCATTGCGGGCGGAGCTCCGCGCCGGCTGCGCGGCGGAACGGCAAGACCGACGGATGGCGCCGCACGATCTCCACGGGCTGCGCACCGTCGCGATAGACCAGCGCGCGCTGCAGGCCAAGCCCGACCTCGTCGCCGGGCGCCACCGGAACCTGGCGCGGCGCCTGGACCTTGAGCCGCATTCCGTCGTCGCAGGCCACCACCACATGGCGCATCGGGCCGAGATCGATCACCTGCTCCACCCGGCCCTCCGATTGCGCGTTGTCGCGCGACAGGAGCTCTATCTCCTCCGGGCGGGCGGCGAGATCGATCGCCTGCAGGTCGGCCAGGGCCCGCCGCCGCTCGCCGGAGAGCGGCAGACGGAACGGCCCGGCCTGCAGCTCGTGGCCGATGAGCCGCGCCGGCAGCACGTTCATCGCGCCGATGAAGCCAGCGACGAACAGCGTCTCCGGCCGTTCGTAGACGGCCCCGGGCGTGTCGATCTGCTCCAGGGTGCCGGCATTCATGATGGCGATGCGGTCGGCCAGCGTGAGCGCCTCCTCCTGGTCATGGGTGACGAAGACCGTGGTCTGGTTGAGGCGGCGCTGGATCGCCCGCAGCTCCTCGCGCAGCCGGACGCGCAAATGGGCGTCGAGGCTGGAGAACGGCTCGTCGAGCAGGAGGATCTTCGGCTCCAGCACCAGGCTGCGCGCCAGGGCCACGCGCTGCTGCTGGCCGCCGGAGAGCTGGCGCGGATAGCGGCTCTCCAGGCCCGACAGGCTCAAGAGATCGAGGACCTCGCCCACCTTCCTGCGGATCGCGGCGTCGGCGAGCTTGCGCAGTTTGAGGCCGAAGGCGATGTTGCCGAAGACCGTCATGTGCGACCACAATGCGTGGCTCTGGAACACCATCCCGGTGGCGCGGCGGTTGGGCGGGATTGCGACCGTCGACGCGCCGTCGATCAGGATGTCGCCGCCATCCGGCTCCTCGAAGCCGGCGATGCAGCGCAAGGCGGTGGACTTGCCGCAGCCCGAGGGGCCGAGCAGGCAGACGAACTCGCCGTCGGCGACGTCGAGCGACATCGCGCTGACCGCGACGGTCGCGCCGAAGCGGCGGGTCAGTGAGTTGAGGCTGAGCGTCGCCATGGCATTTGTTCCTCGGGCTCAGGTCGTGACGCCGGCGGCGAAAGTGCGGCTGTCGAACATCCGCCGGGCGAAGATCAGCAGGATCAGCGACGGCACCCAGAGCATCGCCGAGAGCACGGCGCCGTATTGCACGATCATCTGGCCGGTGATCAGCGACAGCATGACGATCGGCAGGGTGCGGATGTCGGGGATGCCGACCAGCAGCGCGCCCTCGACCTCGTAGAAGGCGTTCATGAAGGTCAGCAGCAGGGCGGCGCCGATCGCGGGCGCCACCTGCGGCAGGGTGATGCGGACGAGGACGGTCAGGTGCGAGGCGCCGACGTCCCGCGCCGCCTCCTCCAGCCGCCGATCGACGCCGCGGAACGCCGCGGTCGGGATCCAGATCATGTAGAGCATGGAGAAGACGAGCTGCACCGCGACCACGGCCGGCGCCGTGCCGATCAGGCCGAGGGAAAGGAAGATCACCGCGATCGAGACATAGAGCGGGAAGCGCGGAAAGGCGTGGGCGGTGATGAAGCTGAGCAGGATGAGCCGGCGCCCGGGGAAGTCCAGGCGCGCCAGCGCGTAGGCGGCCGGCAGGCAGATGACGGCGGAGAGCGCCGTCACGATCGAGGCCAGGGTCAGCGAGAGCGGAAAGGATTGCTGCACGTCGGCGCGGGCCAGCAGCATGTACCAGTACTTGAAGCCCCACTGGGTCGGCAGGGCGGCCGGCGGGCGCCATTGCTCGGCGAAGGCCCAGAGCAGGACGCCGACCAGGGGTGCTGCGATGAACAGGATCAGCGCCACCAGCAGCACGGCGCCGCCGAGGGCGTCGCGGGAGGCCCGTGGCAGCGGTCCAGCCAAGGGGGCGATGCTCACTTCGCCAGCTCCGCATTGTCCACGGAATCGCGGAAGACGAAGGCGGTGTAGATCGCACCCACCAGGATGCAGACCAGGAAGGTGACGGTGGCCTGGGTCTCCGAAGCGGCGGCGCGGTGCAGCTCGCTGAAACTGCGCTGCATGTAGATCGACATCATCTGCGGCGCGGCCGGACCCAGGATGTACGGCACGGTGAAGGAGCCGATGATGTCGAGGAAGCCGATGCAGCCCGCGACCACGACCGAGCGGAAGATCTGCGGCAAGACGATGTGGACGAAGATCGTCGTGCTGCCGGCGCCGCAATCCCGCGCCGCCTCGATCGAGCGATTGGAGACCTGGGCCAGTCCCGCCATCAGCATCAGCACGGTCATCGGCAGCTCCTGCCAGACCAGGCCGATGACCGCGCCGCTGGCATGGAGATAGGGCGTCTGATAGGCGGTGATGCCGACCAGCCGGAGCAAGGTGGGCACCCAGCCGGCCGGCCCGAGGAACCGGATCAGCGCGAAGGAGGCGACGATGCTCGGCACGAAGAGCGGGAACAGGGCCAGGATCTGGATCGCCCCGACCAGGCGCGTGTGGGAGAAGCGCAGGTAGAGCGCGATCGTCAGTCCCGCGACCAGCAGGATGCCGACCGAGATCAACGTCACCCCGACCGTGAACCGCAGGTTCTGGACGCTCTGCGGGTTGCCGAAGAAGTCCTGGTAGTTGGCGAGGCTCGGCTTGCCCCCGACGAAGAAGGTGCCGCCCATGGACATGACGGCCGGCACGACGATGAAGATCGCCACCATCGCCAGGGCGGGCGCCACCAGCAGCGCCGCACGGAGCAGCGCGCGGCGACGTGCGCGTACCCCCCGGGCGCCCGAGGCGCCCGGGGTTCCGCTATCGGCAAGCGCCGCCGCGGTCATCCGCGCGCGAGCGTGGTGGCGACGTTGGCGTACCAGCCGTCATTGAGCGCCGCGGTCCAGTCGCCGCCATCGGGGAAGGACGGGACGGAATCGGCGATGACGTCCTTGTATTGAGCCGCGAGGTCAGGCGGCAGGTGCTTCCATTCGATGCCCGGGAAGGCGCCGAAATCGGCGATCATCCTGGCCTGGATGTCCGGCGTCAGCATGTAATTGGCCAGCTTGAGGACGCCCTCGGTCTTGGACGTGGTCGAGGGGATCGACGACCAGGCATAGCCGCCGCAGAAGCCGAGATCGGTGAGCTGCACCAGCTTGGTGGTCGGCGGCAGCACGCCTTGGGAAATGCCCTGCAGCGCCATGTCGGACCAGGCGCTGATCATCGAGACGGTGCCGCTGGCATAGAGTTGCAGGGTCGGGTTGTTGCCGGCGGGATAGGCGCCCTTGTCGTAGAGGTAGGGCTGCAGGTCGTTGAGGATCGCCCAGGCCGGCGCCAGCCGCTTCTTCGCCTCGTCGGCGTTGAAGTTGTCCACCCGGAAGAGCGAGGGATCGCGGCCGTTGGCCTCGTGGATCGCGCGCACCACGAAGTTCTTGCCGGAGCCGCCTTTGTCGGGGCGGCCGTAGATGAACTGGCCCGGATTGGCCTTGATCCAGGCGACGAGGTCCGGCCAAGTCTTCGGCGCGGTCTGGACCTTCGCGCTGTCATAGGCCAGCAGCACCTGGCTGCCGCGATAGGGGATGATGTAGGGCGTCTCGCGGCCGTCCTTGCTGGTGAGGGCGAGGTTCGGGATCTTGCTCTCGTCGAGCGCCATGAAGGCGCCGCTCTCGGACGAGCCCGGCACCCGGCGGGGATCGAACTCCTCGAAGTAATCGACCTTCGGGTCGGCATTGGCCTGCTTCGCGGCGACCACGCGCTGGGCGACGACGTCGTTGCCGCCATCGGCGCGGGTGATCACGACGTTCAGCGAATAGCCCGGATTGGCCGCCTCGAACTGGGGTTTCAACACATTGGTCCACCAATCGGTGATGTTGGTGTCGCCGTCGCTGACGATGTTGATGGTCTGGGCGTCCGCAAAGGCGAGGACGGAACGGCCGCCCAGCGCGATCGACCCGACCGCACCGGCCGCTGTGCCTTTCAGAAACAGCCGGCGGGAAAGCTCGGTGCCGGAAATGCGGGAAATCCCAGTATTGGATCGTTCCATTTCGTTGGCCATGGCGGTGACTCCAAAGGGTGGCGGACGTTCGACCTGGCAAGCGTTAGGTTCGGGCGGTGACGTTGCGATGACGCTTGCCGGAATGCTGGATGACGCCCTGTGGATAGCCGCCCGATCCGATGCCGCATGATGCGAGACCGGCCGACATACGCGCGTCATGTGATCGGTGCTAGGCATTCGCACCCGCGCAAGGCGGGTGCGCAGCATAACCATGAGTCGACATCCCCATGACCGAACTGACTCTCTCCTCCGAGACTTCCGCCAAGGTGGCGCCAGTCCTCCGCCCCGCCCCGCGGGGCATCGCGATCGACGCGGGCGGCCATCGCGTGCGGCTGAAATGGCATCGGTTGCAGCGGCGCGTGGACGACCTCGCCTTTACGCCGCGGCGGCTGCGCGAGGGGCTGGTGCTGGGCGCGTCGATGGAGGTCGACCTGCGGCGCCATGCGGATCACGGCTTCGTCTGCCTGCATGACGCAACGCTGGAGCGCGAGACCACCGGCAGCGGCCCGATCGCCGAGACCACGACCGAGACCTTGCGCCGGCTGACCCTGCGCCGCCCGGACGGATCACCCTCGGGCGAAGGCCTGATCCTGCTGGAGGACCTGGCGGAGATCGCCCGCATGGACGGCGACCGCCACGCGCTGCTGCAGCTCGATCTCAAGGAGGACGACGCGGCGCTCGACGCCGGCTTGGTCGAGAGCTTCCGCCGCACCCTCGCCAGCATCGCCGGCCGCTGCATCATCAGCGGCCATGACTGGAAGGCGGTCAGCCGGCTCGCGGCGGCGGTGCCGGGCCTGCGCCGCGGCTTCGACCCCTGCGGCGAAGACACGCTGGACCAGCTCCGCGACGACCGCGATTGCCGGGCCTTCATCGCCGCCGGGCTGGCGGCGGCGCCCGAGGCGGAGACGATCTATCTCGACTACCGCATCGTGCTCGCGGCCCTGGAGCTGGGTGTCGACCTGATCGCGCCCTGCCATGATGCCGGAAAGACGGTGGACGCCTGGACGCTCGATCCCGACCACCCGCGGGCGGCTGAAAGCCTCTGGCACCTGATCGCGCTCAAGGCGGACCAGATCACGACCGACGCGCCGGAGGCCCTGGAGACGCTGTTCGAGAGCATCGAGGCACCGCAGCGCCCCCCGGCGGGTAGTGCCTCCGCGCCGGCGGATACAATCGGAGGAATATAGTCTGGCGGCCCCGCCTTTGTTACGCTGGCGCCCGATAGCGCGCCTCGGGGTCCGATCCAGACATGCCTGCCCGCTCCGACTTCAAGCTGCTGCCCGCATCGGCGGGCGGCCTTGAACCCCGCAATCCGCGCCTCGCGCGCCTGTTCGATTACTGGGCGGAAAAACGCGCGGGGCGGCGGATGCCGGCCCGCGCCGATATCGACCCGCTGGAGATGCGGGAATGGCTCGGCAACCTGCTGCTGGCGGAGTTCTTCGGCAGCGTCGAGCACTACAAGGTCCGGATCGACGGCACCAATCTCATCAACCATGGCGGCGGCGACCGCACCGGCAAGGGCTCGGAGATCGTGACCTCGGGCGAGGAGCGCGAGATGATCCGCCGCCAGTACGGCCCCGTGCTCGAGACCGCCGAGCCCGCCTATTTCGAGACCCAGTTCACCAACAGCGTGGGCCGCTTCCTCTGCGAGCAGAAACTGCTGCTCCCGCTCTCGGAGGACGGCGTCACGGTCAACATGGTGTTGGCCGGGATCTACTACCGGAACCTCTAACGCGGGACGCGGGCGCGTGTCTTGGGCGCCGCCATGACGGCATTGGCTGGCAATCCCAGGTCGGCCAGCACGAAATCCAGGAAGTACCGCGCCGCCCGGGTCAGCGCCGCCGGGTCCCAGATGATCACGTTTTCCAGCCGGAGCGGCGCGTCGGAGATGGGACGCATCGTCAGGTGGCGGTGCCGGAGCGAGGCCAGGCAGTCCGGATAGACGGTGACGCCGATGCCGGCGGAGACCAGCTCGAAGATGCCGAGGCTGCCATAGACCTCCTGCTCCACCCGCGGCCGGAAGCCCGAGAGGTTGAACATGCCGTCCAGCAGCGTCCGGTAGGTCTCCCAGCCCTCGCGGTTGCCGAGCACGAAGGGCTCCGCGGCGAGGTCGCCGATCCGCACGGTCTTGCGCCTGGCCAGCGGATGCCGGTTGCCCATCACCACGCAGAGCCGGTGCCGGCGCGTGGTGACCGAGGCGAAGCCCGCGATCTCGATCGGGCCGATGACGAAGCTGAGATCGAGCTCACCGCGCATCATCGCGGCGACTTGGCCGTCGCGATGGCCCTCGTGCAGACGGACCGCGATCGAGGGATGGCGGTTATGGAAGCGCCGGACGATGCCGGGCAGCTCGGCCAGCAAGGCGAAGTCGTTGCAGCCGATATCGATCTCGCCGGCGAGGCCCTGGGAGATCGCGCGGCTGCGCTCGATCGAATGGTCGAACTGGGCGACGATCCGCTGGCATTCCTCGAGCAGCAGCGCGCCCTCGGCGGTCAGCGCGACATGGCGGGTATCGCGCTCCAGCAGGCGCACGTTGAGATCGCGCTCCATCCAGGCGATGGCGCGGCTGACGGCCGACTGGGCGATGTTGAGCTTTTGCGCCGCCTTGCCGAAATGCAGGCTCTCGGCGACGCTTACGAAGATCCTGGCCTGCCGCAGATCCCACGCCACCTTCGCCGCCCCGCGTTGCGTCTTTGCCGGAGTATAGGAGGCGGGTTCCGGTGAGGCCAAGCTCCGGTTCGATCAGCCGGCGGCGATGAACTTGGCGTAGCCCGCCTGCCAGAGGCCGAGGCCTTGGGTGGTGAGCGCGCATTCCTGGAGCGAGTCCGGGCCGATGTCGTCGGGCGTCATGATCGCCGTCCGCAGGCTCTCCGGGATGCGCTTGTCGGCCAGCAGCGATTCCGGGGTGATCGCGTTGATCGGCGGCTGGTAGCCGTTGAAGTTGACGAAATTGCTGTAGGCGTTCTGCTCGTCGAGCAGGAAGTTCAGCCAGAGATGCGCCAGGACCGGCTTCTTCGCCGTGGCGCAGACCGCCCACATGTCGTTCTGGATCGGGCCCTTGCCGCGCGGCGGGCACCAATACTGCATGATGTTCGGGTCGAGGCCCGGCGGCATGAAGGCGAAGACGGCGCTGAGCATGTTGCCCGCCCAGTTATGCGCCAGCCAGCAGGTCCCCTGCGGGATCGTCGTATAGCCGGTGATGTTCACCTTCACGCTGCAGATCTCGACCAGCTTCAGCAGATCGGCGACCGCATCGTCGATGATCTGCGGGTCCTCGGTGTTGAGATCGAAGCGGCCGCGATAGAGCATGGCCATGGCCAGCGCCTCGCGCGAATCGTCCAGCACCGACACGTAGCCCTTGTACTTCTGCGACTCCCAGAGGATGGACCAGGGATTCTCCATCTTGTGGATGTCCTCGCTCACCTTGTCGCTCCGCCAGCCGATGCCGGTCGTGTAGATCGTGTACGGCACCGTGTACTGGGCGCCGACGTCGTAGAACGGGCTCTGGAACTGCGGCCAGACGTTCTTCGCCAGGTTCGGGATGTAGTCCTTGTTGAGCGGCAGCAGCAGCTTGCCCGCCACCGCCTGGGCGACCCGGTTGCTGGTGATCTCGGTCACGTCCATGTCGCGGACCGCGTTGGTGGCGAGCTTGGTGATCGCCTCGTCGATGCTGTCGAAGGTGGTGACCGTCGCGGTGACGCCGTACTTCTCGCTGAACGCCTTCAGCAGGTTCGGGTCGACGTAGTCCGCGTAGTTGTAGATGTTGAAGACCCCGCCCCGCTCCGCCTCGAGGCCGCTCTTGATCGCCTCGTTGTAGAGCGGCAGCTTCACCGGCTTGTCCGGGCGCGCCAGCGGGATTCCGCCGGGGCCGGTCTCGTCGGCGAGCGCGACGCCGCTCAACAAACGAAACGCGACCGCGGAGAGTCCCGCGGCACGCACCGCCGCCAGTGCCTCGCGCCGCGACAGCCTCCCCCGCCGCAGCGCAGCCAGGATGGACCTCGCCTGCCTTTCCCTCGTCTCCATCGTCGTTCCTTTCTTCTTGTCGCTCCCTGTTCGGCTCGGATCAGTTCGGCGGCATGTGCTCGTGGAACCAGCCGGCGACGCGGGCGCCGTAATCCGCGATCGCCGGGTGATGCTGCACCCAGTGGCCTTCCTGCGGGTATTGGACCAGCACCGACCTGACGCCGTGCTGCAGCAGGGCATTGTGGAACTCGATCGCCTGGCCCGCCGGGCAGCAGTGATCGAGCGTGCCGCAGATGTTCATGGTCGGGGTCTTCACCCGGTCCGCGAACATGACCGCGCTCCATTTGTGGTATTCGCCGCCCGGCCGCTTGTAGTCGTCGAGCAGGAAGTTCTCGCAGAAGGCCGGGATGTTGCAGGTGAGCTGGGCGCTGACATAGTTCGTCATCGGCGAGACCACCACCGAGGCGGCGAAGCGCTGGTCCTGGGTGATGATCCAGGCCGCCATGATCCCGCCATAGGAGATGCCGGTGACGCCGATGCGCTTCGGGTCGGCGATGCCGTCGGCGACCAGTCGGTCGAGACCGGCAAGGATGTCCTGGGTATCGCCGCCGCCCATGTCGCCCGCGACCTTGCGGCAGAAATCGAGGCCGAGGCCGGTGCTGCCGCGTGGATTGGGCTGGAAGATCGCGTAGCCGTCCTCGAGCAGGTTGACGTAGAGCGAGCTGCGGCCGATGCAGGCCGGCCGCCAGGACCAGACCGGCCCGCCATGCACATCGACGATGAGGGCACGCGGCCCGGGCTTGGCCGGGCGCAGCAGCCAGCCGCAGATCTCCAGCCCGTCCTGCGCCGTCCAGCGGTAGGGCTCGGCGCGGCCGAGGGCCGCGAGGCGCGCCTCCGCCTTCGTCGGGCCGAGGGTCGCGACGTTCCGCAGCTTGCCGTCCTCGAACACCGCAACCGATTGCGGGGCGAAGAACCGTTCCATGGTGACGGCGCAGTCGCCGGGCGCCGCCCCCGGGCTGGCGAAGGGGAAGTAGCGCTCGCCGCCGAGCGTTGTCTCGGTGCCGGTCCAGATCTCGCGGCATCGGCCGGTCTTCGTATCGCAGAGCGCCAGCGCGGATTCCAAGGAGCGGATGCCGGCGAAGAGAAGATCGGTGTCGCTCTGCCAATGGGTGAAGGTGGCATCGATGCCGTTGGTCTCGATCCGCCGTTCGGCGCCATCCGCGACCGCGATCACCGTGAGCTCGCCGGTGGTCGAATGCCGGTCGCTCGAGAAGGAGTTGACGACGGCCAGCCGGCTGCCGTCCGGGGAGGCCGAGAGCCAGCCGATCTGATCCTTCGGCCGGTAGACCGGGCGCGCCCTGCCCGAGGCGAGGTCGATGATCCGGATGTCGGCGCGATACCAGTGGTTCTCATGCGGCCCGTCGGAGGCGATGCAGGCGATGCTTCCCTCGCCGGCCCAGCACGCCTCCCACGGGTTCACGCCATCGGGCGAGATGCGGCGGAACGCGCCTTGCGCGACGTCATAGACCCAGAGGCTGCGCCATTGGCTGTCATCGATGCCGATATCGACCTGGGGCATCCAGTCGGGCAGCAACGGATCGACCGGCTGGAAGGTATAGCCGCCCTGGTAGCCGGAGAGATCGACGCCGCGCCGGGCGGCGCCGACCAGGACGCGCCGGCCGTCGGGCGACCAATGGGCGTATTCGATCCAGAGGCCGTCGAGCCGCGGCCGCGTCTCCTCCCGCGAGGCGAGGTCCATCAGGCAGAGCTGCATGATGCCGGCCTCGTCGCGGTCGGAGAGGAAAGCGAGGGTGCGGCCGTCCGGCGACCATTTCGGCTGGCTGTCGATGCCGGGGCCGGTCGAAAGGACATCGAGCCGCCCGGTTGCGACGTCGAGCAGGCACACGCGCTGGGGCAGCGACGATTCCAGCCGATAAGCGAGGATGCCGCTGGCGGCGATGGTCCGGCCGTCCGGCGACAAGGCGATGTCGTAGAGATCGGAGATCCGCCCCTTGCCGAGCTGCAGCCAGGCGGCATCGGCCGCCTGCATGCGTCGGTAGAGCTCCGTCCCCCGCAGATCGACCTGCATGCCCTTCCCCTCGTTGCAGCCGGAGAAGGATAGAAGAGCAATTCATCTCAAACAAATATCAGGAGGCGATAAGTCGATCTCCGAAGCGCATCAATCCGCAAACCGGATCAGACGGCCCCGATCGTCAGAAACGTGACGCTCGCCGGCGGCAGGGCCGTCTCTCCCGCGGGCGCGGGAATTCCATTCAGCGCCGGCAAGGCATCGTCG
The DNA here is from genome assembly GCA_035548715.1 of Dongiaceae bacterium. GTDB lineage: Bacteria > Pseudomonadota > Alphaproteobacteria > Dongiales > Dongiaceae > Dongia. The sequence goes on from DASZSL010000103.1 coordinate 149,479, forward strand.
GCGCCAAGCGCCAGCCGCTGGCCGTTCAGCCGGACCTCGCCACCATCGAGCGGCTCGGCGGTCAGGGTGTAGCGCGCGGCCGGCGACGGGAGCGTGATCCCGCGCGCCGCCTTGCGGTCGAGGTTGAGGATCAGGAGCGCGACCGCATCGGCGTCACCCCGCTGTGCATGGGCATAGACATGCAGACCATCGGTCGCGGCGCCCGCGTCGAGCACGGCCTCGCCCATCAGCCGGCGCCAGAGCAAGGCGGCCCAGTAGTTCGGTCGCGGCGCGAACGTGTTCTCGTCGAGCAGGCCGTAGTCGCTGGCGCAGAGCGTGTTGTGCATGACTACCTGCACGCCGGCTTTGGCCAGGCGCCCGAGCTGGTCGAGATAGCGGAAACTGTCGAGGAAGGTCGCGGCCCAGGGATTGCCGCCGCAGACCGTGTCCGCGGTCTCGGTCAGCCAGATCGGCGTGCCGGGCTCGAACGTGTCGCGGAGCGCGCGGTAGTAGTCGAGGCCGCGGCCGGCGGTCGCCAGCCAGCCCTCGGAGAGGGCCGCGTTGCGCGAGGTCTGCGGCCACCAGTCGCCGCCGGCGCAGCGCAGGGAGGCGGCGCCGTAATGGTGATAGGAGAAGGCATCGACCGCCGGCGAGGACGCGGTCAGCAATTGCCGCGTCGTGAGGTCGCCTTCCTTGCCATGGGCCTCGCCGACCGAGCCCGGGCCGAGCACCAGCATCCGTGGCGCGACCTCGCGGGCGAAGGCGCGGAAGGCATGGAAGTCGCGGGCATAGTCCGCCGCGCCCCAGCCCTCGGGCACGCCTGCCAGGAACGGTGCGGTGGGCTCGTTCATGAACTCGGCGGCGGCAATGTCGCCGCCGATCGACCGGTTGAAGGCGAAGAAGCGCCGCGCCATGTCGGCCCGCCACTGCCCTGCCGCGTCGCGGGTGCCGGTGCTGACTGCCATGGAGGTGCAGATCCTGGCATCGACCACGCGGGAGAAATCGACCACGCCCTGCCATTGGCGGTGGGTCAGGACGGTCTCGAAGCCGCCGGGCGGTGCGGCCGGCGGCGGATCGCGATCGTCGAAGGCGGTCTTGTTGGCCCAGGTGCCGCTGACCCGCATGTAAGCCGGGCCCAGCGCCGCCGCGAGCTTGCGCAGGCGGGGGTTATCGAGATTGAGCGGCGGCCGGTGCTGATAGCGATCCTGTTCGTCCGGCCCGCGGTCGGCATAGGGCTTCCAGAACCGGCCGCCGGTCACCTCGACCATCTCGACATTGTAGGACTGGTAGCGCGGATCGACGCTGCCCAGGCGCACCATGCGCGCGGGGTCGAGAGCAAGGGCGGGAGGACCTGGGTCGGGCATGCGGAATCGGCCTGCGATCGCGGCGATTCCGCTCTACACCCCGCGCGCCAGGGCCGCCAGTGACGGTTTGATGCCGCTCAGCGCCGCCGGCCGGCCCGGGCCAGGACCTGGCCGGTCACGAGACCAAGCGGAATCTGCAGCGAGAGCCACAGCACGACAAGCATGATCACAGTCTGTCCGGCCACGTCGATCTCCCTCGTTCGAGATCGGACGATGAGACGCCCGAATGACCCCAAACGGTATGATTCAAGTCAAGTTCCCGTGGGGCCGGTGCGATTCGGGTGAGGTCCGGCAAGTCCGGCGGCGCACGCCGCGGCTCAGCCAGCCGGACAGCCGATGGCGGGGTCGCCGGCTATCCCGCCGCAAGGCGCCAGAGTCTGGTCGTCGTCCTGCAATTGAGCGGGCGAACGGCCCAATACCCGGAAGCCTTCGCCATCGGCACAGGCTGATAGGAAGAGAGAGCCGGCGAGCCATAGCGCGATGCGCGTCCCGGCGCGCGCCTTCTCCCTCGTTTCGAGATCCACAACGTACCCTCCTTTGCAGCGGAATACGGACGGCGCATCAATGCGCGGTGAGCGCACCGACGAACACCACCGTCATCGCGACGAAAGCGCAGCTCGCCACGACCAGGCGAATCCTGGCGATCGCGCTCGCAAGGCGGGGTCTTGCGCGCGCATCGGCCTGGTACCCCCCCGCCGGGATCTCCGGCAGCATCCGGTACTGGACCAGCCTCTCCTTGAACAAATCGAACGGCTGCATGGCAGCGCACTCCTTCAAGCGGCGCACCCGCACCGGAACGGCGCGGTGGCGGCCATGCCCAGGAAGCTGGGATTGCGGGCCGTAGGGATTCAAGCTCGATCGGACCGCCGCCGCGTAAGGGAGCCGTAAAGAGACGCGGCAAGCGCGCGCTCTTTACGCCGCCCATACGGCGCCGGCGCAACTTCGCGATCGATCCCTTATGCGATCCCGCCCACTTCTGCAGGGCGGCCGGCTCGTCCTTCTTGCGCGCCGGCCACCCATCAACATCGCAGAAAAGAGATCACGTCGATGCAGCTCATCACCTCGCCGTTTCGGATCCAGCCGGAGGCGGCGGTTCCCCCGGGCTCGGTCGAGCGGTTGTACGACCGGGTGTTCGGCCCCGCGCGTTTCCAGAAGGCATCGCACCGGCTGCGCAAAGGCGTCGCGCCGGCATCGGCACTCGGATGGGTCGCGACCGAAGGAGACCGGATCATCGGTGCGGTCCGCTATTGGCCGATCCAGGTGAAAGAAACCGGAGAACCCGCATTGCTGCTCGGTCCGCTGGCGATCGCACCGGAGTGGACGGGGCGCGGCATCGGCACCGCCCTCGTCACCAAGACCCTCGGGCTGGCCGAAGGGCACGGGCACGACCTCGTCCTGCTCGCCGGCGATCCCGCCTACTACGTGCGCTTCGGCTTTGTTCCGGCGTCGCCCTGCGGCTTCGTGATGCCGGGCGAGGCGCGGCCCGAGCGCCTGCAGGTCATGTCGCTGCGGTACCGGCTGCATCGCGGGCGCGGCGGCACGCTGCAGGCGGCGATGCCCGACGCGCGTTCGGCGCGGGCATCCTGATCATGCGCGCCGCCAATACGAACCGGCCCGACGGACCAGGTCCGCTGACGATCCTCCTCCGACTGGGCCCGCAACGCTTCCAGTCATTCTCCCGAGGCATCATGTCCGTCGTATCGATCATGAACGACACACCGTCCCGACATGCCCAGCCCGCCGGACGCGGCGAGGCCGAGGTCCCGATCCGCTGCCGGCTGTTCGGCCAGGGGCGCGAGGACTGGAACCGCGGCCTTCGCGAACTGCGACGCACGATCGTTCACGAGGGCACGCTCGCGCGCCTCGCCGACGGCGCGGTCCGCCTGACGGGCCTGCCCTCCCTCGACCTGCGCCTTGGCCCGGCCGAGATCGATCGCGTCCGGCGCGACGGGCTCCGGATCGTCTCGCCGATCATCGAGATCGAGCTGGACGCGCCGTCGTTCCGGCGCGCGCTGTCGGCCTTGCCGCCGCCGGCCGAGGTGCGGCCATTCCCGCGGCGGGCTTAGCCCGCGGGGAATGCGCAGAATCAAACGACCGGACAACGGTGCGCCGGGGTGCCCCTGTTCATTGCGCCGGGCATAATCCCTCGACCGCCGCGGCTAAATCTTATAGGATACATAGGATCGAGAAATACAATCGGGGGGCGGATCGGGTTGGACTGCTCTCCCGCGCAAGAGCGACGGCCAGCAGAGGGAAGCGATGCGACAGCTTTCTGCCATCTGCCTATGCGTCACGGCTCTTTGGGCGTCTTCCGCGCTTGCCGAGGACAGCGCCTCCTCATGGAAGGACCTGACCGACGACACGCCGCGCGCCGACTTCTTCTATCTGCTCATGCAGGACAAGAACCGCGAGAATGGACAGCCCGTCCCTCCGGCCGATGCCGCAAGGTCCTTCGCGCTGGGCAACGAGTTCCGCTTCCCACATGATACGGAGTTCGACGATACGGCCGGGGTCCCGCGCTCCAACACCGTGTTCGGCATCGACATCAGCCACTATACCGGCCGCAACCTGAATCTCACGAAGCTGAAGCTGCAGAACGTGCGCTTCGTGTACATGAAGGCGACGCAGGGGATCGGATACAAGGACGCGCTCTTCAGCTACTATTGGGAGGGCCTGGCGGCGCTGCCGGAGTCACAGCGCGTGTTGCGGGGCGCGTACCACTTCCTGTCCTCGTCGGGCGACGGCGTCGGGCAGGCGAAGAGCTTCCTGCGCCTCATCGAAGAAAGCGGCGGCGCGACGGCGAGCGACATGCCGCCGGTCCTCGATCTCGAGTGGGACGTGGCGCGCGGCGTCGCGGGCGACCGCTGGGCCGGCCATACGCCCGACGAGATAATCCAGACGGCCCTCGCCTGGCTGAGCTACGTCGAGGAACATGGCGGGCAGAAGAAGACGCCGATCCTCTACACGACACGCAGCTGGTGGCGCGAGCGCATCGGTTCGGAAGCGAAGATCGCGTCGTTCGGGCACTACAAGATCTGGATCGCCGACTATTCCGCCTCGTCGCGCGGCATCGAGGTGCCCGCCGTCCCTAGCGGCGGCAAAGCCGTCCTCTGGCAGTTCACGGAGAACGGCAAGCTCGATTCCGGCTACGGGGGCCGTCTCGACGGCAGCATCTACAAGGGCACCGAACAGAGCTTTCTCGCCGATTTCCAGCTGCAATGACGATCGGGGATGCACCGTCCATGCGGTCCAGATGCGCGCTCGCCGCCGCGGTCGCGGGTCTCGTCACCATGCTCTCGTGGGCGGCTCGTGCCGACACCGCGATCTGCCCCAACGGCGCCGAAGTGCGGCAGGAGAGCTATTGCGCGTTCTTTGCGCAATTCCGTCCCGAGGGCGCCGCCGAGGATGTGCGCATTTCCGAGCAACTCGCCACCGACCCGGGGAAGCCGCTCCGCAGCATCGCCATCATCGTCGGGAACGACAAGTACCCCAACATGGACGGCGCCGATCTCCCGCCGGCGGCGCATGACATCGAGAACCTGCGGCGATTCCTGGTCGACGATCAGAAGTTCGACGAGGTGATCATCCTGCGGAACGGCGATGCGACCAAGGACACGATCCGCTATTTCCTGACCGACTATTTGAGCGACCGCGCCGAGCTCTATCGCGGGCGCACGCGGGTTCTGTTCGCCTATAGCGGCCACGGGGCGCCGCAGATCGACAATTCGCCCCCTGCCCTGGTGCTGTCGGGTGCGACCTCGCAGACCGATACCGCCAACCGCTATCCGCTCGACGAGTTGAACGCCGCCCTGACGCATATCGCCGGCGAGAACTACCAGGTCCTGGCCCTGATCAACGCCTGCTTCGGCGGCAGCCTGCTCGGCATCGCCCAAGGCGGCGGCAACATCTTCGACCCCAGCTCATACGGGGCGCATGCGCTGACCGCCGGCGCGCCCAACGAGCTGGTCTGGTCCCTGGGGACGTCGGGTTCGGGCAGCATATTCTTCGACGACCTGATCAACGGGATAAGATCCGGCGCGGCGGATCCCGACTACCACATCACCCTGGTCGACAGCTCGGGCCACGCGATCAAGGTGCCGATCCCGATCGTCCGGCTGGGGCGCCTGCTGGGCTACATCACCCAGGAGGTCGAGGACCTCGGCCTCAATCCCGACACGGGCAAGCGCTATTCGGTTCCCTGGTTCGGCCCGATCAGCCCGATCGGCAAGGTGTCCCTCGGCGGATTCTTCTTTCTCGTGCCGGAGAACAAGCTCGCCGACGCCGGCGAGAGCGCGCCGGAGAGCGCCCTGGTCTCGAATGCGGAGGGCAAGCGGATCGCGTTCGGCGCCTCGTTCACCCTGCCGACCGGCGCCGTGAGCAGCATCGTGGGGCATCCCGAGATCAAGGTGTTCAATTCGCCGGAACAGTACCTGATCCACGGCATCGACGTTTCGCAATACAACGCCGTCGATTGGCCCAAGCTGGGAAAGTCGGGCATACGCTTCGTCTACATACGCGGGACCGGGATCCGCGGCACCGATCAGAAGTTCGAGCAGAACTGGCCGGCGGCGAAGGCGGCGGGCCTGCGCCGCGGCGCGTATCACTATTTCAGCTATTGCCAAAGCGCCGCATCGCAATTCGACCGGATCCGCGAAGCGATACGTCCCGAGCCCGGGGATCTGCCGATTGCGGTGGACATCTGGCGATGGCCCCCGACCTCACCCAGCGACGAGGTCGCCTGCGCCAGGCAGCTCGGCCCGAAGCAGGCCGCAGCGTCGATCCTTTCCCTGGTCGCGATGCTGCACAAGGAATACGGCAAGGTGCCGCTGGTCTACGGCAACCGGGATGTCTTCAGCAAGCTGCTGACCCAGCGCGGTCCGGACTACGTCGTGTGGCTGGGCGACCACAACGTTCCCGCGGAGGTCCATCTGAGCGGGAAGGAACCCTGGACGATCTGGCAGTACAGCGACACTTCGACGGTGCCCGGCGTCAAGGGGAAGATCGACCAGAACGTCTTCTTCGGGACGCCCGGGCAGTTCGACGCATTCATCGCGGGTCAAGGCAAGATCGCGGTCGACGCGGCCACGCAGTAGCGGGGCACCGAGCGTCGTGGGGTCGCTGTCCGGCCCCACCCACCAGAACCAGGGCACGCCGTCGAGCCGGCGGCAGGCGGGCCGCGCTCAGATCAATCCGACAAGGGGGATGGTGCCCAGGGGCGGAATTGAACCACCGACACCATGATTTTCAGTCATGTGCTCTACCAACTGAGCTACCTGGGCATTCCGGGAGATGTCGGGGCTGGAGGTTGGTGCCCCCGACGCGGATCGCGGCTTTTTAGTGAATATGACCGGGCTTGTCCAGTGGCGTGGGGTTCGCCGAAAAACCGGCCCAGGACAAGGCGTTAGTCATCATCCTGCGGGCCGGGGCCGGACGGACGCGGGACCTCGTCCTCCTCCTCGTCCACGCTGCGCGCGGGGACGCGGTAGGACTCGCTCGGCCAACGATTGAGATCGACCTGCTTGCAGCGGGCGGAGCAGAACGGGCGGAACTCCGCCGCCGCGGGCTTGCCGCACAGCGGGCATTTCGGGCCCCGCTGGGTAGAGTCCCGGGCCATCAGGCGGTTCTTCTCGACCACATCTCGGCCAAGCTGGGGCCGGAGCGGCGGCGCTTCAATTCCACCAGGCCCAGGCGCGACATGTTGCCGACCCAGTCGATCGCCGGGTCGACGATCACCGCTTCGCGCAGCGTCTCGACCACCTGGTCGCGCTTGCCGCGGTGCTCGATGTCGATGAAGTCGATGACGATCACGCCGCCGATGTTGCGCAAGGCGAGCTGGATCGGGATCTCGCGCGCCGCGGCGAGGTTGACGGCGAGCGCGGTCTCGCCGATGCCGCCGCCCCCCCCTGATCCAAGACCGCCGCGCCGGGCGCTGGCATCGCCGCTGTTGACGTCGATCGCGGTCAGGGTGCGCACCGGCTCGATGAGGATATGGCCGCCGCCCGGCAGCGGCACTTCTTCCTGGAGTGCCGCCGCGATCTCTTCATCGGCTGCG
>DASZSL010000104.1:0-22017 GCA_035548715.1 Dongiaceae bacterium
CCGGCGCCGGCGGCTGGTCCACCTTGGCGTATTCGGTCTGGCGCAGCATGCCGCGGTAGAGCTCGTGCTCGCCCACCACGCCGAGCAGCTCCCCGCTGTCGCCGAGCAGGACCAGCGGCCGCTTGGTCTGCTGGCGCACCATGACGGCGGCGCGCATCGGCGTCACCGGCGTGCCGCAGATCATCACGTTGTCACCCAGCCGATCGAGGACGAGGTCGGTCGCGTAGGGCAGGAACTGACCCGGCTTGCCGTTGACGATGAGATCGGTCGGCCGGCCCTGCGCGTCGAGCCGGCAGCGGCATTTGCCGGCCCGGTCGAGCTGGACCATGGTCGAGCCCGGCTCGCGCACCAGATCGGTCGCCGGGCGCATCAGGGTGCCGCCTTTCAGGACCGTCAGCGGGTTCATCGAGGCCACGAACTGCCGCACGTAGTCGTTGACCGGGTTGAGGATGATGTCCTCGGGCGCACCGAACTGCACGACCTTGCCCGCCTCCATGATCGCAATGCGCGAGCCGATCTTCAGCGCCTCGTCGAGATCGTGGCTGACGAAGACGATGGTCTTCTTCAAGGAGCGCTGCAGCTCCATGAGCTCGTCCTGCAGGTGCTCGCGGATCAGCGGGTCGAGGGCGGAGAACGGCTCGTCCATCAGCAGGATGTCCGCCTCGGTCGCGAAGGAGCGCGCGAGGCCGACGCGCTGCTGCATGCCGCCGGAGAGCTCGTGCGGGAACTTCTCGGCGAACTGCCCGAGGCGCACCAGATCGATCTTCTCCTGGACCTTCTTGTCGCGCTCGGCCCGGGAGACGCCGCGCACGTCGAGCCCGAAGCCGACATTGTCCCGGACCGTCAGCCAGGGCATCAGCGCGAATTGCTGGAACACCATGGAGATGCGGTTGCGCCTGAGGCGCCGCAGCGTGTCCGGGCTGCAGGTCGCGACGTCGATCTCGCCCTTGCCGTCATGCACCATGACCTTGCCGCGGGTGACCTTGTTGAGGCCGTTGACACAGCGCAGCAGCGAGGACTTGCCGGAGCCCGAGAGGCCCATCAGCACCAGGATCTCGCCCTCGTCGACGAACAGCGAGGCGTCGTGGACCGCGACCAGGCTGCCGGTCTTGTCGAGGATCGAGTCCCGGCCCTCGCCCTTGTCCATGAGCGCCACGGCCTGGGCCGCGTTCTGGCCGAAGACCACATCGACATTCTCAAAACGGACGGCGTTGGTTCCGCTCATCCCGCGATCTCCGGTCTGCTAGGTCTTTGATCTGGCGCGAGCGCGGACGCGCCGCTTCAGGATGCGGTCGAGCACGATCGCGACCACCACGATTCCGAGGCCGCCCTCGATTCCGAGCGCGGTGTTCATCTGGCTCAAGGCGCGGACGACCGAGACGCCGAGGCCGGGTGCGCCGACCAGGGCCGCGATGACGACCATGGAAAGGCAGAGCATGATGGTCTGGTTGACGCCGATCATGATGGTCGGCAGCGCTGCCGGGATGCGCACCTTCATCAGGAGCTGCCAGCCGGTGCAGCCGAAGGACTCGCCCGCTTCCACCAGCGCCTTGTTGACCTCGGAGACGCCGACATAGGTGGTGCGGATCGGCAGCGCCACCGCGAAGATCACGGTCGCGACCAGCGCGGGCACCATGCCGAGGCCGAACAGCAGCAAGGCGGGAACCAGGTAAACGAAGGTGGGGATGACCTGCATCATGTCGAGCAGCGGGCTGAGCGCGACATAGAGCTTCGGCCGCCGGGCGCAGAGAATGCCGACCGGGATGCCGATCAGCAGGGAGACGAAGGTCGAGTAGACGACCAGGACGGTGGTCTCCATGGTCGGCTGCCAGAGCCCCTGGTTCAGGACGAAGAGCAGGCAGACGATCACCAGCACGACGATCCGCCAGGTGCGCTGGATCCAGTAGGCGAGCGCGGCGACCGCGGCGATGAAGATCAGCGGCGGCACGGCTTCGAGCCCCGTGGTGCTGCTGTCCATCAGCCAGCCGACCTTGTTGGTGATGAAGTCGAAGATCGGCTGGAAGGTCGCGGTAAACCAGTTGAAGGCCGCGGCGCCGGCCTCGCCGACCGGGATCTTGTGATCGGTGATGAGTTGTTCGACTTGATCCATGGCGCTCCCCGCCGGCCGCCGGCCGTCGCCCGAAAAGCCGGCGGCCTCAGCTTAAGGGATTAAGCCGAGGCCGCCTAGACTTTGGTCACACGGATGGAATCGACCTCAGAGGCCGAGGTGCTTCTTGACCGCGGCCTGCCCATCGCCGCCGTCGACGGCGGTGACGCCGTCAAGCCACTTCGAGAGCACGTCGGGATTGGCTTTCAACCACTTCTTGGCCGCGTCGTCGCCGCTCATGTTGTTCGGCGCGCCGATATCCTCCATCACCGAGGATTCCATCGGCAGCGTGAACTCCAGGTTGGCGAGCAGCTTGCCGATGTTCGGGCATTGCTCGCTGTAGCCGTTGCGGGTCAGCGGATTGACCTGGGCGTCGCCGAAGCCGTCATTCTCGAAGCCGGTCAGATAGACCAGCGGCATCTTGCCCATGACCGGGTGCGGCGCCCAGCCGAGGAAGACCACCCATTCCTTCTTGTCCATCGCCTTCTTGGCCTGGACCAGCATGCCCTGCTCCGAGGATTCGACGAGCTTCCAGCCCTTCAGGCCGGTCGAGGGGTCGTCGATCTTCTTCTGGACGATCTTGTTGCCGTCGTTGCCGGGCTCGATGCCGTAGAACTTGTGGTCGAACTTGTCGCCGTTCGGCCCGAGATCCTTGATGTCCTTCACGCCGGCGGCCGCGACATAGTCCGGCACCACCGGGCCATAGCCCGCGCCCTTGAGGTCGGGCTTCAGGGATTCCAGGCTCTTCGCATCGAGGTAGGGCTGCAGGTTCGGCGCGTTGGACGGCATCCAGTTGTCCAGGAAGAGGTCGAGCTTGCCGCCTTTCAGGCTCTTCAGGATGACCGGCAATGCGAGCACGTCGATCTTGGTCTGATAGCCGAGACCCGTCACCACCTGGTTGAACAGGCCGTTCTGCGCGGTGTTGTCGGTCCAGCCCACATCCGCCATGTGGATGTTCTTGCAGCTATCCGGCTCGGCGGCCATCGCCGCCGGCCCGGCCAGCGCCGCAAGGCACGAGGCCAGGGCCGTCGCGGTCAGAAGAGAACGCATTGTCATTGGATCAGTCTCCCGTTGTTGATTTCCGTCCCATCGCCCCCGGTCGTTCCCGGCCGGTTTCGGCTCGTCGTTCTTGCTTGTCGCCCTTCGGCGGCCGATTCGGGCAGAAGTTCGATAGCCTCCACGGGACATTCTAGGTCTGGTTTCCCGCCGAAGTTTCGTGTTGCCGTCACTATAGTGTCGCTCTGCGGCATTTCGAAGCGCTTTTTTGATTGATCATCCAATATAAGACCCGGAAGATGCGGCTTGTGCAGCGCGGGGGTCGAAGATGCCGAAACTGGGGATGGAGGAGATCCGCCGCCGCCAACTGATCGAGGCCACCATCGCCTCGATCCACGAGGTGGGCCTGGCGGAATCCAGCCTGTCGCGGATTTCCGCCCGCGCCGGGGTCTCGACCGGCATCGTCCACCACTATTTCGAGGACAAGGCGGAGCTGCTGGAATCCACCCTGCGCCAGCTCGGCAGCAGCCTGCGCCAGGCGGTGGTGCGGCGGCTCAATGCGGCGGACACGCCGTCCGAGCGCCTGATGGCGGTCGTGGACGGCAATATCGGCGCCGACCAGTTCACGCCGGCAGGGGTCTCGGCCTGGCTCGCCTTCTGGGCCCAGGTGCCGACCCATCCCCGTCTTGCCCGGGTGCAGAACGTCATCATCTCGCGGCTGCACGACAACCTGGTGCATGCGCTGCGCCTGCTCGGCCGCGCGGATGCGGACGAGATCGCCAGCGTCGCCGAGGCGCTGATCGACGGCCTCTGGCTGCGCGCCGCACTTTCGGCCGACGGGCCCGATTCCGCGCGGGCACGGCGGCTGGTCCTCGACTATCTCGAAACCCGGCTCGGCCGGAAGCTCGGATAACGGAATGAAGTTCGACCGCACATTCGACTATGTCATCGTGGGCGCCGGCTCGGCCGGCTGCGTCCTCACCGCCCGGCTGAGCGAGGAATCGTCGGTCAAGGTCTGCGTGCTGGAAGCCGGGCCCAAGGACCATTGGTGGAACTGGCAGATCCATATGCCGGCGGCGCTGATGTACAACCTCTGCCACGACCGCTACAACTGGTACTACGAGACCGAGCCGCAGCCCTACATGAACAACCGCGTCATGTACTGGCCGCGCGGGCGCGTGCTGGGCGGCTCGTCCAGCCTCAACGCGATGGTCTATATCCGCGGCCACGCGCTGGATTACGACCGCTGGGCGTTCAAGGAGAACTGCCCGGGCTGGTCGTACCAGGAGATCCTGCCCTATTTCAAACGCGCCGAGCATCACGAGAGCCGGCGCGACGCCTATCACGGCGACAAGGGGCCGCTCTGGGTCCATACCGGCGACCAGCCGAACCCGCTCTACGAGGCCTTCATCCAGGCGGGGCAGCAGGCCGGCTATCCCTTCACCCAGGACCTGAACGGCTACCAGCAGGAAGGCGTCGGCAAGATGGACATGACGACCCGTCACGGTCGCCGCTGGTCCGCCGCGCAGGCCTATCTGCGCACCGCCGAGAAGCGCGGCAACGTCACCGTCGAGGTGAAGGCGATGACGAACCGCATCCTGTTCGAGGGCAAGCGCGCGGTCGGCGTCGAGTTCGTGCAGGACGGCCAGGTGAAGCGCTACCGGGCCGAGCGCGAGGTCATCCTCTCCGGCGGCGCGATCAACTCGCCGCAACTGCTGATGCTGTCGGGCGTCGGTCCGGCCGACCACCTGAAGGAAACCGGCATCGCCGTGCAGCACGACCTGCCCGGTGTCGGACAGAATCTCCAGGAGCATCTGGAGATGTACGTGCAGCAGCAATGCAAGCAGCCGATCACGCTCTACACCTACACCAAGCCCGTGCCGATGGTGCTGGCCGGCATCCGCTGGTTCATCGACCACAAGGGCATCTGCTCGACCTCGCATCTGGAGGCCGGCGGCTTCATCCGCTCCGAGGCCGGCATCGAGCACCCCAACCTGCAGTTCCACTTCCTGCCCTCGACCGTGAACGATCACGGGCGCAAGAACGGCACCTGCCATGCCTACCAGGTGCATATCGGCAACATGCGCCAGGAGGCGCGCGGCTGGATCAAGCTCAAGTCGGACAAGCCGACCGACCATCCGCGCATCCAGCCCTTCTACCTCCAGACCGAGCGCGACCGGCGCGAGTTCCGCGACGCGGTGAAGCTGACCCGCGAGATCTTCGCCCAGAAGGCCTTCGATCCCTATCGCGGCCCGGAGATCCAGCCCGGCGACAACGCGACCTCGGACGCCGATATCGACGCGTTCGTGCGCGCCCGCGGCGACAGCGCCTATCACCCCTCCTGCTCCTGCAAGATGGGCACCGATCCGATGGCGGTGGTCGACCCGCAGGCGCGGGTGCACGGGCTGGACGGCCTGCGCGTGGTCGATGCCTCGATCATGCCGTCGGTGGTCAGCGGCAACCTCAACGCGCCCACCATCATGATGGCGGAGAAATGCGCCGACATGATCGCCGGCAAGCCGCCGCTCCCCAAGGCCGACGTGCCGGTCTACCAGGCGCCCCACTGGCGGACCGCGCAGCGGTAGCGCGGCCATGGCGGATGGCAGCGGCCTCTCCCCGGCGCCCGGCATCGGGCACAATGCGGGACCGCCGCTGGAGGACCCGCAGCCCGGCATCTCCTGGCGGCGCTACTGCTGGACCAAGGCGCACAAGGCCGCCTGGAAGACGCCGCCGCGCGAGATCGCGCTGCGCCGGCTGAAGCGCGCCGAGGAGCTCGGGATCAGCTATCGCGAATACACGGCGGAGATCCTGGATACCGGCCGGTTCCGGTAAGGGCGCAAGCCGCCGGGCTTTGGCTTCCGCCGCGTCTGCGCCTATGATCGCGGCGTGATTCCGACCATCGACATCGCGCCGCTCTTCGCCCGCGCCGCGGCGCCCGCCGAAACCGATGCCGCGATCCTGCGCGCGGCGCGCGAGATCGGCTTCATGACCGTCACCGGCCTGCCCGGCGACGCGCTGGCGCCGGCGACCCGGCGCAGGCTGCTGGCGATCTTCAGCTTGCCCGAGGCGGCCAAGCGCGCCTTGTGCCGCAAGACCTTCGTCCCGGAGAACGCCAATCTCTATCGCGGCTGGTTTCCGCTGCAGGAGGGCTTCCCGACCTACAAGGAAGGCACCGATCTCGGACCCGACCTGGTGCGTCCGGTCGCGCACGATCCCACCGATCCGCTGACCGAGGCGACGCCGCTGCCGCGCGAGGCCGACCTGCCGGGCTGGCGCGAAGCCGCCGCCGACTACTACCGCACCATGGAAGCGACCGGCGCGGCATTGATGCGGGCGGTGGCGCGCGGGCTCGGCCTGCCGGAGGCGGCGTTCGCCCCGGCCTTCGCCGACGGCATCTCGAGCCTGCGGCTGATCCGCTATCCGGTCCGCGAGGTCGCGCGCCTCGATCCCGCCTTGCGCGTCGGCGAGGGCTACATGCTCGGGGCGCCGCATGTCGATTCCGGCTTCGTGACCCTGCTGGCCCAGGACGGCGTCGCCGGGCTCGAGGTGGAGGACCGCGCCGGCCGATGGATCGGCGTGCCGCCGACCGAAGGCACGCTGGTGGTCAATTTCGGCAAGCTGCTGGAGCGCTGGACCGGCGGCGCGGTGCGCGCCACGCGGCATCGCGTGGTCGGCGCGGGGCGCGAGCGCTTCTCGATCCCGTTCTTCTACGAGCCGGCGGTCGATGCGGTGATCGCGCCGCTCGGCCCCACGGTCGACCCGGCTGTCGACCCTGCTGTCGACCCTGCTGTCGACCCTGGCGCCGCCGCCACGCTCGGCGCCGACTTCGCCCCGGTCACCTATGGCGACCACCTGTGGGAGGCCACCACCCGATTCATCGAGCAGAAAGGGATCGCCCATCTGCGCAAGCCGCGCGGGCTGCCTATGGTTAAAGCGGTCTCATAGGCCGGTCCAAAGCCCCGGAATCGAGGTAAACGCGCCGGGTATTCGCGCTTTTGGCCCCTCGCCATTTCACAAAGCTTGGGGGAAAATCGCCACGACTTCCAACAACACCTCTCAGCGATGGACCAGGAGAAGGAACTGCGGCGCGTCATGGCGATTGTCCGGGCCAATGCCCGGAGCGCGCTGACCAAGCAGCACAGCCAGCGTGAGTCCTTCCTCGCCTATTGCCGCAACAACTGGAAGCGCTACGCCGCCGGCACGTCCCGGCGGGTCGGCGAGCGCGATCCCTTCGCCGCCGCCCTCGACCGCGCGACGCGCGATCTGATCGCCCTGGTCGAAAGCATGCCGGACAAGGACGCCGCGGCCGAGATCCTGCGCGGCGAGGAACCGCCGAACTGGGAGGATTCCGTCGAAGGCGCGATGGACTCCGTCATCACCCACGAGGCCTACCAGGAGCCGGAGATCGCGCCGGAACCCGTGCCGGAGCCGGTGACGGCCCCCGAGGCCGCAGCGGCGCTCGAGAGCCAGGCGCCGGAAGCGCCCGTGATGTCCCCCGCCGCCGCGCCGGCCGAGGCCGCGCCGCCGCCGGATTTTGCCGAGCAGCGCAACGCCGAGGAGGAAGACCGGCTTTCCGCGCGCTACGGGTTCCGCTCGCCGGCGGCCGAGGCGTCTTCGACACCCGAGATCGAGCCGCCGGAGCACACCCTGGAACTCCAGCGCAAGGTGCGTGCCGTGCTGCTCGCGCACCGTCCCAAGACCGACTAGAGGCCGGAGTCGCAATCCGTCAGGGCCGCGTCGCGTTGGATCAGACCCCGGCCGGCTGGTATCGTCTCATCGAGACCGCAGACCGCATACCGGGAGATCGGCCGATGACCCCCACCGTGAACGAGACGCCGGCTTTGCGGCTGCGGCGGTTGAGCGGACGGATCGGCGCCGAGATCCTCGACGTGAAGCTCGCCGGCGACCTGGCGCCGTCCCTCGTCCAGGCCATCCGCCGGGCCCTCCTTGCCCATCGCGTGATCTTCTTCCGCGAGCAGACTCGGTTCGACGACCGGGCGCAGGAAGCATTCTCCAACCTGATCGGCGGGCTCGTGCCGCATCCGACCGAGCGGGTGCGCGCCGGGACCCTGGGCATCCTGGAGCTCGACGCCGCGGCCGGCAATGCCCGCGCCGACCAGTGGCACACCGACGTCACCTTCATGGACGCCCCGCCCCGCTACTCGGTGCTCCGCGCGGTCAGGATCCCGGCCTATGGCGGCGATACCTGCTGGGCCAACACCGCCGCCGCCTATCGCGACCTGTCGCCGGAGCTCCAGGCGCTCGCGGAATCGCTCTGGGCGATCCACACGAACAACTACGACTACGCCGCGCAATATGCCGCCAGCACCGAGGCCGAGCGCCGCCACCACGAGGAGGTGTTCGCCAGGTCGGTCTACGAGACGCGCCAGCCGGTGGTGCGCATCCATCCGGAGACCGGCGAGAAGGCGCTGCTGCTCGGCCAGTTCGTGCAGCGCTTCGTCGGCCAGACCCATGCCGATTCACAGGCGCTCTATGCGATGTTCCAGCAGCACGTCACGCGCCTCGAGAACACGGTCCGCTGGAGCTGGCGAGAAGCCGACGTCGCGATCTGGGACAATCAGGCGACCCAGCATTATGCGATCTACGACTATGACGGACAGGACCGCACGATGCGGCGCACCACGATCGCCGGCGAGGTGGTCGTCGGCGTCGATGGACGGCGCGCGGAGATCCTGAAACGGCCGGACGCGCGCAGCGCCGCCGAATAGACGAACGGGCCGGCGGCGCGATCAGCTCCCCACGTAGAGGCCGATCTGCCACTCCATGTCCGGCTGGGCCAGCGGGTAGCCGCCGGTGCTGGTCGGCCCGATGGCGCGCTGCTCGGAGATGCCGCCGACCGAGGTCTGCAGGAAGCGCGCCTGCACCGCGGAAAGGCCCGCCTTCCAGGCCAGCGAGGCGATTGCCTTGGCGTTGTTCGAGGTCAGCATGCGCATGGTGACCTCGGGCGCGATGCCGGCGCGCAGCGAGATCGCGGCGCAGACCGGACCGATCTTGCCGCCCTTCATCACCGAGTTCAGGAACAGGTCGGCCGCCGGCCTGGTCGGCGCCGGATCGGCGACGCGCCGCCTGGTCAGCTCCGCCATGCGCTTGGCGACCATGTGGGAAAGCGCGGTCAGTGCCGCGTCGTCGAGGTCGCTCCGCTGCGACATGGCCTCGGCGATAGCGTCCGACGGGATCGAGGCCACGCGCCGCATGTGGTCGGCGTTGAGATCGGGGCGCACCGCGAGAGGCTTGTGCCAGTCGTCATTGCCCGGCGCGTGCTCGATGATCTTGTCCATCGTGCCGGCGGCAATCCGCGCGGTCTCGTTCGACAGCAGGTCGCCGACCGCGGAGGCCTCGCCCGGCGAGGCGATGGCGCGGTTGACCAGGATCTCCGAAACGCCCTGGCTGACATTGCGCCGCTTGGCGATGGCGTTCAGCACGCCCTTGATCGGGCCGCTGTTCATGATCTCGGCGAGGTCGCCGTCGCCGAGCAGCGGCGAGTTCTGCAGGATCGGCCCGGCGACGCGAAGCTCGATGTCGCGGGCGAGCTGCTGCACCACGTGCGGCGGCGCGTCGATCGAACCTCTCAGCGCGACCGCGATCGCCTCGCGGACCGGGGCCGAGCCGTCCTGCGCCAGGGTCTCGGAGATCTCGGTGGTGATGGCTTGCTTCTTCACGCTCAGCGGCGGAGCGCCCGCGGGACGGGCCTCGCCCAGCTTCTCGCCGACCCGGGCCCGGACGAGATCCTCACTGTCGCGCGCCAGAATGAGGTCCGCCTCGCGCGGCGCATGCGGATTGCCGGCGACCGCCAGGCGCACGGCGACGTCGTCGTCGCGGGACAGGAAATAAAGGAGCTCGGGCGCCACCGCCGGCTGGGACGCCAGGGCTCGGCGCGCCGCCACGTCGCCGCTTTGCGCGAGCCGTTTGGCCTCTTCGTAGTCCATCCATGCTCCCCGGCCGCGGTCCTGTCCGGCATGCCGTACGCAGCCGCCGCAGTTAGTCCTATTTAACGGCGATTCGCGTTAAAACGGTCTTACCACGGGAGCGTTAAGGATTCGGTAAGAGGTTCAGCGGCGCGGTTTGCGGACATGCCCGCTGAGCTCGGCGCCGTCCTCCGGTTTCAGGAAAAAGAAACCGGGCAACGACGCCAGCGGGATCAAGGCGATCAACACGAAGGTGTGATGGAAGTGCGTCACCGTGAGGTCGCCGGAGCCCGCGGAGGTCAGCTCCAGCAGCATGGCGCCGATGGCGACGCCGAGGCTCACCGTCAACTGCTGCATCACCCCGCCGAGGCTGGTGGCGCGGCTGAGCTGCTCGGCCGGCATATCGGCATACGCGAGTGTGTTGGACGACATGAATTGCACCGACCGGATCAGGCCGTAGATGGTGATGTAGATGGCCATCACCCATTCCGGCGTCATGGGGCCGATCAGGGCGAAGCCGGCCAGCACGGCCGATCCGGCGGCGGCGCTGAGGATCAGCACCCGGTCGAAGCCGAGCCGGCGCAGCATGTGGGTCGAGATCGGCCGTATCGCCAGGGCGCCGAGGCTGGTGAAGAAGGTCAGCGAGCCGGATTCGATCGGGCTCATGCCGAAGCCGACCTGCAGCATGACCGGCAGCAGGAACGGCACGCTGTTGATGCCGATCCGGCAAAGCCCGCCCGACAGGGTGCCGATCCGGAAGGTGCGGAAGCGGTAGAGCGTCAGGTCGACCGCCGGATACTTCGTCCTCCGCGCGTGCCGCGCGAAGCCCAGGAGCAGCAGCACCGCCAGCAGCAGGGCGAGCCCGAGCACCGGCACCGGGACGATCGGCCGGGCCATGTTCTCGATGATGAACTGCACGAGAGCGAGGCCGGTGCCCACCATCAGGAAGCCGGGAAAGTCGAAGCCCACCTTGGTCTCGCTGCGAAACGGCTCGACGTAGCGCAATGCGAGCGCAATGCCCAGCGCGCCGAACGGGATGTTGATGAAGAAGATCCAGCGCCAGGAGACGTAGCTGGTGAGCAATCCGCCGAGCAGCGGGCCGATCACCGGCCCCATCAAGGCCGGGAAGCTCATGTAGATCATGGCGGTGACGAGCTGCTTGCGCGGGAAGCTCCGCAGCAGGATCAGCCGTCCGACCGGCGTCATCATCGCCCCGCCCAGCCCCTGCAGCGCGCGGGTCGCCACCAGCATCTCGAAGCTCTGCGCCATGCCGCAGAGCACCGAGCTTATGGTGAACACCAGCAGCGCCGAGACGAAGATGCGCCGCGCGCCGAACCGGTCCGCGAACCAGCCGCTGACCGGGATGAAGACCGCCAGCGTCAGCACGTAGGAGGTGACCGCGAGATTCATCCGCAGCACGCTGGTGTCCAGGTCGCGCGCCATCTGCGGGATGGCCGTCGTGATGATGGTGCTGTCGATCTGCTCCATCAGGAAGCCGGAAGCGACCACCAGTGGGATCAGCAGGCGAAGCCTGGGATCGCGCTCGGTGGCGAAGACCGGTGCGGCTTCGGCTCCGGCGGGGTCGGGCGTGGATGAGTCGGGCATGATCTGGCGGAAATGTTACCCGCGTGTTCTGTTTCCGCGCGCGCGGATTTCCGTCATGGCCGCCATGCACCGGCGCGGAAGCTCTGCCGCCGCGGGTCGGGCATATCGCGGTACAGGATGCCGGTGCTGCATAGTGTTATGCGGATCGTGGATGCCGCCCGATGAAGCAGCAAGCGGAGGCCGATCCTTCAATAGTCGCGGTCGCCGCGCCGGCACGGATCCGGCGGGCGGTCCGCGTTCAGGCCCATCGCCATGAGATAGGTGGACGCGACCGCCCGGCCGCGCATCTCGGCGGCGCCGCAGAGGGCCCGCCCAATGGCGCAGAGCGGCAGTCTGACGGAACGCAGGGTGAGCAGGAGCACCGGCTTCAGCGCGGCTGCGGTCAGGATCGACATTGGCCTTTCCCTTCTGATGATGTTTACTGATTTGGCGAGGGGCAAGGTCACATCCGGGGCGTGAGGCGCTTGTGAACCGCCGCGTGAAAAGCCTGAAAAATCCTGAAATTCCCGGAAATTCGCCCGGCGCCCGGCGATGAGCGCCGGCCGGCTCGACCTGCTCGGGGGCTTTCGCCTCTCCGCGGACGGCCAGGCCCTGGACGTGCCGGCGAAGAAGAACCGCGCGCTGCTCGGCGTGCTGGCGCTCGCGCCGCGCCAGGAGGCGACCCGCGACCGTCTCGCCGGGCTGCTGTGGAGCGATCGCGGCGAGGAGCAGGCGCGCAACAGCCTGCGCCAGGCCCTGGTCGCGCTGCGCAAGGACTTCGCCGCGTTCGCCGCGAGCCCGCTGCTGCTCAACGGCGACCGCGTCGCGCTCGACCTGCAGTCCTTCTCCGTGGATGTGGCCGAGTTCCTGGAAGCGTCGGCCGGCACCGACGCCGCGACGCTGCGGCGCGCCGCGGAGCTCTATCGCGGCCCCCTGCTCGACGGGCTCGCCGCCGGCGACCCCGCCTTCGAGGAATGGCTGCGGGAAGCGCGCGCCGATCTCGCCGCCCGCGCCATCAACGCGCTGACCGTGCTCGCCGTCCTGTCGGCCGGTGCCGAGCGCGTCGCCGCCGCCGAGCGGCTGGTCGCGTTGGAGCCGCTGAGCGAGGCGGCGCATCTCGCGGTCATGCAGGCGCATCTCGCCCAGGGCGACACCGCGCTGGCGCTCAGGCATTACGAGAGCTGCGCGCTGCTGCTGAAACGCGAGCTCGGGGTCGCGCCGGGCGCCGCGCTGCAGTCGCTGCGCCGCAGCCTGGAGCCGGCCGGCGCCAGGATCGGCGCCGCGCCGGCACCGGACCGCAGGCCGACCATCGCGGTGCTGCCATTCGACAACATGAGCGGCGATCCCGCCCAGCAGTATTTCAGCGACGGACTGACGGAGGACCTGATCGACCGTCTGTCGAAATACCGGCTCTTCGCCGTGATCAGCCGGCATTCCACCTTCGCCTTCCGCGACCAGCGCGCGGCGCCGCGGGAAGCGAGCGAACGGCTGGCCGCCGACTATCTGGTGACCGGCAATGTCCGGCGGTCGGAGAGCCGCATCCGCATCACCGCGCGGCTCACCGATGCGCGCACCGAGCTGGCGCTCTGGGCCGAGCAATACGACCGGCCGATCCAGGACCTGATCGCCCTGCAGGACGAGGTCGCCGACATCATCGCCGGCACGCTGGCGACGCGGCTCGGCATGGAGGTCGCCCGGCGCGTCGGCGCCCGCACCGGCGGCGGCGGGGCCGGCATCTCGAGCTTCGAGCACGTGCTGCAGGGGATCTGGCACTTCAGCAGCCTGACGCCCGAAGGCAATGCCCTGGCGGCCGACTGCTTCACGCGCGCGATGGAGATCTATCCGCAGAATGCCGAGGCGCGTCGCTGGCTCTCGGCGACCCACATCAACACGTGGTTCATGCGCCTCGAGCGCCCGGACCTGGAGAAGGCGCATGCCCGGGCCTTGGAGGCCGTGGCGCTCGACCCGGCGAGCGCCCGTTGCCACAGCGCGGTCGGCCTCAGCGCATTGTGGACGGAGCGGCACGGCATCGACGGCGCGGCGGCCGCGTACAGCCAGGCGCTGGCACTCAATCCGGGCGATCCCGACGTGCTGAGCGAGCTCGGGCTCTATCATGCCTTTGCCGGCGATCTGGCGGCGGCGCACGACTTCTATGACCGGGCCTACCGGCTCAACCCGATGCCGCCGCTCTGGTTCGCCGAGTTCCGCGCCGTCGCCTTGTTCGCCGAGGGCCGTTATGCCGAGGCCTGGCCGGCCTTCGCGGCGATCCCGGATGCGGCCTGGGACGCCATCTTCCTGCTCGCCTGCTTCGGCCATCTCGGGGATCGCGAGCGCGCGCAGATCTGGCGCGCCAAGGTCGCCGCCGCCGGCTGGACCTGCGATCTCCGCGCCGCGGCGGCGGCCCAGCCGTTCCGCGATCCCGAGGTGCGCCGGCGGCTGGTCGCGGGATTCGACAAGGCCATGGCGTTGTGATCAGACTGGCCGCGCGCAGAGCAAGGGGCACGCGAATGCCGCACGACGGCGAAGGCAGATGGAAGCATGATGGCGTGCGGGTGATCCCAGCGGGCGCGCTGACGCCGGTGACGGCGACCACGCCCGGCATGGACCGCAAGGCCGCGATCGACACCGCGCGGGTCGGCGCGCAGAAGATCTGGGCCGGCACGGTCTCGATCCATCCCAATGCCAAGACCGGCGCGCATCACCACGGCGCGCTGGAGAGCGTGATCTATGTCGTGCGCGGCAAGGCGCGGATGCGCTGGGGCGAGGCGCTGGAGTTCACCGCCGAGGCGGGCCCGGGCGATTTCATCTACGTCCCGCCCTACGTGCCGCACCAGGAGATCAACGCCTCGCGCGACGAGCTGCTGGAATGCGTGCTGGTGCGCAGCGACGGCGAGGCCGTGGTCGTCAATCTCGACATCACGCCCGTCGAGCAGCCCGAGGACGTGAAGTGGATCGACCCGATCCACCGGTCGTAGGCTTCGCCTTCTTCCGCTTCTTGCGGCGCCAATAGTCGAACACGATCTTCTGCTGCTTGCGCACGAAGGCCTGCGCCTCGTCGCCGGTCCACGATCCTGCATAGCCGAGCGCGCGCACCTTGCCGACCCACCAGCCCTGGCCCGGCAGACGGTCGGCCTCGCGCACCACCAGCACCGCAAGCTCCGGCTCGCCCGCGGCGACGGCACGGGTGTCGACCGCGTCCAGCGTCCGGCAGAGCGCGCGCATCTTCGGCCGCGTGAAGCGGTGCCCGAGCGCGTCGAGCACGCCGGCATAGCTCATGGCCTTCCCGGCTTTCGCCGCGGCCAGCAGGATCGCGCGGACCGCGGCGACGTCGCCGATCGGGATTTCCGGCGGGTCGAGCAGGATCAGGTCGCGGGACTTCCTCATCGTCCCAGCCTAGCGGAAATGCGGGGATCCCCACACCGGGATATCACTGTCGAGACAAGGCGCTAATGCCGTCGGCCGGCATATTCGTGTGGGACCCGCCACAGAAATAGACTAATCTGCCACGGTCCTTGCAGGGGAGAGAGAGCATGTCCCAGCACGCCCGCCCGAAGCCGGCGCCCGCGCCGAAGAAGGATATCAAGTCCAACCAGCCCGTGTTGACCGAGCTGTCGCCGGAGGAATTGAGCCAGGTCGCCGGCGGCCAGAAGGTCCAGCTCAGCGACATCACCATCACGCACAAGTCCGACAAGGCCACGCCCTGAGGCGAGGCCACGCCCAGAGGCCACGCCACGCCCCGGGGCCACGCGCCTAGCATGAGGAGAGCGCCATGACCGAGAGCACGAAGCCGGCCCAGACCCGGCAGGATGTGAAGGCGGACGAGCCGAAGAAGAAGGCCGACGCCGCGCTGGACGACAAGCAGCTCGACAAGGTGACGGGCGGCTCGATTGCGCTGGCCTGTGCGACCGGCAAGCATATCCCGAAGGGCACAATCAGCACCTGATTCCCACGGCCTGAAAGACCGGCGATCGGCCGGCCCCCGCGTACCCTGCTCGGCTCGGTTGCATGACTCGTGCCCCCGGGATTGTTATCCTGTCCCGACGGCTCGGATCGTCCAGCCATCCGAGGAGGACGTGATGCAATGGGTGCCGAAGAATATCGGCATGCTTTCGGACTACTGGAACGGACTGGCGGGCGGCGAGACGCCGGATCGGGCACAGTTCCAGGTCGAGGACGTGCAGCCGCTGCTGCCATTCCTCATGCTCTGCGATTTCGAGATCAACCCGTTCCGGCTGCGCTACCGCCTTTCCGGCACCCGGGTCGATGAGATGACCGGGATGAACCTCGCCGGGCGCTATCTCGACGAGTTCGCCGACGGCGTCTATGCCGAGCCGGTCCGGGAGATGCTGGCCTATTACGAGGAGGCGAGCCGCACCGGCCGGCCGCGGGTCTGGAACTACGCCTGGGCCGGCAACAACCCGAACCTGAAGCTGATCTGGGCCGGCATGTTTCCGCTGAAGGTCAACGGGCGAATCGCGCAATGCATCGCGATCGAGGATTACGGCGAATACAACGCCCGCGAGGACGGCCGCATCGAGCCGGTCGATCCGGCGACCCGCCGCGACTGGGCCCGGCTGCACCGGGACTGACCCCCGTCCCCGCCCGCCCCGCGCCTGGCGCGGCCGAAGGGTGCGACATTTTATTTCACGAGACGTCTTGCAATCCCGGCGGGAAGCGTCCATATGATCCCTGTCGATAGACGGCCAGAAGACATGGCCTTGCGCTGAACTCCCTTCGCGCCAAGTTCCGTTCCTCTTTCCTGAAGTTGCAAATTCGACGGCCTGCGTCATTCGCGGGCTTGCACCACTATGTTTGTAGAAAGGGTTTCCCCATATGAGCACGGGAACCGTGAAATGGTTTAACCAGCAGAAGGGCTTCGGCTTCATCCAGCCGAGCGACGGCGGCAAGGACGCGTTCGTGCATGTGAGCGCGCTGGAGCGTGCCGGCATCCGCGACCTGCGCGAGGGCCAGAAGGTCAGCTACGAGCTCGTGGCCGACCGCCGGACCGGCAAGCAGGCTGCTGAGAACCTGAGCATTCTGGACTGAAGCATCGCGCTTTGAACCGGTCGCGCCGACCACGGATGTACTGGCGGCCGATCGGTGAAAGCGGCGATCTCGTCCGGAAAGGGCGCGCGGGCCCAAGTGGCCCGACGCGCCCGACCCTTTTTTGAGGAGACTGAAGATGGCCATGAAATATCTCGGCGGCATTCGCGGTGAAGGCACGCTGGCGCTGGGCGACCTCGATCTCGGCCCGGTCGACTATGAGCTCGACGGCTATGCGACGCCGCCGACCGGCAATGTCAGCGCGAGCGGCGAGATCCGCACCGCGCCCGCGGTGCTGAAGAAGGCCTTCGGCCGCCGCGACCTGAAGCTGGTGACCGAGGACGGCCGCCATCTCGGCCTGCGCTTCTCGGACAAGAAGATCACCGGCGACTACGCCCATGTCGACGTGACCTCGGGCCTGCCCGACGCGAAGAACTGGCGCGCCGCCTAAGGCCGCGCGATCTAGCCAGCCTGGCGCTTGCCGCGCGGCTGCGCGGCCCGCGCCTGGGCGTCGTAGGCCGCGTAGCTGCGCTGGATGCCGATCTGATCGGCGATGTAGCGCGCGTCGTGCCAGACGCCCCAGATGAAGCTCGAGCCCCGGCGCGACAGCCAGGGCAGCCCCAGGAAATAGAGACCCTGCACCGGCGAGACGCCGCGGCGATGCACCGGCTGCCCGGCCGCGTCGAAGGCGTCGAGCTTGATCCAGCCGAAATCCTGCACGAAGCCGGTCGCCCAGATGACGGTGCGGATGCCGGCCCGCCCAAGATCGAGCTCCAGGATGGGCTCGGTCACGCATTGGGGATCCGGGCCGATCGCGCGCGCCTCGGGCTCCTCCGGCAGATCGAGGCCGTTGCGCGCGACATACTTGTCGCATTCATCGAGCAGGCCGAGATAGTCGGCATCGCCCCTGGCGATATTGGCGGCGAGATCCGGCGCGAAGCGCATCACGCCGTCCTTGCAGGATTCCGCGCGGCCGACCAGCGTCATGCCGCGCGCGGCGAGCTTGCGGAAGTCGACCGTGTTGCCGCCATAGGCGCCGCTGACCGCGATCGTGACATGCTCCGCGCCCTGCGGCGGCGTCACCAGGTCCCACAGGCCGAGCACGCCCAGCCACCAGCAGTAATCGCGCCCGCGATACCAGCGCGGCGGCCGGCCATGCGGGCCGACCGAGAGGAAGACGCGCCGCCCGGCGCGCAGCAGCTCGTCGGCGATCTGCGTCCCCGAGGACCCCGCCCCCACCACCAGCACCGCGCCTTCCGGGAGCTGCGCCGGATTGCGGTAGCGCGCGGAGTGCATCTGCACGATCCCTGAATCCGCCGGCACCATCGCGGGAAAGACCGGGCGCTGGAACGGACCGGTGGCGACCACCACCCGCTCCGCCTCGATCGCGCCGGCCGAGGTCTCGACCCGGAAGCCGGGCCGGCCGGCATTGGCCGCGAGCGACGCGACCTCGACGCCGGTGCGGATCGGCGCCGCGATCATCCGGGCATAGGCGGCGAAGTAGTCGGCGACGCTCTCCTTGCCGGGGAAGGCGTCGGGATCGATGCCGCTGAACTCCAGGTTCGGGAAGCGGTCGTGCCAGGCCGGCCCGTTGGCGACCAGCGAATCCCAGCGCTCCGAGCGCCAGCGCTCGGCGATCCGCCCCCGCTCCAGCACCAGATGCGGCACGCCGGCCTTGCCGAGATGCTCGCTCATCGCGACGCCCGCCTGGCCCGCGCCGATCACCAGCGTATCCACCGTCTCGACCGCCATCGCTCTTCCTCTCCCGCGCTCCTGCGTAACCTAGCGCCGGCGCCTGCATAGGGAAAATATTAGTTCTCGAAGCATTGCCTCGGGCTTTTCTATTCAGGCGCCGCTTTGATCGTAGTCAACGCCGCGGGCGCGCGCAGGGCCTATTTATATGCGCGGGAAGAGGTGCGCATGGACAGGCGGAGTCTGCTGCTGGGCGCCGGCGGGGCGGCGGTGACGGTCGGCGCGGCCGCGCTGGGCTGGCGCGCGGCGGTGGGATCGATGGCCGAGTATGCGGCCTATGCGGCGCGCCTGCGCCGCGCGCCCGACCCGGCCGACCTGCGCGACCTCGTGCGCTATGCCGGCCTCGCGCCCAGCAGCCACAACACCCAGCCCTGGCGCTTCCGCATCGGCGACGGCGCGATCGACATCGCGCCGGACTTCGCGCGGCGGACGCCGGCGGTCGATCCCGACGACCATCATCTCCAGGTCAGCCTCGGCTGCGCCGCCGAGACGCTGGCGATCGCCGGCGCGGCGGCGGGATGGCCGGGCGAGTTCGGAATCGCGCCGGACGGCGACTGGCCGCGCTATGCCTTCGCCCGCGGCGCGGCGCGGCCGGATCCGCTGGCGGCGGCGATCGCGCAGCGGCAGTCGAGCCGCAGCGAGTATGACGGACGCGCGGCGGCGCCGGCCGAGCTGGCGGCGCTCGAGGCCGCCGCGCGCGTGCCCGGCGTCGCGCTCGCGCTGGTCACCGAGCGGCCGCGGATCGCGCAGCTCCGCGATCTGGTGGTCGCGGCCAATTCGATGCAGATGGCCGACCCCGCCTTCCTGCGCGAGCTCGAAGGCTGGATCCGCTTCAACCCCCGGAGCGCGATGGCCCGGGGCGACGGGCTGTTCGCGGCGGCGGCGGGCAATCCGGTCGCGCCGGGCGCCGTCGGCCGGCTCGCCTTCGAGCATCTGTTCAGCGCCGCGGCGGAGAACGACAAGTACGCGCGCCAGGTCGGCAGCGCGGCGGGGCTGGCGGTGTTCGTCGCCGACCGGGCGGACCCGCCGCATTGGCGCGCGGTCGGGCGCGCCTGCCAGCGCTTCGCCCTGACGGCGACCAGCCTCGGCCTCAAGGTCGCGTTCGTGAACCAGCCGGTCGAGGTCGCGGCCCTGCGCCAGGACCTGGCGAGGGTGATCGGCGCCGCCGGAAAGCGGCCGGACATCCTGATGCGCTTCGGCCGCGGGCCGGCCCTGCCGCTCTCGCCGCGCCGGCCGGTCGCCGAGACCCTGTCGTGACGACGGCCGGCCTGGAGGCGCCATCGGCGGCTCAGGGCGCGGGGCCGCGCATGAAGTCGACGAAGATCATCAGCATGTCGACCGCCTCGTGGTCCGTTGCCAGCGGCAGGATGACGGATTCGATGCGCAGGAACTCCTTGTGCGGACCGACATAGGCGGGGTGCAGGAAGACCGGGGCGCGGGTCACGACCGCCTGCTCGTGATGGGTCCAGAGCGGGTTGCCGGGGCTCTGGCCGGGGATCGCGGTCATCCACTGCCCGGTCAGGTCCTGCCGGAGGTGATAGCGCACGCGCGAGCCGATCAGGCGGTAGCGGAAGTCGAGGGGCTCGAGCCGCACGTCCTTCAGCATCATGTTGGGGACCAGCGCCGGCACCTCGATCAGCGGGTCGAAATCGCCGCGCGCCGGCAGCGGCCACGCGGCTTTCTTGTCGGTCCAATAGGCGAGACCCGCGCGCACCAGCGCGGATTGCACCGCCGTCTCCGGGATGGCTGTCGGCATGACAGGACCATATGCCATGTCGGCCGCCGCGAGCGCTGATCCAAATCAACGGCCGCCCCGGGAACTTTCCGGGCCCGGCCCCGTTCCTGCACACCGGCCGAAGGCGGTCCGCGCATCCCACGACCGCCCGGGCGCGCGAGTCGCGGCGGCCACGCGCGCCGATACGTCGAGATGCGTCCGGGCACGTCGAAAGGGGGGAGGCACCGATGAGCGACGATACGCAGAGCGAAGTGGACCGGCTGGTCAGCATCGCGCGGCTGCATGCCTGGAACGCGCTGGCCCGCGCGCCGTCCGAGCGCGACTCCCATCTCGCGACGTGCCGCGGCTTCTGGCGGCACTATGCCGAGGCCTTCACCACGAGCGAAGCCGAATGCGAGGGCTTCGCCGATTCGCTGGAGCGCGCGACCCGCGACCTGATGGCGGAGATGCAGAGGAACATCGCGACGATCCGCGAGGCCGGCGGCTTCCGCCGGTTCGAGGATGCGGCGCGGCTGCAGCCGGACAAGGCGCCCGCGCTCACGCTGGACGAGCTGCGGCCGATCTTCCGCCAGATCATCGGCGAATAGCGGCGGGCTTCGCCGGCGCCGGGTGAGCGCGGCCGGACATGACCGTCGGCGGGAAGCTTTTACGGCCAGGCCCGTTCCAGGCGGGGCGTAAAAGCGCGTCAAGCCTCTGACGCTGAACGCCGAATCGCCTGCACGCCGGCTGCAGGCGCTTTCGCGTTTGGTATAAGCCCGGTCAAAGCACGCGCCGTGTTGCCACCGGCGCCGGATGCGACGCGCGGCGATGTGCGGGCGCGTTTGAGGGCCCCGGTTCAAAGGGCGCAGCGCGGCGTGATATGCCGCGGCAGGGTTGGATTCTACCACGCAGCGCGAGGCCGCGGCCCGGATTCGGCGGACCGGAATGCAATTGCTCCACGCCGTGTTGAATTCAGCACGGTACGAGGCGAGCCGATCGTTGCCGATCGTGGCCCACCTCTGCCACTGTCGCGGCATGACCGAGCCGGAACCGATCGCGCGCATCCGCATCCGCCTGAACGAGATCGAGCCCGAGATCTGGCGCCGGATCGACGTGCCGCTCGGCCTCAGCCTGAAAGGGCTGCACGACGCGATCCAGGCGGCGATGGGCTGGCTGGACTATCACCTGTTCGAGTTCCGGATCGGCGACAAGCTCTACGGCCTGCCCGAGCCGCTCGAAGACGGCGACCGCAAGGTGCTCCACGCCAAGCTCTTGAAGCTGGAGACGCTGGTCGCCCGGGATATCCGGCGGTTCGACTACGTCTACGATTTCGGCGACGACTGGCAGCTCACGGTCGAGATCGAGCAGGTCGTCGCGGGTGATCCCGCGCTGAAATATCCGCGCTATGTCGACGGCGCGCGCCGCGCCCCGCCGGAGGATTGCGGCGGCCCCTACGGCTTCGCCGACTTCGTCGAGGCTCTTGCCGACAAGCGCCATCCGCGGCACCGAGAGCTGCGGCGGTGGTATGGCGGCCCGTTCGATCCCGAGAGCTTCGATGAGCGGTCGATCCGGCTGCGGATCGGCGAGATCGCCAAGCGGCGCCATGCGGGCAAGGCCGCGTATGCGAGGCGGCGATAGAAGGGCTTAGCGGTGGCGAGTTATGTATTATGTTGTCTAATTGAATCTCGCTGTTCGAAGATTTTCTTTTCTGACCTTGGTCTATGGTTGTCTTCGCGGTCAAAGACTGGCGTTGGGCCGCAGCTTGTCGATGCCGCATGATCGCGGTCAGGCGAAGATGGGTGGATGTCCCTGATGTCCCCGGCGCGGTCGAGGCCGCGACACAATAAGCGGGATCATCCGTTTGGCCTTCGGTCTGGTTCTGCCGGGGCGTTTAG
>DASZSL010000105.1:0-2223 GCA_035548715.1 Dongiaceae bacterium
GGGAAGATCGCCGGGTGCGCGCTCAGCGTGTCGGCCAGCGAGCTCCCCTCGTTGACCTTCTGGCGAATCTCCGCCAGCACCATCTGCAGCTTCTTGTTCTCGCCCTGCTCGGCCAGCGCGCCCAGCGCCTCGGCCAGCGGGATGCCAGCCTTGATCAAGGTGGCCAGCTGCCGCGTGAACACCGCGATCTCCTGCGGCTGCACCCGCTCGAACATCGCCTTGAAGTCGATCTCGCGCTTGAAGACGGAGACCTTCTCGCCGCCGCCGCCCGTCGGCCGCGCCGCCGCGCGCTGGCCGCCCGACAGCACCTCGCGATGCTCGGTGATGAACACGCCGTCCTTGCGCAGCGCCTGCCGCAGCGCCTTCGGTCCGTCGGCGTCGCGGGTGCCGGTGACGGTCTTGCCCGCGGTGTTGAGCCCCTTCCAGCTATAGACCGGCACGGCTCGTCACTCCACGTCCTGCGTGGTGATCATCAGGACCTCGGCCGCCGTGGTCATTCCCGCCAGCACCTTCTGCGCGCCGTCCTCGCGCAGCGTGCGCATGCCGGCCTGCTGGCCGTGGCTCTTCACCGTCTGCGCGTCGGCGTTCTTGATGGTCAGCTGGCGGATCTTCTCGTCGATGGGCAGCAGCTCGTAGATCGCCGTTCGCCCCTTGTAGCCGGCGCCCAGGCAGGCCGGGCAGCCGCCGTCCTTGGCCCGGAACAGCATGCCGGGCGGCGGCGCCCAGGTCTCGTCGCCCTTGAAGTAGACCCGCTTGGCCTTGCCGGCCGCGAACGCCTTGGGATCGATGCCGATGCTCAGCAGGTCCTCGGCCTCGGGCTTGTAGAGCTCGCGGCACTCCTTGCAGAGGCGCCGCACCAGCCGCTGGGCCAGCAGCGCCATCAGCGACGAGGCCACCAGGAACGGCTGCACGCCCAGGTCGACCAGACGGGTGATCGCGCCGGCCGCGTCGTTCGTGTGGATCGTCGACAGCACCAGGTGGCCCGTCAGCGACGCCTGGATCGCGATCTCGGCCGTCTCGCGATCGCGGATCTCGCCGACCATGATGACGTCCGGGTCGTGACGCAGGAACGATCGCAGCCCGGCGGCGAAGGTCAGGTCGATCTTCTCGTTCACCGCGGTCTGCGAGATCCCGTCCAGCTGGTACTCGACCGGGTCCTCGATCGTCAGGATGTTGAGGTCGGGCGAGTTGATCTTCGCCAGGCAGGCGTAGAGCGTGGTCGTCTTGCCCGACCCGGTGGGCCCCGTCACCAGCATGATCCCGTGCGGCCGGTGAATCAGGTCGTCGATCTGCCGCAGGTGATCGTCGCCGAACCCGATGTCGGCCAGGTCGTGCAGCACGGACTCGCGGTCCAGCAGACGGATCGTCACGCGCTCGCCCTGCTTCACCGTGGGGATGGTGGCGACGCGCATGTCGATGTCCTTGCCGGCGATCTTGCGGCGGATGCGCCCGTCCTGCGGCAGCCGCTTCTCGGCGATGTTCAGGCCGGCCATGATCTTCACGCGCGAGATGATCGACGGCATGAACTGCCGCGGCGCGCGCCGCGCCTCGTAAAGGACGCCGTCGATGCGGTTGCGGACGAAGACCTCTTTCTCGCCCGGCTCGATGTGGATGTCGCTGGCGCGCTCCTTGACGGCGTTGAACAGCAGCGAGTTGACCCAGCGGATGATGGGCGCCTCGTCGGTGATCTCCAGGATGTCGACCAGCTCTTCGCTGCCGCCTTCATCCTCTTCGTTCTCGCCTTCGCCGAGGTCGCCGCCCTTGTCGTGCTTGCGGCCGTAGACGTCGTTGATGACCTCGAGGATGCGCTGCGAGGGCACCAGGATCGGCTGCACCTCGGTCCCCAGCTGCATGCGCAGGTCGTCCAGCGCGCCGACGTCCAGCGGGTCGGCGGTCGCCACCAGTGTCACGTCCCCGTCGCGCTTGACCGCCAGCAGCCGGTGCTGCTTGGCGAACCCGATCGGCACGCCGGTGGCGAGATCGGTGTCGACCTCGTCGATCTTCAGATCGGCGCTGTAGCCGATCCCCAGCTGCTGGCCGAGCGCCTGCAACAGGTCCTCCTCGGTGACCGCGCGCATGCGGACCAGGATCTCGCCCAGCCGCCCGCCCTCGAGGCGCTGGGTCGCGACCGCCTGCTCGATCACCGCCGGGGTCAGTGTCGAGCCGGCCCCCCCTTTGAGCTCGAGCAGCAGGTCGCCTATGCGCTTCTTGGCCATGCGTGGT
>DASZSL010000106.1:0-29193 GCA_035548715.1 Dongiaceae bacterium
TCGGTCATTGGGGCGGCCTCTGAGCTAGTTAGAGTTGCGGGTGACGCGTGATCTGTGCAATCTATCACATCACGTCACATCGCCAACAGAGGATTCCCACCATGGCAGATCGCCGCCAGATCGAAAGTATGGTGAAGAAGAAAGAGCAAGAAATTCAAGAGCTTGAAGAGAAGGTACGCGAAACCCGCGTGTACCTTCAGGCACTCCAGGATGTTCTTAAGAAGTTCCCTAGGGCCACAGGGGGGGAGCCCCCCGCCGCGTCTACCACATTGCGGCCCGGGAGCACGGTGGCGCTGGCGCGAGAGTCGATACTAAAGGCAAAACGTCCGCTCTACGTTGATGACCTCTTACGCGACCAGGGGAAGGAACTGACACGCGAGAACAGAACCGCCCTTAGTGGCTCACTCTCAGCCTATGTGCGCAAAGAGTCTATTTTTACCAGGACGGGCCCTAACACGTTCGGATTATTGGAAATAGACGATAGTGACGATAGTGCGGAACCTCCCGCAGACTTCGGGAAAGAGCCGGCCCCATCATCCACTGATGATGATGACATCCCGTTTTAAAATGAACTTATATACTTGACGGTGAGCATGAACGCTTCTCAAGGAGGCGGTCATGGAATCGGGAAAGCCTAAGCCTTCCGCTCATGCGGCGCCTTCACCGCCTGCAGGCATTCCGCATAGGTGTCGAGGATCCATTTGCGGTCGGCATTGGTGCGATCCTTGGCCGGGTTGCCGTGCATGGTGCGGCTCTCCAGGTCGGCCACCAGCATCAGCAGACGGTAGGCGACGCTCTCCGGCGTTTCGTTGCCGGCATGATCGGTGGATTGTTCGGACATTCGGCGACCCTTTCGGAATGGAATGAAGGTTCAGCCTAGTGCCCCATCCGAAACGCCGCCCTGACCCAGGTCAAGGCGAGGATCCGTCCACCCGTTTTTAGCGCTCGGCGCGGCCCCTGGCGTGCCCGCCTCTTGCGTGTTCCCTATTCATGATATGCAATTGCCTATTTTCCCTATTTGGGCTATAGTGCTCTTGCCTGAGACTTTCAGGCCGTGAATTGCACAGCTTCCGGCCGGGGCCTCGGCGTTTGAGAGCCGGTCGGCATTTCCCACTGAACAGTCGAGGATGATCGATGCGGGACTCTTCTCGCGCCGCCGCCGAGGCGCCGACTTACACAGGACATAACCGAAACGAGGAAAACGGAGGTGCCATGCCGAACCTCACCGATGAGATCAAAGAGTTCATCGTCAGAGGCTTAGCCAGCTTCGAGACTGCCGCCGAGGTGGCCGAGGCGGTTAAGTCGACGTTCGGCGTCGAGGTCACCCGCCGGCACGTCTACGCTTACGATCCCAAATGCGCGCAACCGCCGGCGCCCCGCTGGCGCGAGCTTCACGCGGCAACCCGCGCAGCCTATCTCGCAGAGACCGCGGAAATCGGCATCGCGCATAAGGCGTTCCGGCTGCGGACGCTCGATCAGATGCTGCGCTACGCGATGAAGCACCACTACCCCGATCAAGCGCGGTCGTTGCTGGAGCAAGCGGCCAGAGAATCCCGCGGCCTCTTCGACGCCAAGCCCGGCGCGTGACGGCGCATCACCGCTCGGCGCGGCCCCTAGCGATCGGCGCGGCCCCTAGCGCTCGGCTAGCGCTCGGCGCGGCCGAGCACGTCGATCAATTCCGCGATCTTGGCGCGCTGCTCCTTGGGATCGCCGCTGGCGATCGCGTGCTCGACGCAATGGCCGACATGGTCCTTCAGCACGATCTCCTCGATCCGTCGCAACGCGGCACGGACCGCGGCGATCTGCGTCACCACGTCGATGCAATAGCGGTCCTCCTCGACCATGCGCGACAGGCCGCGCACCTGGCCCTCGACCCGGTTCAGCCGCTTCAAACAGTCGCTCTTGGTGTCCTGCTGCATGGCTTGACATATACCCCATGGGGGTATAGATCGCAAGGGGTGAAATACCCCTGGGGGGTTATTAACGCCCCCTGAGGGGGTTATGAGCGATGGGAGCCCGCGATGACCGAACCGACCGCCGCCCATTCGGCCCAGGCGCATGACGGCTGCGGCTGCGGCGCGGCGGCAAAGCCGCCGGCGAATCCGCAGGCGCATCGCGGCCATGATCATCACGCGCATGCCGCACCGGCCGGCGGGACCGCCAAGGACCCGGTCTGCGGCATGACGGTGGAGATCGCCGCCGCCAGGCACAAGACCGAGCACCAGGGGCAGACCTATTACTTCTGCTGCGGCGGCTGCCGCGGCAAGTTCGAGGCCGACCCGCAGAGATACCTGGCGCCCAAGCCCGCCGCCGCGCCGAAACCCGAAACCAAGACGGCGACCTACACCTGCCCGATGCACCCGGAGATCCGGCAGCAGGGGCCGGGCGCCTGCCCGATCTGCGGCATGGCGCTGGAGCCGCTGGAGG
The DNA here is from genome assembly GCA_035548715.1 of Dongiaceae bacterium. Lineage (GTDB taxonomy): Bacteria > Pseudomonadota > Alphaproteobacteria > Dongiales > Dongiaceae > Dongia. The sequence continues at coordinate 2,428 of DASZSL010000106.1, forward strand.
CGACGGCGAAGGCCGAGCCGAACCACGAGCTGATCGACATGACGCGGCGGCTGTGGATCGGCATCGCGCTCGGCATCCCGGTCGTGGCGCTGGAGATGGGCGGGCATTTCACCGCGCTCGGCCAGGTCATCCATCCCGGCACCGCCGACTGGGTGCAGCTCGTCTTCGCGACCCCGGTCGTGCTCTGGGCCGGCCGGCCGTTCTTCCAGCGCGGCTGGGCCTCGCTGGTCTCGCGCAACCTCAACATGTTCACCCTGATCGCGCTCGGCACCGGCGTCGCCTGGCTCTACAGCGTGGTCGCCACGGTCGCGCCGCAGCTTTTCCCCGACGCCTATCGCATGCAGGACGGCTCGGTCGCGGTCTATTTCGAGGCGGCGGCCGTCATCACCGTGCTGGTGCTGCTCGGCCAGGTGCTGGAGCTGCGCGCAAGGGAGCGCACCGGCGGCGCCATCCGCGCGCTGCTCGACCTCTCGCCGCGCACCGCCAGGCGCATCGTCCGCGACGATCTCGACGAGCAGGTGCCGCTCGACGCCGTGGCGGCGGGCGACCGCCTGCGCATCCGCCCCGGCGAGAAGATCCCGGTCGACGGCGTCGTGCTGGAAGGCCGCGCCACGGTCGACGAATCCATGATCACCGGCGAGTCGATGCCGGTGGCCAAGGGGCCGGGCGCCGGGCTGATCGGCGGCACCCTGAACCGCACCGGCAGCCTGGTCATGCAGGCCGAGAAGGTCGGGCGCGACACCGTGCTCGCGCGCATCGTGCAGATGGTCGCCGAAGCCCAGCGCAGCCGCGCGCCGATCCAGCGCCTCGCCGACCGCGTCGCCGGCTGGTTCGTGCCGCTGGTGATCGCGGTCGCCGTGCTGGCCTTCGCCGCCTGGTACGTCTGGGGCCCGCAGCCCGCCTTCGCCTATGCCATGGTCGCGGCGGTCGCGGTGCTGATCATCGCCTGCCCCTGCGCGCTCGGCCTCGCGACGCCGATGTCGATCATGGTCGGCGTCGGCCGCGGCGCGCAGGCGGGCGTCCTCATCAAGAACGCCGAGGCGCTGGAGCGCATGGAGCGCGTCGACACGCTGGTCGTCGACAAGACCGGCACGCTGACCGAGGGCAGGCCGCGGGTCACCGCGATCGAGCCCGCGGGCGGCTTCGACGAATCCGAGTTGCTGCGGCTCGCCGCCGGCATCGAGCGCGCCAGCGAGCATCCCCTCGCCCAGGCGATCGTCGCCGCGGCGGAAGAGCGCAAGCTCGAGATCCCGAAGGTCGCCGGCTTCGAATCGCCGGCCGGCCGCGGCGCGCTCGGCCGGGCCGACGGCAGGATCGTGGTGCTCGGCAGCGCCCGCTTCCTCGCCGAGCGCGGCATCGATGCGGCATCCCTCGCCGAACGCGCCGCGGCGTTGCGCAAGGACGGCGCGACGGTGCTGTTTGCCGCGATCGACGGCAAGCTCGCCGGCGCCTTCGCCATCGCCGATGCGGTGAAGGCGGCCACGCCCGCGGCGCTGCAGGCGCTGAAGGCCGAGGGCATCCGCATCGTGATGCTGACCGGCGACAACCGCGTCACCGCCGAGGCGGTCGCGAAGAAGCTCGGCATCGACGCGGTCGAGGCCGAGGTGCTGCCCGAGCACAAGCGCGACGCGGTCGCCAGGCTCAGGGCCGAGGGCCGCGTTGTCGCCATGGCCGGCGACGGCGTCAACGATGCGCCGGCCCTGGCGGCGGCGGAGATCGGCATCGCCATGGGCACCGGCACCGATGTCGCGATCGAGAGCGCGGGCGTGACGCTCCTGGGCGGCGATCTCGGCGGCATCCTGCGCGCGCGGCGCCTCTCCCGCGCGGTGATGTCCAACATCCGGCAGAACCTGTTCTTCGCCTTCGTCTACAACGCGGTCGGCGTGCCGGTCGCGGCGGGCGTGCTCTATCCGGTCTTCGGCATCGTGCTCTCGCCGGTCGTGGCCGCCGCCGCCATGGCGCTCTCCTCGGTCAGCGTCATCGGCAACGCGCTGCGGCTGCGGGTCGTGAAGCTCTAAGGCCTCGGAGCTCGGGGGTGGCGACCGCGAGATGCGGTCGTCAGATCGGCGGGGTCGCGCCGTCGAGGCCGATCAGCAGACGCGTCGCCGTCAGCTTGCCCGCCGCGTCCTTGGTCGCGGTCACGCTGACCTTGGTATGGGGCGTCAGCATCGAGGCATCGCCCGGGCCGAGCAGCACGATCGGCGCATCGGGCGGCACGACCACGGTCTGGTGGCCGTCCTTGTAGGTGAGGGTCAGCGTCCTGCCGCCGTCGCTGGTCGTGCCGGAGCTGCCGACGATGTTGGTGACCGTGGCATTGGTCATGGTGCCCTGCTTCACCTGCGGGAAGGGCCGGTAGCCCTCGCCGGTGCCGCGCATGCTCTCGGGGAAGATGTGGATCTCCAGCGCCTTCAGGCTGCCGTCGGGCTGCGGCAGGGCCGCCGTGCCGACGAACATCCCCTGCTTGATGTCGGAGAGCTGCGCCGCCTTCAGCGAGGCGAAGCGCGTCGCCGAGGTCACCGCGACCTCGGTCTGCCGGCCGCCGAACGGCGTCAGCTCGAAGCCCGTTCCGCTGACGGCATCGACCTCGCCGCGCAGGTGCACCGGCGAGTCGGCGGCCGCCGGCAGGCCGGCCAGGGCGACGGTCGCCGCGAGCATCGCGGAAGCGATCATGAGTTTCATTGCATTCTCCTCTGCGCCGCCACGCCCACCCGCCGCGCGCATCCTGGACGCCGGAGCGCCGCGAGGCAAATCGCGGAAACGTGAGCGGATCAGCTCGCCGGCTTGGCGGCGACCGGAACGATGAAATGGAACACGGTGCCGCCCCCGGGATTGGCCTCGGCCCAGATCCGGCCGCCGTGATCGAGCAGAATCGCGCGGCAGATCGAGAGGCCGACGCCCATCCCGTCGGGCTTGGTCGAGACGAACGGCTTGAAGAGCTGCTTGGTCACGATCTCGGGCAGGCCCGGGCCGGTATCGGCGACGCTGAACCGCACCGCCTGGCCGTCCGCCGCGGCGATGATCGCCAGATCGCGGCGCTGCAGCCCGGCCATCGCCTCGATGGCGTTGCGGGCAAGGTTGACCAGCACCTGCTGGATCTGCACCCGATCGGCCAGGATCGCGGGCAGCCCCGGGGCGACCTCGGTGCGAAGGCGTGCCGCGTCGCCGAGCGCGCCCAGCAGCGAGACCGTGTCGGCGACCAGCGTCTCCACGCTCTCGGCGGCTCGGCCGGTCTCCTGCCGGCCGATGTAGCGCCGCAGCCGGCCGACGATCTCGCCGGCACGGTGCACCTGGGCGCCGGCCTTCTTCAGCATCTCCGCGGCCTTCGCGCTCTTGGGCGAGTCCTCGTTCTCGAGCACGCGGCGGGTCGCCTCCAGGTAGTTGTTGGCGGCGGAGAGCGGCTGGTTGATCTCGTGCGCCAGCATCGAGGCCGTCTGGCCCATCGTGGTCAAGCGTGAAAGGTGCTGCAGCTCCACCTGCAGCTCGCGGATCCGCTGCTGCCCGCGCTCGCGCTGCAGCAGGAAGAGGCCGAGCCCCGCGATCAGGCCGGACAGCACGACGATCGCCGCGACCAGCCAGACCGCGCGGCCGGCGGCGCGATCGGCGTTGCGCTGGCGCTCGCCGAGCAGCGCGATCTCGTCGGCGCGGAACGCATCCAGGCCGGCCCGGACCTGCTTGCGCAAGGCCTGGCCGGCCTGGATGCGCTCGGGGGTGAAGAGCGCGCTGCGTTCGGCGGGATCGGCGGCGATGGCGGTGTCGAAGCGCTGCATGCGCTGGGCCAGGATCGGGCGCAGCGCCTCGAGGCGGGCGACCTGGCCCGGATTGTCGGCAACCAGCGAGGTCAGGGCGGCGATCGCCGTGTCCACCACCTGGCGCGCGCCGTGGAAGTCGGCCAGATAGCCCGCATCGCCGGTCAGGACATAGGCGCGCGCCGAGGATTCGACATCGACCAGCGCGATGTCGAGATCGCCGGCCGCGCGCAGGACCGACTGGGTGTGATCGACCCGGTGGATGTTGTCCCTGAGCCGCGCCTGGTTGGCCGCCATCAGGATCGCGCCGAGGACCAGCAGGCCGAAGGCCACCGCCATCAGGCCGGCGCCGGGAAACCAGCGCGCACGCGACTGCCGGCGCAGCCGACCCGCCAGGGACCGGCCCTCCCCCGCTTCCGATTTGCCCAACGCGTCCTGCGTCGTCATGTCCGGGACCGTCGCGCGCCCCCATGGAATTTAATCATAGAAGATCAAAAAACGCCGGCATGCGCAACGCGGGGCGGCGTCGCGCGCGGCGTGCTGGATCGGGTTCCACCCACCGAGCCGCCCGCCGCGCTTGACCGTCCGGCCACCGCCACTTAACAACGACTCCCCGACTTCTGCGGATTCCCCCGATGGCAAAGCCAGACCGTCCCTATGCGATCGCCGTGATCGGCATCGGCAAGATCACCGAGGACCAGCATCTCCCGGTCATCGCCAAGAGTCCACGCTTCAAGCTGGCCGCCTTGGTCAGCCAGCGCGGAATCGGCAGGCCGGGCGTGCCGAGCTTCAAGACCGTCGACGACCTGCTGAAATCGGACACCGCCTGCGATGCGGTTGCGATCTGCACCCCGCCCAACGTGCGCCACGCCATCGCCCGCCGCGCGATCGAGGCCGGCAAGCACCTGCTGCTGGAGAAGCCGACCACCGCGACCGTGACGGAATCCGAGGACCTGGCGAAGCGGGTCGCCGCGCGCAAGGGCTGCGTCGCCTTCGCCACCTGGCACTCGCAGTACAATGCCGCGGTCGAGGAGGCACGCCGTCTGCTCCAGGGCCAGCGCCTCGCCCGGCTGCATGTCGAATGGAAGGAAGACGTGCGGCGCTGGCATCCCGGCCAGGAATGGATCTGGGCGCCGGGCGGGTTCGGCGTGTTCGACCCCACGATCAACGCCTTCTCGATCCTGACCCGCATCCTGCCCGAGCCGCTCTTCGTCACCGCCGCCGAGCTGACGACGCCCGCCAACCGCGAGACGCCGATCGCCGCCCGGGTCACGTTCCGCAGCGATGCCGCCTCCGCCAACGCGCTGCTCAACGCCGATGTCGACTGGCGCCAGACCGGGCCGCAGAGCTGGAACATCGACATCGAGACCGCGAGCGGCATGAAGCTCGCGCTGCGCGACGGCGGCTCGAGGCTCGCGGTCAACGGCCAGCCCAAGGTCGAGGCCAAGCTCGAAGAGTACGAGCGCATCTACGAGCGCTTCGCCGAGATGCTGGACCGGGGCGAAGGCGACATGGACTACGCGCCGCTCCGCCTCGTCGCCGACGCCTTCCTGGTCGGCAAGCGCGTCGAGACCGAGCCGTTCGCGTGGTGACGCCGTCCGGTCGTCATGCGCGGACCTGATCCACTCGTCTTCCTCCAGCGGAGGCCCGGCGAAAGACCCGCGGGCCAAGCCCGCGGGTGACGATCGTACGATGTCTCATGCCTCCACCAGCCCCAGCACCTGGCGGTCGAACAGCCGGCGGTAGACGCCGTCCGGCCGCTTGATCAGCGCGCGGTGGTCGCCCTCCTCGATGATGCGGCCGCGGTCGAAGACCAGGATCCGCTTCAAGGCCCGGACGGTCGACAGCCGGTGCGCGATCACGATCGCCGTGCGGCCTTCGATCAGCCGCTCGGTCGCCTCGTGGATCAGCGCCTCCGACTCCGAATCGAGGCTCGACGTGGCCTCGTCCAGGATCAGGATCGGCGCATCCGCCAGGAACGCCCGCGCCAGCGCCACCCGCTGGCGCTCGCCGCCGGAGAGCTTCACCCCGCGCTCGCCGACCAGCGTCGCGTAGCCGCTCGGCAGGCGCTCGATGAAGGCATGGGCGTTGGCGAGCCTTGCCGCCGCCTCGATCGCCGCCATGGTCGCCCCGGGCCGGCCATAGGCGATGTTCTCGGCGAGGCTGCGGTGGAACAGGATCGGCTCCTGCTGCACGATGGCGATCTGCGAGCGGAGCGAGGCCTGGGCGTGCGCCGCGATGTCCTGGCCGTCGATCAGGATGCGCCCGCCGTGGATGTCGTGCAGCCGCTGGATCAGCTTCACGAAGGTGGTCTTGCCGGAGCCCGAGAGCCCCACCAGGCCCACCTGCTCGCCGGCGCGGATCGTGACGTCGAGGTCGTCGTAGAGCGGCTGCGCGTGGCCCGGGTAGTGGAACCGCACCCGCTCGAAGTCGATCCGGCCGCCGGTGACGGCGATCGGCCCGGCGCCCGGCCGGTCCGCCACGCCGAAGGCCTGGCCGCCGATCGCCACCATCTCCTCCATCTCGTTGACCGCGTGCTGCAGGTCGCGGATGTACCAGCCCACGTCGCGGAGATAGCCGTGGATCACCAGATAGGCGGTCAGCACGTAGACGAGGTCGCCCGGGGTCGCCTTGCCGTTCCACCACAGCCAGAGCGCCATGCCGATGATCGCCGCCCTCAGGGCCAGCAGCGCCACGAGCTGCGCCGAGCCGTTGTTGGTGCCGCGGTTCCAGGTGCGCAAGGTGCGCTTGCGCCACTTCGCCACCACCTTCTCCAGCCGGGCGTCCTCGCGGCTCTCGGCGCCGAAGGCCTTCACCACCGGGTTGCAGGAGACGGCATCGGCCAGCGCGCCGCCCAGCCGGGTGTCCCAGAGGTTGGAGAGCCTGGCCGAGGGGCCGACATAGCCGATCGAGCCCAGCGCGGCGAGCGCCACGAAGCCGACGGCGCCGATCAGCACGACGGCCCCCATCAGCGGCCAGCGCTCGCCGAGCAGCAGCGTCGTCCCCAGCAGCACGACCGCCGCCGGCATGAGCGCGATCAGCAGCGTGTCGTTCAGGAGGTCGAGCGCCCACATGCCGCGGGTCACCTTGCGGACGGTCGAGCCGGCGAAGGTGTTGGCATGCCAGTCGGTGGCGAAGCGCTGCACCCGCGCGAACGCCTCCTGCGCCGCGTCGGACATGACCCGGAGCGTCAGCTTGACCAGGGCATAGAAGCCCAGGTGCCGGAACAGCACGCCGGCCGCGCCGAGCCCGATCATCATGATCAGGGCGTGCAGCGCCACGCCGAGCGCCGTCGCGCGGTCCGCGGCCGGCCCGCCGTCCGGCGCCACGGCGTCGATCAGCCGGCCGGCATAGACCGGCACCAGCACGTCGGCCATGGTCGAGAGCAGGACGCAGATGCCGGTCGCCGCCGCGATCGGCTTGTTGCGCCGCCAGTGCCCGAAGGTGAAGCCGAGCACGTTCTTGAACGGCTGCGCGCGGTGGCGCAGCTCCTGAGCCAGGTGGGCGAGATTGGTATTCATCGTTCTGATCCGGCGCCGCTCTCTTGCAAGACGGACGCCGCTCCACTTCTGATTTTCGCGAGACGCGGAGGCGCGCAGTCGCGGCGCTCCCCGCGTGGTTCGGCCCTGGATCGGGATTTTCAGTGCGGGGCGGCGATCGTGGCCCCGCGGCGCCTAACCGACGGTGTCGGTTCTAATGGCGGTATCGATCCCCTAGGCGATCCCAGGCACCGAGCGACCCCGGACTGAGGTGCCGCTCGATGATCCAGACCGGAATATCCGGCTTCATCGGCGTCACGGGGTTGCGGCCGAAAGCGACGGACATGAATGCGATACTCATGCTGATCCTCCGGCCAAGAGTGCCAATGGGTGAAGTGGAGCGCGAAATCTACCTGTCCCGCGGGTGATTTGCAACCCGTGGAGGCGTTAACCGGCCAAGACCTCGACCTCGATCTCGGTGCAGGTGCCGCCATTGGTCGGATGGAAGTCGACCGAGCAGGCGGTGACGACCAGCAGCAGGTCGCGCTCGGCCCGCAGAATGACGTATCCGCCCGGCGGATTGACGGAGGCCAGCACCTCCAGCCGCCCGTCGGGCTGCGGCAGCGAGTTCTGGAAGAAGTCGACCGGGTCCGGCGCGAAAGGCAGCTCGATCCCCTCGCCGCGCAACGCCGCCATCAGGTTGTCCCGGCAATTGGGGTGCCCGGGCAATCCGGCGCGCGCGTAGAGTCCGGCATCGCAGGCGGGGAACAGCATGTCATGCGGGCCCGGCGAGCCGTTCTCGACGAAGGTCAGCATCGGCACCGCCCGGGCGCTGTAGAAGACGCCGCCGACCTCGGGGAACAGGCGCTCGGCGATGTCGCGGGTCTGCGACGTGCTCAGCCAGTCGAGCCCGCCCTCGGCGGTGAACGCGAACAGATCCGCCACCTGCTGCCCCTTGGGATCGGTGATGCGGACGCGCTCGCCGCGCCGCACGCGAAAGGCACGGCCGGATTGCGGCGGAACGATGAAACGGCGCGGTTCAGGCAATAGGGCGGCCTCTCCGTTGCGACGGCCGCGGCACTCTACGCGTTTCGCGCAGCGCGACGAACCGGGTAGTATGGGAATCGGCAACGCGCGGGGGAGATCGTCTTGGCGGCACGACTGCAGATTCTCGGCTGGATCCTTTTCATCGTCTCGGCCCTGGCCTTCATCGCCTCCAGCCTCAGGAACGGCGACCTGCTCGGGCTGATCGGCGGCGCCTTCTTCCTGCTCGCCTGCTTCGTGTTCCTGGTCCCCTACGCCCTGCCCGCCGGCAAGCGCTAGCGCAGCGCCTCGGCGAGGAAGTCGGTCAGCCGCGGCGGCGCGCTCTGCGCGATGTTGAAGCGCAGGAAGCGGTTCCAGCGCGATGACGGGCTGAACACCGCGCCCGGCGCCAGGACGATGCCGCGCTCGATCGCCCGCGCCGCCAGATGCGCGGCATCGCCGGCCCCGTCGGGCAGCTTCATCCACAGGAACATGCCCTCGGCATTCTCGCTCCAGAGCGTCAGGCCCAAGGCCTCGAGCTTCTTGCGCAGCGGCGGCGTGGCGCGGCGCAGCCGCTCGCGCACCGCCGCGACCTGCTTGCGGTAGGAACCATCCTCCAGCAGGCGATGCACCGCCTGGGCCGAGACCTGGTTGTTGCCGAAGCTGGTGGCGAGCTTGAGATCGGTGAGATGGCGGATCGTCTCCGGCGGCCCGGCGATGAAGCCGACCCGCAAGCCCGCCGAGATGGTCTTCGAGAAGCTGCCGAGATGCAGCACGCGCTCGAATCCGCCCAGCGCCGCGAGCCGCGGCGTCGGCGCGGCCTGGAAGTCGCGGAACACGTCGTCCTCGACGATGCAGAAATCGTGGCTCGCCGCGAGGTTCAGCAGGCGATGCGCCTGGCCCGGCGCGAGGCTGAGGCCGGTCGGATTCTGCAGCGCCGGGTTGGCGAGATAGAGCTTCGGCTTCTCCGCCGCGGCGAGGCGCTCGATTTCGGCGAGGTCCGGCCCGCGGGCGGTGTAGGGCACCGCCAGCACCCGCGCGCGATGCGCCCGCAGCACCGCGTGATAGTTGAAGTAGCCGGGGTCGTCGATCAGCACCGCGTCGCCCGGCTGCAGCAGGTGCCGGCAGACCAGGTCGATCGCCTGCGAGGCGCCGTCGGTCAGCAGCACCTGGTCCGGCGGCGCGCCGATCTCCAGCGCCGCCAGCCGCCGCGCGATCTGCTGCCGGAGCGGCAGGTAGCCGAGCGGCGGGCCGTAATCCAGCAGCCGTGCCGCCGGCATGCGCGCGACCGCGGCCAGGGCGCGGCGCAGCTCGGCCTCCGGCAGCCAGGCATCCGGCAGCCAGCCGCAGGCGGCGTGGATCGCGCGATGGTCGAGCGACAGCGACTGCCGCATCATCCAGACCGGGTCGACCGCGGCGGGTGCCGCGCGCGCCGCCGGCGCCGCCGGCGCCTCCGGGGCGAGGGTCAGCGGCGGCTCGCGCCCGGCGACGAAGAAGCCGGATTTCGCCCGCGCCGCGATCAGCCCCTGCGCCGCCAGGCGGTCATAGGCCTCGACCACCGTGAACGGGCTGATCCGGTTGGCAGCCGCCAGCCGCCGGATCGAAGGCAGCTTCTCGCCCGGCAGCAGCCGGCGGGCCGCGATCGCTGCGCGGATCGCCGCCACGACCTGGGCCTGCAGCGGCCCTTCGCCGCCGAGCCGGAGCTCCATCTGTGTTGCCCTTTGTACCGGTACAGATATGCGAACTATACCCTCTCTGTCGCTGTCGCCGCCAGGGGAGGCCTGCGAGCTTGCATGAGGGGTCGCGCGATCTCGCCGCCCCGGGAGGTGAAGAGGTGACGACGGCAGAAACCTTGGGCCCGACCGCGGCGCCCCGGACCGGGCACCGCCGGCGCGGCCTGGTCTATGGCGCGATCGGCGTGGCGATCTTCGCCGGGTCGCTGCCGGCGACCCGCGCCGCGGTGCTCGGCCTCGACGTGTTCTTCGTCACGGCGTGCCGCGCCGCCATCGCCGGGCTGCTGGCCGGCGTGCTGGTCCTCGTGACGCGACAGCGGTTGCCGAACCCGCGCGAGGCCCTGGCGCTGCTGATCGTCGCCGGCGGAACCGTGCTCGGGTTCCCGCTGCTGACCGCGCTGGCGCTGAAATCGGTGCCCGCGGCGCATGCCATCATCTTCGTCGGCGCGTTGCCGCTGGCGACCTCCGGCTTCGCCCTGCTGCAGCGCGGCGAGCGTCCGCGCGCCGCCTTCTGGCCCTGGGCGGTCGGCGGCAGCGCGACGGTCGTGCTCTATGCGCTCTGGCATACGCGCGGCGGATTTGCGACGCCGGACCTGCTGATGCTGGCGGCCATGCTGGTCTGTGGCCTCGGCTATGCCGAGGGCAGTCGGATCGCCAAGCATATCGGCTCCTGGCAGGTGATCTGCTGGGCGCTCATTCTCTCGCTCCCGGTCAGCCTGCCGGCGACCTTGCTGCTCCTGCCCGCCGCACCCGGCGCCGTGCCGCCGCAAAGCTGGATCGGCCTGGCTTACGTCACGCTGTTCAGCATGCTGATCGGCTTCTTCTTCTGGTATCGCGGGCTCGCCGAAGGCGGCGTTGCCCGCGTCAGCCAGGTGCAGCTCTTTCAGCCGTTCCTCGGTTTCGTGTTCGCGGCACTCACCCTCGGCGAGCCGATCTCGCCCGACCTGCCGCTGGTCGCGCTCATCATCGTGCTCTGCGTCGCCCAGGCCCGCCGACACGCCTGAATCTCATCCCGGCCGCGACGAAAAGGCATTTCCCAACGCCTTGCGATTCATCGGATTTTTGCCCGCCGGCGCGTTTCGCCGGCGGTCGGGAATCCATGGATACGTTCGATTACATCGTGGTCGGCGCCGGCTCGGCGGGTTGCGTGCTGGCGGACACCCTTTCGAAGAGCGGCAAACACAGCGTGCTGGTGCTGGAAGCCGGCGGCAGCGACCGGCGGTTCTGGATCAAGCTGCCGATCGGCTACGGGCGCCTGTTCTATGACGAGACCCTGAACTGGGCCTACCAGACCGAGCCCTGCCCGGAACTGAACGGCCGATCGCTCTACTGGCCGCGCGGCAAGGTGATCGGCGGCTCGAGCTCGATCAACGCCCTGGTCTATTACCGCGGCCTGCCCCACGACTACGACGACTGGCAGGCGATGGGCGCCCAGGGCTGGAGCTGGAGCGACGTCCGCCCGGTCTTCGAGTCCAACGAGCGCCGCATGGCGGCGAATGGCGCCGCCGCCGGGAACGGCCCGCTCGGCATCTCCCGGATCGATGCCGACGCGCATCCGCTGAAGGAGACCTATTTCCAGGCGGTGCGGGAGCTGCAGCTCCCGACCACCGAGGACATGGTGACCCGGCCGGAAGGCGCCGGCCTCTACCAGATCACGACGAAGAACGGCTTCCGCTGCTCCGCCGCCGACGCCTTCCTGCGCCCGGCCTTGAAGCGCGGCAACGTGAAGGTCGAAACCGACTCCCTCGCCCTCAACATCCGGTTCGAGGGCCGGCGCGCCGTCGGCATCCGCTATCGCCGCTACGGCCATGTGTTCGAGGCGCGGGCGCGGATCGCCGTGATCCTCTCCGGCGGCGCGGTCAATTCGCCGCTGCTGCTGCAGCTCTCCGGCATCGGGCCGGCCGCGCTGCTGCAGCGCCACGGCGTGCCCGTGCTGCTCGACAACGCCAATGTCGGCGCCAACCTGCAGGACCATCTCGCGGTCACCTATTACTACAAGTCCAAGGTGCCGACCCTGAACGACCAATTGAATTCGTTCTGGGGCCAGGCCAAGGCGGCTTTGCATTACGTGCTGACGCGCCGCGGCACCTTGAGCCTCAGCGTCAACCAGTGCGGCGGCTTCGTGCGCTCCTCGCCGGCGGCCAAGCGGGTCGACATGCAGCTCTACTTCAACCCGATCACCTATCCCGCGCCCAAGCCCGGCGAGGTGCGGCGGATCGACCCCGATCCCTTCTCCGGCTTCATCCTCTCCTTCCAGCCCTGCCGCCCCACCAGCCGCGGCACGATCGAGATCGGCGGCGCCGATCCCGACGCGCGGCCGCGGATCCGGCCGAACTACATCTCGACCGACCGGGACATCGCCGAGGTGATCGCCGGCGGCCGGCTGGTCCAGCGCCTGGAAGCGACCCCGGCCTTCCAGGCGATCACCAGGGAGACGATCCCGCCGGTGCTGGGCGCGATGGACGATGCCGCGATCCTCGCCGATTTCCGCGCCCGGTCGAGCACGGTGTTCCACCCGACCTCGACCTGCCGCATGGGCGCCTCGGCGTCCGATGCGGTGGTGGACGGCCGCGGCCGCGTGTTCGGCCTCGATGGGCTTCGAGTGGTGGATGCTTCGATCTTCCCGACGGTGACCTCGGGCAACACCAACGCCGCCACGCTCATGACCGCCCGCAAGGCCGCGGCGATGATCGTGGAAGATGAGAAGAATGGCTGACAACGAGTTTGCGGTTCCGCCTCTCTTGGCCTCCCCCTCTGCCGGGGGGAGGCTGGTGGGGGAACCCCGCAAGGATTCCATCCGACACGATCTCGCTTTAAGCTGAGAAGAGCCGCAGGACGCAGGGGACCACACCATGAAAATCAAGGATCTCAAGACCTTCATCGTGGGCAATCCGCCGCCGGGATTCGGCGGGCGCTACTTCGTGTTCCTGAAGCTCGTCACCGATGACGGGATCGAGGGCGTGGGCGAGGCCTATGCCGCGACCTTCGGCCCCAAGGTGGTCGAGGCGATGATCCGCGACGTGTTCGAGAAGCACGTCCTCAACCGCGAGCCGTTCAGGATCGAGCAGATCTGGCGCGAGGCCTATTCCCGCGGCTATTCCCAGCGGCCGGACATCTCGCTGATGGGCGTGGTCAGCGCGATCGAGATGGCGCTGTGGGACATCATCGGCAAGGCCTGCGACAAGCCGGTCCATGCGCTGCTCGGCGGCAAGATCCACGAGCGCCTCAGGAGCTACACCTATCTCTATCCCGACGAGAAGCAGGCGGCCGCCGATTTCTACAACGACCCCGACCTCTCGGCGCAGCGCGCGGCGGAATACGTGAAGATGGGCTTCACCGGCATCAAGTTCGATCCGGCCGGCCCCTACACGATCTACGACCCGCACCAGCCGGCGGTCAGCGACCTCGACCGCTCCGAGCTGTTCTGCAAGCGGCTGCGCGAGGCGGTCGGCTCCAGGGCGGACCTGCTGTTCGGCACCCATGGCCAGTTCACGACGTCGGGCGCCATCCGCCTCGGCCGCCGCATCGAGGCCTACGACCCGCTCTGGTTCGAGGAGCCCACGCCGCCGGAAATGCCGGAGGAGATGGCGAAGGTCGCCCGGCAATGCCGCGTGCCGATCGCGACCGGCGAGCGCCTGACCACGAAATACGAGTTCGCCCGCGTGCTGGAGCTCGGCGCCGCCTCGATCCTGCAGCCGGCCTTGGGCCGCGTCGGCGGCATCTTCGAGGCGAAGAAGATCGCTGCGATGGCGGAGACGCATTACGCCGCGATGGCGCCGCATCTCTATGCCGGCCCGATCGAGGGGGCCGCCAACATCCAGCTCTCGGCGACCCTGCCCAACTTCCTGATCCTGGAGAGCATCCAGACCTGGGGCGGCTTCCATGCGCAGATCCTGAAGAAGCCGGTCCGCTGGGAAGACGGCTATGTCATCGTCCCCGATGCGCCCGGCCTCGGCGTCGAGCTCGACGAGGAGGTGGCGAGGGCCCATCCCTATGCCGGCGACAAGCTGCATCTCGAGGTGCAGGCCACGCCGGTCAACTACTCGGCCGAAAGCCGCTTCGCCGGCGGGTCGTAAGCCACAACGCTCGCGCATACTCACGCGTCAGAGTTTGAGGCAACCATCGAGACAACAGGGGAACACCATGCGTTACGGCTTCATCGGCCTCGGCCATCTCGGCAAGCATCTCGCCGCCAGCCTGGTCAAGGGCGGCTTCCAGGTCTCGGTCCATGACCGCGACAAGGCCGCCGCCGAGCCGCTGCTGAAGCGCGGCGCGGCCTGGGCCGCCTCGCCCGCGGAAGCGGCGCAGGACGCGGACGGCCTCATCACCTGCCTGCCCTCGCCCAAGGCCAGCGAAAGTGTGATCGCCGCCGCCTTGCCCGGCTTCAAGTCCGGCGCCACCTGGATAGAAATGAGCACGGTCGATGAGGACACGCTCGCCCGGCTCTCGCCGAAACTCGCCGGGCGCAAGGTCGAGATCCTCGCCTGCCCGGTCACCGGCGGCGTGCACCGCGCCGAGGCCGGCGAGATCACCGTGCTGGTCGGCGGCGACAAGGCCCTGTTCGAGCGCCATCGCGGCGCCCTGGAGGCGATGGGCGGCGAGGTGATCCATCTCGGCGGCCATGCCCAGGCCTCGGTGACCAAGGTCGTCACCAACATGCTGGCCTTCATCCATCTGATCGCCGCCGGCGAGGCGCTGATGCTGTGCAAGAAGGGCGGCGTCGATCTCGCGACGGCGTTCCGCGCCATCAAGGCCAGCTCGGGCAACAGCTTCGTGCACGAGACCGAGAGCCAGGTGATCCTCAACGGCTCCTACGACATCGGCTTCACCATGGACCTGGCCTGCAAGGATTCCGGCTTCGCCCTGGACATGGGCCGCCGCTTCGGCGTGCCGCTGAAGCTCGCGGGCCTGATGGAGCAGACCTTCATCGAGGGCCGCGCCAAGTATGGCGGCGAGGCCTGGTCCTCCATGATCGTGAAATTGCTGGAGGATTCCGTCGGCGAGGCGCTGCGCGCGCCGGGCTTCCCGGCCCGGCTGGAGGCGGGCTGAGTGGGCGATCTCCCATCCCTAGAGATTCAGTTTGACTTTTCCCGCTTTAGGTGCACGCTCCTAAGGCGGCACTGCGGGGGATGTCATGCCAAGCACGACGGCGCGAGCGCTCGCCACCATCGCCGGCGAGCAATACGACCAGTTCCACGAATACAGCGAGAATGATCCGCCGCTGGCGGCGCAGATCAGGAAATACTGGACCGGGATCGGGTTCTCGTTTCCCGGCGTCGCCGAGGCCTGGTCGGCCGTGTTCGTCTCCTGGTGCGTGAAGCAGTCCGGCGCGAGCAAGACGCAGTTCCTCTTCAACCCGCAGCACTCGCAATTCGTCTATGCGGCGATCCGGAACGCGGCCTCGGGCGCCGGCGTCTTCCGCGCCTATCCGATCGCCGACTATCAGCCGCAGATCGGCGACATCGTCCAGAACAATCGGGACGGGCAGACGTTCGACTACGACTATGCCAGCACCCACAAGAGCTACAGCTCGCATTCCGCGGTCGTGGTCGAGTCCGGCATCGACAGCGCCGGCGCCTATGTCCGGACCATCGGCGGGAACGAGAGCGATTCGATCCGGCGCAAGCGCGTGGCCTTGAACGCGCACGGACGCATCGCCCAGCGCGCGCTCAGCCCCTATATCTGCGTGATCCAGAACCTGATGTGATCCCGGCCGGCCATGATCCCCATAAGCAAGCCGGTTGCGATCCGGGCCGCGTCCTGGCTCAAGCGCACGTTCGGCGCCGATATGGCCGCCGCGGGCAACGGCACCCCGTTCTCCGTCGACCTGATGTGCGGCATCGCCTGCAAGGAGACCGCGGTCCACTGGGTCAACTGGATCAACGACCGGTCGGCCGACGAGATCCTGAGCCTCTGCGTGTTCGACGCGAGCGGCGACTATCCCGGAACGCGCCGCTCGGCCTTTCCGCGCGACACCGCGGCGTTCCGCGCGCGATATGACGAGCCCTTCACCGCCATGCTGATCGAGGAGGCGAACCGCGCGCGGCGCGTGCGCCACCTGGCCGACGCGCAATGGGTCTACAAGGGCTACGGCATCTTCCAGTACGATCTCCAGCACGTCACGGCGGACGAGAGCTTCTTCCGCGACAAGCAGTGGTATCGCTTCGCGCCCTGCCTCGACCGCCTGATGCGCGAGCTCGGCCAGAAGTGGACGAGCAGCGGCCACGATCTCTGGAAGACCATCAAGGCGTATAACGGTTCGGGCTCGGCCGCGACGGAATACGCCAATGACGTGACCCAGCTCACGAGCTATTGCGCCGAAGCGCAACCCTGAGCGCGCTGCTGAAATCCACCTGCCGGGCCGCCCGGGATACGCTATGCTCGTTCCCGAGCAGGAGGCCCGTCCATGCAACGCCCCATCGATATCCCCGGCATCGTCAACCTCGACCGCGACAAGCTCGTCGCCTACACGCTCGACGGGCCGGAATACGAGGCGCTGCTCCGCTGGCTGCCGATCACCTACGACCCGAAGACCATGCGGGGCAGCTATTACTTCCAGATGCTGCCCGGCGGCGTCACCCGGCCGCACACCCATCCCGGCTACGAGGAGTTCCTGGTGCTGGAAGGCACCGCGATCGAGAGCGACGGCCGCGCGCTCAATGCCGGCGACTTCGTCACCTTCAAGCCGGGCTCGCACCACAACACCCGCACCGAGACCGGCTGCCTGATGATCGTGTTCGAGTGGGCCCAGCCTTAGGCCCGCGCGCCAAGAACATTGCGCTGGAACGCAAAGTGAACTATAATGTTTTCGCGAACCGGGCTGAATGGCTTCGCCATCGCCGGTGAACGCCGCGCGATTTGGCCAGCAACGACAGACGATCCGTGTGCCCGCAGCCGTCGCTGCGCGCGGCTTTGTCCATGCGCCCGAACGGGCGTCTCGAGCGCGTCTCCAACCTTTACCGGACCTTTACGGAATCGAAAATCCATGGGGGTGCCTGCCACACGATGAAGCCCTTCATTGTCAGAGGCTTGGTCCATATGGACCAGCCGCGAAAGCAGTGGGGGCCGTAAAGGTAAAGGCCGGGCCGGCCCTGTCGGAAGTCAAGCATGACCCGCCTCAATCGACGTGGAAGACCTCGTCCATCGCGGCCCACCATTCGCCCTTGGCGCGGGTCTCCAGCGGCCGCTGCATCGGGCCGCAGAGCTTCCACCATTCCTGGGTCCTGGGATCCGCCGCCATCTTCGCCATGTCGGCGGCGAAATCGGTGCCGTGATATTCGAAGTAGGCGAACATCACGTTCTCCGGCTCGCGCAGGAAGATCGAGTAGTTCCGGATGTTGCAGCGCGCGATGGTCGCCAGCACCTCCGGCCAGACCGCCGCGTGCAGCCGCTTGTACTCGGCCATATGCGCCGGATCGAGGCCGATCGTCATGCCGTAGCGCTGCATCGCTCTCTCCCTAGCGCAAGGTGAAGGCCGAGCCCGGCACGGCCTGCTTCTCGATCGCCTTGAAGTCCCAGGCGATGCCGAGCCCGGGCTCGTCCGACGGGATCGCGTGGCCCGCCTCGATCCGCATCGGCGCGGTGGTCAGCGTGTCCAATTGCGGGATGTACTCGACCCAGCGCGCATTGGGCACCGCGGCGCAGAGCGAGACATGCAGCTCCATCAGGAAATGCGGGCAGACCGGCACGTTGAAGCATTCGGCGAGATGCGCGACCTTCAGCCAGGGCGTGATGCCGCCGATCCGCGCCACGTCCGCCTGCACGATCGAGCAGGCGCCTTGGCTCAGGTATTCGCGGAAATGCAGCGGGCTGTAGAGGCTCTCGCCGACCGCGACCGGGATGGTCGTGCTCTGCGACAGGCGCACATGCCCCATCAGGTCGTCGGCCGTCAGCGGCTCCTCGATCCAGGCGATGTCGGCCGGCGTCAGGCAGCGTGCGCGCCGGATCGCCTCATCGACGGTGAAGCGCTGGTTGCAGTCGGTCATGATCTCGAAGGCCGGTCCGACGGCGTCGCGCACGGCTTCCAGCCGCGCCACGTCCTCGGAGACATGCGGCCGGCCGATCTTGATCTTCGACCCGCCGAAGCCCTTGGCCTTGGCGGCGAGCGCATCCTCGACCAGCGCGCCGGTCTCGATATGCAGCCAGCCGCCCTCGGTGGTGTAGAGCGGCACGCGCGCCTGCGCGCCGCCGGCCATCCGGTGCAGCGGCTCGCCGTGGCGGCGGCATTTCAGGTCCCAGAGCGCGGTGTCGATCGCCGCCAGCGCCAGCGAGGTGATCGCCCCCACCGTCGTCGCATGGGTCAGGAACAGCAGGTCGCGCCAGATGCGCTCGATCTCCAGCGCCTCGCGGCCGATCAATGCGGGCCCCAGCGTGAGCTCGATCAGCTTCATCACCGACGGCCCGCCGGTGCCGATCGTGTAGCTGTAGCCGGTGCCGACCCCGCCATCGGCATCGAAGATCCGGATGATCGGCGTCTCCTGGCTGACGAAGGACTGGATCGCGTCGGTGCGCTTCACCTTGGGCTTCAGATCGACCATCAGGGCCTCGACGCGCACGATCTTCGCCATGTTCGCCTCTCAGGCCGCCTGGTTGCTATGGATGAAACCCATGATCGCGCGGGAGACGCGCTCGTAGTTGCGGTCGTTCTCGACCTCGCCCTCGATGCGGAAGCCGGACATGACCAGGATGTGGTCGGCGACGTCCACCATCTCCGGCATGTCGGAGGTGATCAGCAGGATCGCCGTCCCCTGCTCCGCCAGCTCGTGGATCAGGTCGTGCAGATAGGCCTTGGTCTTGATGTCGATGCCGACGGTCGGCTCGTCGATGATCAGCAGCCTGACCCCGGCGGCGATCCATTTCGCCACCGAGACCTTCTGCTGGTTGCCGCCGGAGAGGTTGCCGATGGTCTGGTAGAGCGACGGCGTCTTCACCTCCAGGCGCCGCAGCACCGGCTGGGTCAGCGCCGCGATCGACCGATCGCGCAGGAAGCCCAAGGCATTGGCGAGCCGGCGCCACACGGTGATCCCGGCATTGCCGAGCACCGAATGCAGCAGGATCAGGCCCTCCTGCTTGCGGTCCTCGCTGACATAGCCGATGCCGCATTGCTGCAGCGCGTCGGCGGGCGAGGCGATGCGCGCCGGCCGGCCCTCGACCAGCACCTCGCCGCCGGTGCGGCGGACGAGGCCGAGGATCGCCCTGGCGAGCTCGCTGCGCCCGGCGCCGACCAGGCCGTAGAGGCCGATGATCTCGCCCGGCCGCACGGCCAGCGACACGTCGCGATGCCCGGCGGCCGAGGCGAAGTTCCGGAGCTCCAGGTAGGGCGCGGTGGCGGCGCGCGGCCGCGGCGCGCGCTTGGCGATCCGCTCGGCGCGGCCGATCATCATCTGCACCACGGCGCCGCGGTCGAGATCCTTGAGCGCCGCGCCGGCGCAGGCATTGCGGCCGTCGCGCAGCACCGTCACCGTGTCGCAGAGGTCGAACACCTCTTCGAGCTTGTGGCTGACGAAGACGATGGCGACCCCGTCGTCGCGCAGGCGCCGCAGGATGCCGAACAGCACCTGCGTCTCGTTCGGCGTCAGCGAGGCGGTCGGCTCGTCGAGCAGCAGGACGCGGGTCTCGAGCGCCAGGGCCTTGCCGATCTCGACGAGCTGCATCTGCGCGACCGACAGGCTGGAGACCGGCCGGCGCGGGTCGATGTAGAGGTCGAGCAGCTTCAGCCACTTCGCCGCCTCGGCATGGATCTTCGGATAGTCGATCACCGAGAGCGAATGCTTGCCGAGGCGCTCCAGCATGATGTTCTCGCCGATCGAGAACCGGCCGACCAGGTTGCGCTCCTGGTGCACGGCGCCGATGCCGCCCGCCACCGCCTGGCGCGGATTGGCGAAATGCACGACCTTTCCGTTGACCGTGATCTCGCCCTGGTCGGGGCGGTGCAGGCCGGTCACGATCTTGATCAGGGTCGACTTGCCGGCGCCGTTCTCGCCGAGCAAGGCATGGATCGAGCCCGGCTGCAGGGTGAGCGAAACGTCATCCAGCGCGCGGACGCCGGGGAACGACTTGGAGACATGGGAGACTTCGAGGGCGGCCGCCATCACGCCCTCGCTTTGGCGACGCGCAGCTCGCGCAGCCGGTTGATGCCGACCGCCCAGAGGATGAGGGCGCCGAGCACGATCTGCACCACGAAGGGATCGATGGCGAACAGCACCAGCGCCTGGGTGATGATGGCGATGATGACCACGCCGAAGAAGGTGCCGGCGACGCTGACATGGCCGCCGGAGAGCACCGCGCCGCCGATCACCGGGGCCGCGAAGGACGAGATCAGCCAGTCCTCGCCGGTCGCGGGATGGCCGATCTGCAGCCGCGCGACCAGCATCATGCCGGCGATCGCGGCCAGGCCGCCGGAGACCGCATGGGCCCAGACCACCGTGCGGTTGAGGTCGATGCCGGAAAGCTCGGCGGCGTTGCGGTTGCCGCCGATCGCCAGGATGAAGCGGCCGATCCGCAGGCGGTTGAACAAGGCCCACATGCCGAAGGAGGCGATCAGCATCGGCAGGATCAGCCAGGGCAGCGGTCCCAGCATGGCGACGTTGCCGAAATCCTTCACCGGTTGCGGCACGCCGTAGAAGGGCTGCGCCTCGGTGATGCCGAGATTGATGCCCTTGAAGATCTGCAGGCCCGCGAGCGTGATGATGAAGGCCGAGATGCCGGTGCGGGCGATGACGAAGCCGCTGGCCGCCCCGGCCGCGACGCCGATCGCGAGGCCGCCGAGCATCGCGATCGGCGGCGGGAGCTGCCAGACCTCCATCATCCCGGCGAAGCTGATGGCGACCAGGCCGCCGATCGAGCCGATGGCGAGGTTCATCTGGCCGATGCCGATGATCACGAGCTGGCCGAGCGCGATCAGCATGTTGACCGCGATCGCCGACAGGAGGACCAGGATGTTGAAGGGCGAGAGGAAGCTCGGCTGGAAGATCGAGATCGCGACGATGGCGATCAGGCTCACCAGCGCCGGGCCGATCCAGTCGTTGTCGAACAGCTTCGCCATCTCAGACCAGCCCCCGCCGGCGCAGCAGAACATGCCGTCCGCGATCCGCCAGAACGGCCGCCAGCAGCATCAGGCCGAGGAAGGCCTGGATCCAGAACTCGCCGACCCGGAGCTGCAGCAGGCCGGCGGTGATGATGTCGGCGAAGGCGGCGCCGAGCAGCGTGCCGATGACCGAGACCCGGCCGCCGGAGAGCAGGGTGCCGCCCAGGACCGGCGCCAGGAAGGCCGGCAGCAGCCAGTCCTGGCCGAGCTGTCCCGCCATGCTCGGCACCGCCGCCCCGACGCGGCAGGTCACCATCAGCCCCGCGGCGGCGGCGAGCGCACCGGTCAGCATGTGGCAGGCGATGAAGATGCGGCCGGTGCGCACGCCGGAGACTTCCGCGGCGCGGCGGTTGGCGCCCGCCGCCAGCATGCGGCGTCCGAGCGTCGTGTAGTGATAGAGCACCGCCAGCGCCGCGCAGGTCGCGAGCGAGACCAGCAGCAGGCTGGAGACGCGGCCGAATTTCAGCCGGCCGAAGGCGGCGACCTCGGGCGACAGGCCGCGGAACGCCTCGGCACGGGTCAGGAAGATCATCACGCCGAAGAAGATGCTCATGCTGGCCAGCGTGATGATGAAGCTGTGCACGCCCGAGCGGACCACGGCATAGCCATTGACCCAGCCGAGTGCCGCGCCGAACAGCAGCGCGCCGGGCACGGCGACGATCAGCGGCAGGCCGAGCCGCTCGGCCAGCCAGCCGAAGGTCATGGCGGCGCAGACGCCGATCGCGCCGACCGAGAGGTCGAGGCCGCCGGTGACGATCACCGCCATCATGGCAAGGCCGATCATCGTGTCGATGCCGATCTGCCGGCCGATGGTGAACATGCTGAACGGCGAGGTGAACCCGGGCAGCAATCCCGCGAAAATCGCGAAGGCAAGCACGATCAGCACGACGAGCCCGAACTCGTTGCTGAACAGCACGCGCTGGAGGACGGAGGGCCGGCGGTCGGACACGGTATCGACAGCGGTCATACTGGGGTTCCGCTTGGTCGGAATGCGCGCCGGCAGCCCATGCCGGCGCGCATCGCGCGGTTACTTGCAGTCCAGGAAGTCCTTGTCGAAATCGGCCTTCAGGGTCTTGGTGATGCCGCGCATCGCATCGACATAGGTGTCGACCTGGGAGGCATCGACGAAGACCGTGCCGGAATCGACGAACTTCTTGGTCAGCGCGTTCTCCTTCCACGGCGCCGAGTCCTTGAGCTTGCAGCCAGAGCGCAGCTTGTCGAGCACATAGGAGCCGACATAGCCCTGGCCGTAGGGGTTCTGCAGCATGGTGCCGTTGACGAAGCCGTCCTTGATCGCCTTGAGCACGACTTCGTCATGGTCGATGCCGACCATCTTGATCCGCTTGTCGCCGATCTTGCGGAGCGCGTTGGCCGCGGTCACGGCCGGCACCCAGGCGGTGGTCACGATGCCGTCCACCTCGGCGGCATGCGCGGCGAGATAGGCGTTGATCTTCTCCTCCGCCGGCTGCGGCGCGTCGATGTCGGCGATCACCTGCACGACCTTGACGGCGCCGCCGGTCTCGTCGGCGGCCTTCTGCACCGCGTCGATGCGGAGCTGGGTGTTGGGATCGACCAGGAAGCCGGTGAAATGCGCGATCGAGCCCTTGCCGCCCATCGCCTTGATCAGCTCCTTGGTGCCGAGATAGGCCGAGCGCGCGACGTCGGTGCCCATGCAGAACAGCGCCGGGTTGGGGTCCTTCAGGCACCCCGCGAGCGCCAGCGCCTGGCCGCCGTTATCGACGATCTCCTGCACCACCGGCGTGGTGCCGACCGCGTCGCCGGGGAAGATCAGGAAGGAGTTGTAGCCCTGGCTCAGGAGACTCTCGAGCAGCTGGCTCTGGGTCGCGAGCTCCCATTTCTGCGGCACGCGGTAATCGGCGGCACCGAGGCCGAAATCCTTGACCGCATCCTGGCCCGCCTGCTCCCAGGCGGCGAAATAGGGATGCGGGCCGCCGGGGACGAGGGCCACCTTGGTCCCGGAATCGGCGGAGGCCGCGCCGGCCAGCAGGATGGCGGCGGCGGAAGACAGAGCGAGTCTGAAGAGCGAGCGTTTCATCGGTTCCTCCCGGGGATTATTGGCGGCGCTTGCAAGCCGCGCCGCTCGATGGGATGCTAGTATACAAGTTGGCGCGCGGTCAATCGCGGGTGCATGCCGCGCGGCGTTCCGGATGGCAGGATGGCAAGGACAGGCGTGACTTTGCAGGCGGCGCGTTCGGCGAAACGGAATGACTTCCGGGTCGACCGGCGGCTGCCGGCGGCCGAGCAGGTCTATCGCGGGCTGCGCGAGGCGATCATCACCTGCCGGCTGGAGCCCAACGAGGCGATCAGCGAGAGCCGCCTGTGCGGCATGTTCCATGTCTCGCGCTCGCCGGTCCGGACCGCGATCACGCGGCTGGCCGAGGACGGCCTGATCGACATCTTCCCGCAGCGCGGCACTTTCGTCGCGCCGATCAAGCTCAAGCAGGTGCGCGAGGCGCAGTTCGCGCGCCAGGCGCTGGAGGTGGCGCTGATCGCCGAGGCGGCGCGGCGCTGGACCGACGCGGACAGCCGCGCGATCAAGGCGAACCTCGCCCTGCAGGTCCAGCACGCCAAGGCCGGCGAGGGCTGGGCGTTCTATCTCGACAATGAGGGCTTCCACCAGATCGTCGCGCGCGCGGCGCAGCTCGAAGGCGTCTGGGCGACGGTGCAGAGCGTCAAGATGCTGTGGGACCGGATCGGCCATATCGCCAACCGCGTGCCCGCGCACCGGACCACGATCATCGAGGAGCACCGCAGGATCGTGCGGGCGCTGGAGAAGCGCGACCCCGAGGCCGCCGCCGCGGCGATGCAGCTCCATATGGGCTCGGTGGACCATGCCATCGCCCGGCTGCGTCCGCTTCACGCCGACTATTTCGTCGATGAATGAGGCGGGGCGCCGCCCTAGAATGGGCGCATGACCGCGACCCTCCGCGCCATCCAGGCGAATATCGTGGCCCTCGAGGTCGATGCGATCGTCAACGCGGCGAACGAATCGCTGCTCGGCGGCGGCGGGGTCGATGGCGCCATCCACCGTGCCGCCGGGCCGGAGCTGCTGGCGGAGTGCCGGGCGCTGCATGGCTGCAACACCGGCGATGCGAAGATCACCAAGGGCCACCGCCTGCCCGCCCGGCACGTGATCCACGCCGTCGGCCCGGTCTGGCGCGGCGGCCGGTCCGGCGAGCCGGCGCTGCTCGCCTCGTGCTATCGCCGGTCGCTGGAGCTCGCCGAGCGGCACGGGCTGCGCTCGATCGCGTTTCCGGCGATCAGCACCGGGATCTATGGCTATCCGAAGGAAGCGGCGACCGAGATTGCCGTCGAGACGGCGCGCGGCTTCCCATCGGCTTCAATCGCCGAGATCGTCTTCTGCTGCTTTTCCGCTGACGACCTGGCGATCTATCAGCGCATACTCGGCTGAAGCCTCGCTCTAAAGCGCGTTTGCGAGGGCCGCCACGCCAACCACGATGGCGACGGCCGCGAGGCCGAGCCCGCCGAGGATCACATAGGCGCCGCGTTGGACGCCGCGCTTGATCTTCTGGAACTCGGCGCGGTCGTTGACGTTCGGGAACGGCGTGTTGGGAATGGAGACGCCCAGGAAGCCGCAGAGCGGCGCCCAGCCCTGGTTGGCGGAAAAGACCAGCAGCTTCTCCGCCGGCACCGCCGCCTTCACTTCCTCGATATGCCGGTTGTAGAAGGCGACCGCCTTGGCGCGGTCCGGCATGGTGTCGCGGTGCAGGTGCTGCCAGATGAGCTTGCGCGACATGTCGCCGAACGTGCGGCCGAACGGCGTCAGCGCGTGGAGCACCTTGAACTGCCAGGTGTTCTCGGTGAAGTAGATCGTCTCCATCACGCTCTCGTACCAGGCGTCGCCGCCCTTCGGGTGGAGCGTCAGCAGGACCTTGGCGTCGGGATAGGCACGCAGCAACTCCTTCCAGACGCAGACCGCCGGGTTATCGACCGAGGCGGTGTAGCGGGCGAACACGGTCTCCCAGTCCTGCCGCGGCGCATCGGGCGCATCGGCGACCCTGCGCCAGAAGCCGAGATGGGCCTTGTTCGCCGGATTCCGCAGCACCTCGAACATGTGGTAGCAGGGAAAGCCGAGCGCGTTCAGCGCCGTGTAGGTGGACATGGTCCCGGTGCGGCCGAAGCCGGCACCGATGATCTGCAGCGGCATGATGGTCTCCCCCGTCAGCCGGTCGCTCCGGCCTGCTGATACGCCGATCCTGACGCCGCGGATGCAGCCGCTCAAGGATGGATTGCTGACGCCGCGGGTTAACCGAGCTGGCCGAACAGCACCAGCTCCGCCGCCGCCGGCCCCGAGCCGGATCGGGCAAGCCCTTCCCCCGCATGGCTTCCCCCGTTTCCCCAGGGGCCGATTGTGCCCACACAATTGCGCCGCGACAATCGCGGGCCGGACCCGGGATTTTTCAGGCCCTTGGGGCGATGCCGCATTGCGCCATCGGGCGGCGGGCGCTATTTTCCGCCGCGCTTTTCCACGTCTTCTGAAGTGAGAAACATGGCCTTCCTCGCCGACCGTCTCGACCGGATCAAGCCGTCCCCGACCATCGCCGTCACCATGAAGGCGCGCCAGCTCAAAGAAGCCGGCCGCGACGTGATCGGCCTCGGCGCGGGCGAGCCGGATTTCGACACGCCGGACAACATCAAGGAAGCCGCGATCAAGGCGATCCGCGCCGGCGACACCAAGTACACCAATGTCGACGGCACCGACGCGCTGAAGAAGGCGATCATCGCCAAGTTCAAGCGCGAGAACGGGCTCGACTACAAGCTCGACCAGATCACCGTCGGCACCGGCGGCAAGCAGGTGCTGTTCAACGCGCTGGTCGCGACCCTCAATGCCGGCGACGAGGTCATCATCCCGGCGCCCTACTGGGTGTCCTATCCGGACATCGTGCTGCTGGCCGACGGCAAGCCGGTGATCGTCGATTGCGGCGAGAACTCGAAGTTCAAGCTGACGGCGGAGGCGCTGGAAGCGGCGATCACGCCGAAGACCAAGTGGCTGATCCTGAACTCGCCGTCGAACCCGACCGGTGCGGCCTATTCCGCGGCCGAGCTGAAGTCGCTCGCCGACGTGCTGCTGAAGCACCCGCAGGTGCATGTGCTGACCGACGACATGTACGAGCACCTGCTCTATGACGGCTTCCAGTTCGCCACCATCGCGCAGGTCGAACCGAAGCTCTACGACCGCACCCTGACGATGAACGGCGTCTCGAAGGCCTATTGCATGACCGGCTGGCGCATTGGTTACGCGGGAGGCCCGGCGCCGCTGATCAAGGCGATCGCCAAGATGCAGTCGCAATCGACCTCCAACCCGTCCTCGATCTCGCAGGCGGCGGCGGTCGAGGCGCTGAACGGCCCGCAGGACTTCATCGAGCAGAACAACGCGGTGTTCAAGGCGCGCCGCGACATGGTGGTCGGCCTGCTGAACCAGGCGCCGGGCCTGCACTGCCACACGCCGGAGGGCGCGTTCTACGTCTACCCGTCCTGCGCCGGCACGATCGGCAAGACCACGCCCGAGGGCAAGAAGATCGAGACCGACGACGACTTCGTGACCTATCTGCTGGAAGCGGAAGGCGTCGCCGCGGTGCAGGGCTCGGCCTTCGGCCTCTCGCCCTATTTCCGCATCTCCTACGCCACCTCGACGGAGGCGCTGGAAGAGGCCTGCA
>DASZSL010000107.1:0-38371 GCA_035548715.1 Dongiaceae bacterium
GCTTTGGCAACAAGAAGGCGAAGCGCGGCGCGCTTCGCCTTTTTTCGCGCGCTTGCGCGTCCGGTCCGAATAAGCGTCCTGCTGTGATCCCGCCGGCCGTGCGCCGATCGGGGAGGGCTAGAACGTCGCGCCCAGGTGCCAGGGCGCGAACTCGTCCTCGCCGTAGCCCAGCGCCTCGCTCTTGCTGGGCTTGCCCGATGCGGTCTCCAGGATCAGCCGGAAGATCCGCTCGCCCATCTCCTCGACGCTCGCGCCGCCGTCCATGATCTCGCCGCAGTTGATGTCCATGTCCTCGACCATGCGCCGGTACATCGGCGAGTTGGTCGCGAGCTTGAGGCTGGGCGAGGGCTTGCAGCCGAAGCAGGAGCCGCGGCCGGTGGTGAAGCAGATCATGTTGGCGCCGCCCGCGACCTGGCCGGTCGCCGAGACCGGGTCGTAGCCGGGCGTGTCCATGAAGACGAAGCCCTTCCTGGTCACGGGCTCCGCATAGCGATAGACGTCCACGAGATCGCTGCGCCCGCCCTTCGCCGCGGCGCCGAGCGACTTCTCGAGAATCGTGGTGAGCCCGCCCGCCTTGTTGCCGGGCGAGGGGTTGTTGTCGAGCGAGCCGTCGTTCTTGGCGGCGTACTGCTCCCACCATTGCAGCAGGTCCAAGAGCTTCTCGCCGACCTCGTTGCTGATCGCGCGGCTGAGGAGCATGTGCTCGGCGCCGTAGATCTCCGGCGTCTCCGAGAGGATCGCGGTGCCGCCGTTCTGCACCAGCAGGTCGGCCGCGACGCCCAGCGCCGGATTGGCCGTGATCGCCGAGAACCCGTCGGAGCCGCCGCATTGCATGCCGAGCACCAGATGCCTGGCCGGCACGCGCCGGCGCTGCACGTTGTTGACGACCGGCAGCAGCTCGCGGATGCGCGCGACCGCGGCTTCGATGGTCTTCCGCGTGCCGCCCACCTCCTGCATCACCAGGGTCTGGATGCGCTGGCCGGCCTGCAGTCCTTCCTCGGTGACGAGCCGCGGGAGCTGGTTCGACTCGCAGCCCAGGCCGATCATCACCACCGCGCCGAAATTGGCGTGCTTGGCGTAGCCGCCGATCGTCCGGCGCAGGAGCTGGGTGCCTTCGCTGTCGGCGCCGCCGGCGCAGCCGTCCTTGTGGGTGAGGGCGACGACGCCGTCGACATTGGGATAGGGCGCCAGCTCTTCCGGATGCATCCGGAACCAGTCGGAGATCTGCCGCGCGACCGTCGCCGAGCAGTTCACCGTGGTCAGCACGCCGATATAGTTGCGCGTCGCGACGGTGCCGTCCGGGCGCACGATGCCCAGGAAGGTCGCCGCCTTCTCCTCGGGGAGGATCGGCAGGTTGGTGCGGCCGGAGCCGATCGCGTGGTCCGCGGTGCTCGGGCGGAACTCGACGTTGTGGGTGTGGATGTGCTGGCCGGGCTGGATCGGCCTGGTGGCCACGCCGATCACCTGGCCGAGCTTGCGGACCGGCTCGCCGTCGGCGATCGGCTTGGTCGCCATCTTGTGCCCGCGCGCGATGGTCTCGACCGGACGCAGGTCGCCGAGCCCGATCTCCTCGCCGGCCTTGAGCTCGCGGGTCGCGACCACCAGCGGGTCGGCCGGGTTGAGTTGCAGGATCGGCGGCTGGTTCCGGCCATGATCGGCATTCGGCATTTCGGTCTCCTCGTGGCCCGCGTTGCCGGCAGCAACGCATTGTGCATGCGAAAATCAATGGCACAGCGAGGGGGCCGTGGCCAGTGCCGTCGGATGCATATCGGCCGAACCCGGAACGCATCGGATCGGGCAAAAAAAGAAGGGCGGCCGAAGCCGCCCCCCGAAGAATGTCCGCTAAAGCAGGCTCTCAGCCGACCTTCAGATTGGACGCTGCCGGCTTGCCGCGGTCCTGGACCACGTCGTAGCTGATCTTCTGGCCGTCGCGCAGCGAGCCGATGCCCGAGCGCTCGACGGCGGAGATGTGCACGAACACGTCCTTCGAGCCGTCATCCGGCTGAATGAAGCCGTAGCCCTTTTGGGTGTTGAACCATTTGACAGTACCAGTAGCCATTAGTCTTCCTCTGGATAGATGCACAACCTGCACCCCCACGCATTCCGTGCGGGCGATCTACGCCAAACTTCGAAAGGGATGAGACCGGGTCGGGACTCCCATCGGAGTCGAGAGACTGGGCCAACCCATAGCGAGCCGACGAACCATTATAATGGCCGCGCCTTGGGGACATTACAATCGAGAATTAACGATAGGGATGATTTCACCTGTTGCAGTTGGGTAACAGCCCCTTTGAGACGCGCCGCTAAAAGCCCCTGCATTCCAGGTCGTTATCCAATACCTGTCACACCGCTTCCGGGGCATCACAACGCAGTATATGGATTCGGAGAAATAGCGACGGTCAGGGCGCGGGCGCGGCGATGTCGCCGGCCAAGGCCAGCATCGCTTCGGCCTCGGGCATCGGCACGATCGCGGTCAGGGTCTGCGGCACGGCAAGCCCCGAAGCTGCATGCAGCGCCGTCTCCGCCGAGCCCAGGGGACCGCGGAAACCATGCTCGGTCCAGGCGATGGTCTGGAACTCTCGGGACTGCAGCGCGTCGATCAGCGGCAGCGATTCCGGCGCGATCGCGATCAGCGGATGCGCGGAGAACACCGTCGGCTGCGGATAGAGCACGACCGGCTTGGGCCCCGATCCGTCGCGGATGCGCTGCCAGCGCGCGGGATCGGCCAGCGACCATTCGGGGAGCTGGCTCTCATAGCCGACCACCAGCGGATAGGCACCCATGCCGCCCACCAGATAGTCCTCGAATATCTTGCCCGAGGAATAGGCCATGAACCCCATGCGCTGGAAGATGGTCTTCAGCGCGCCCTGGTCGCGCCGCACGGTGTCGGGCGTAGCCACGTCCTCGGCCAGGATGTCGGCCGCGAGCCCCGCGAACATGAAGCCGCTGTTGGAGCGGTTGGGATCGGTCGAGACGATCCGCACCTTGCCGTAGAGTGCCGGCACGTCGACCGCGGTCCAGGGCAGGGCGTCGATATGCGCCTGCAGCAGGCGCCTGGTATCGACGATGTAGTAGTTGTCCTTGTCCTTGGCGACGATGCCGGCCTGCACCAAGCCTTCCGCCACGGGCTCCCAGCTATAGACGACGATCGGCGAGTTGACGATCACCTGGCTGCGCAGGATCCGCACGTTGGACTGCCTGGCGATCTCCACCATCACGTCGGAGGAGGGCCACAGGAACTGCGGGTTCTGCTGCAGCAGCGAGGGCTCGCGCACCATCTCGACGCTGCCCGCCTGCCGCGCGTCGAGCAAGAAGTGGAACGTGTCTGCAAGCAGCGCCTTCACCTTCTCGCTGCCGAGCAGCGGGATCTTCTCGCCGCCGACGAACCCGAACAGCTTCTGCGGCGCCGGCTTCACGAAGGGATTATGGTCGCGCAGATAGATCCCGCCGCCGGTCAGCGCCGCCGCGCCGCCGAGCAGGCCAAGGCCGATCTGCCGCCGCGTGAGGCTCATCTCCGCGACCCCAGTTCCTGCCTGATGCTGTCCTCCAGCAGGTTGAGCTCGACGTCGAGTTCCCTGGCTTCGCTCTCCACCATGCGCTCGCCGAAATGCTGGAAGGTCTCGTCGATCTTCTTCAGCACGCTGCGTAGCCGGTCGACCCGCGCGGGCTCCAGCGTGCCGCGGCTCTCGATGTCGGCGAAGCTGTCGGCGATCTCCCGCGTGCGCGGCAGGTAGACCGCGACCAGTCGACGCACGTCGCCGAGCTTCGTCGGATCCTTCTCGATCTGCTGCAGCAGGCCGTGCGCGGTCGCCGCCAGATGGGTGAGCGCCGCGGCGATGTCCCGGGTCTTGATCTGCTTGGCGGCGGCCTCGATCGTGTCGATGTCGCGGCCGGCCTCCTCCAGCGCCCCCTGCGCCGCCTCGATCTGGCCGCGGCCGATCGCGGCGACATCGAGCCCCTCGAACGGACGCCGCGGCGCCAGCAGGAACACGATGGCGCCGAACAGCACGGCCGCGATCGGCACCGCGGCGAAATAGGGGATGCCGGCGAGGAAGACCGCCGCCGGCAGCGCCGCCGCCGACACCACTCCCGCGATCACGTAGCGGCCGTCGCCCCGGACATCCATGCGCACGTCAATTATAGCCACGGGCGGCCCGGAACGCAGCCTGCAGGTCCTTGCGCCCGTCGAACACACGGGCCCGGGAGAGATCCGCCAGCTTGTCGAGCTGCGACTTGTCGGCATCGCCGAAGGTGATGCCGAAGATCGGGATCGCTTCGCCGTTGGTGCGCCACTCCTGCTCGAAGCCCGGCGCGTCGCCTTCGCTCCTGCCGTCGGTCATCACCAGGATCGCCGGCAGGTAGTCGGCGCGGTCCGGCTGCTGGTCGATCCAGCGCGCGGCCTGCTTCAGGCAGGAATACATGTCGGTGCCGCCGCCCGCCGACTTGCCGGTCACGAAGCCGAGCAGGTCGGATTGGCTGGCCGGCGTGCCGTCGCCCTCGCGGTGCGAATCCACGTGGTCGGTGAAGATGATCACGTTCAGCTTGTCCCGCCGCGTCCATTGCACCAGCGCCTTGCTCGCCTCGCTCGGTGTCAGCAGGAAGTGCATCGCCTCGCGTACCTGGCTCTCGCCCACGCCTTGCATGCTGCCCGAATAGTCGAGGCAGAAAGCGGTGAGCGAGGGTCGCCGCAGCGTGTCCTGGTAGAGGGCGAGCGCCTTCTGGATCACGTCGGGTGCCGGCGTGCGCACGCTGTTCACCATCCGGCCGGGATCGAAGTTCCAATCCGGCTCGGCCTTGGCCGCGGCGCCGCTCAGCGCCACCCGCCGGCCGAGCGCCGCGATCCGCGCCTGCGTCTCGGGCGACTGCAGGTAGGCCTGCAGCTCGTCGAACGCCTTCTCCACGTCCGGCCCGCGGCCGCGGTCGATGAAGCCCAGCGGCGAATCCGAGACGAACACGCCGTCGGCGGGATAGACCGCCCAGAGCTTCTCGCCGTTCTTCTGCGCCAGCGCGTCGTTGGCTTCCTTGATCACCGACTCGTAGTTCCACATGGCGTCGTATTCGGCGAACTCCGGCCCGGGCCGGCCGGCGAGGAACAGGTCCTTCAGCCAGCCGCTCGACCCCGACGAGCGCTCGACCCCGGAGAGCAGCAGCTTGATCTCGTCCTGGAGCCTGGGATCGTCGAGATCGCCGGGCTCGATCACATCGGGCTGCCCGACCAGCACGGCGAGCATCGCCAGATAGGCCGAGGCGCCGGAGTTCGACTGTGTCGCCGAGGTCATCAGGAACTTCAGCTTGCCGTCCTTCACCGCCTGGACGATGTCCCGCGTCGTGACCGGCTTGTCGGTCCAGCCGAGCTCCTTGGCCTTGGCGAGGCGCACGCCGAGGATCACCGGCGACTGGCTGATCGATTTCAGCTTCTTCACCTTGCGCCCGGCATCGAAGAGGTCGATCCAGAGCGACGCCGCCGGCCAGACCGCGTCGGCGTCCGTGCTGGCGCCGGGGGCGAGATCCGCGCCGATGTCCAGCGAGCCCTTGTACTCGAAGCTGCAATTCATCGCGTGGCCGCGGCAGAACTCCTGAACGATCGGCTCCAGCGCCGTGTTCTCCGAGCCGGAGACGATTTTGAACTCGACCGGCTGCTTCTGCCCGCAAGCCGAAAGCGCCAGCAGCGCGAGCGCGGCGGCGGCAAGGCGGCGCAGCATCATCGGGGCCATCGGCATCGGTCCGGGGACATCGATCCGGTCAGCGCGGCGCCCCGGCCTCCGCCAGCGCCTTCCTGAGCGTCTCCGTCATCTGCTCCATCTGCTGCTCCGCCTGGGCGCGCCTGGCCTTGCCGTCCTGCTGCACCTTGACCACCGCGCCGATCGTGTCGATGAGGTCGCGGTTCACCTTGGCCAGGGTCTCCATGCTGACCAGGCCCGCTTGGGACTGCTTCTCGATCTCGATCGACTGGGACTTCATCATGTCCGAAGCCTGGCGCAGCATCTCGTTGGTGGCATCGGTGACAGCGGTCTGCAGCGCCAGCGCCTCCTTCTGCCGGTTGAGGCCAAGGAGCAGGATCATCTTCTGCTTCCAGGCCGGGATGGTGAGCGAGGTCGAGGCCTGCAGGCTCTCGATCAGCGTCTCGTCGCCGCTCTGGCAGATGCGGATCTGCGGCAGCTGCTGAATGCCGATCTGCCGCGCCTGCTGCAGGTAGAAGACCCGCTTGCGCAGGCGGTCGAGCGCCTGGGCTGCATCCTGGTAGTTCTGCGCCACCACCATGGACTGCGCGTCGCCGGGCTTGGCCGCATCGGCGGCGGCCTTGAGCCGGGGCAGCTCGTTCTGCTCGAACTGGTCGGCATATTCCTTGCCGGCCTCGATGTAGGTGGTCAGCGAGACCAGAGACTTCGCCGTCTCCTCATGGAGCTGGTCGAGCAGCGCGATGTCGCGGCGCAGCCCTTCCTTGCGCTTCTCGAGCTCGATGCAGATCGCCTCGATCTGGCCGGAGACCTCCTCGAACTTGGCGCGGAATTTCAGGATGCGCCGCTCGATCGAGCCCATCAGCCGCTCGAAGAAGCCGGCCTCCTCGAGCTTCGCCGGGTCGAGCCCCTTGGCCTTGGCGATGATGTCGGTCAGCAGCGCACCGGTATCGCCGAGCTCGCGGTTCTTGGTCTGCTTCAGCACCCGCTCGGCGTAATCGGCGACGTCGCGCTGGGCGCCGGCGCCGTATTCCACGAGCTGCGCCCGGTCATCGAGATTGATCTGCGCCTTGATGCGCGCGATCTCGCCCGCAGCCGGCGCCAGGGCGGGAAGGCCGCCCGCGGCGCTCACCGTGCCGACATCCGTCATGATACTTCCCCAGTTCCCCCAGCATTCCCCCGCCCGCGAGCCTGCCTGCAGCCTAGAGAGGCGATCAGCGCCTGCAAAAAGAAGGAATTGTTACAACCTAAAGTCCATCGGCCGCGGATGGTCCGGCGGCGGCGCTTCCGCCCGGCCGATCAAGGGTTTGCAGCCCGGGCGGCGCCCGGAACGATCCGCCGGACGATCCCGGGGTTGACAAGGCAGGGCTCGGATGCTAAATGAATACTCATTCAGTTTCTGATGATTAGCTATTGTAATTCAATCGAGTAGGACGTATCGTGCAGGCCGTGACTGACCTTGCGCACCGTCGGAACGAGGCGCTCGCCTCCCGCACCCGGGCGGCGATCCTGCAGGCGACCATCGCGGTGATCGCCAAGCACAGCCTTTCCGGCACGACCGTCCAGCTCGTTGCGGAGGCGGCCAAGGTGGCACCCGGCACGGTGATCCTGCATTTCCAGAAGAAGGAGGCGCTGCTGCTCGCCGCGCTGGAGCAGATCGCCGTCGAGTTCGAGCAGGCGCGCCGCGAGGCGGTGGAGCGCGCCGGCGGCGATCCGGTGAAGGCGCTGGAGGCGATCATCGAGGTCAACCTCGATCCCAAGGTCAGCGACCCCGCCAATGTCGCGGTCTGGTACGCCTTCTGGGGCGAGGCCAAGGCCCGCAAGCTCTATCTCGAGCGGATCGGCGGCTACGACACGCTCTGCCAGGACGGCGTCGACAAGATGTTCGCCGAGATCATCAAGCGCGGCGGCTATGCCCATCTCAACGCCCAGGCCCTGGCGCTCGGTTTCTCCGGCCTGCTCGAATGGCAGTGGCAGGAGATCCTGGTGAGCGGCCGCAACTTCGACCGCGAGGCCGCGCGCCGCAGCGCGCGGGCCTATCTCTCCAGCATCTTCCCCGCGGAGTTCGCGCCCGACTAGCGGGCCGACACCGACAATCCAAGCCGAACCAACGCGCCCCGGAGGAGGACGCGCGTCCGAGCCTCGTCTTTGCCCCGTTTCATCTCGACCAAGCGACAGGAGTAGCCCATGACCGAACAGAGCCCGATCGTCCGCCCCGCCGCCGCCAAGGCGCCGCGTGCTTTGCCGGCCTGGACCTATCGCAATCCGGAGCTGAACGAGCTCGAATACGAGCTGGTGTTCCGGCCCTCCTGGCAGTTCGTCTGCCACGTCAACCAGGTCAAGAACGCCGGCGACTTCGTCACCTTCGACATGCTGCGCGATTCCGTGCTGGTGGTGCGCGGCAAGGACGGCGAGCTGCGCGGCTTCATGAACGTCTGCCGCCATCGCGGCGCCAAGCTCATGGACGGCACCGGCCATTGCAAGGCGCGGATGACCTGCCCCTATCACGGCTGGTCCTACAATCTCCGGGGCGAACTCGCCGGCATGCCGGCGGAGAAGACCTTCCCCGGCGCCAACAAGAAGGAGCTCGGCCTGAAGACCATCGAGCTCGAGGTGCTGTGCGGCCTGGTTTTCGTGCGCATCGTGCCCGGGGGCCCGAGCCTCAAGGAGATGTTCGCCGACTGCATCCATCTGCTGGAGCCCTACAAGCTCGAGGAGATGGTGCCGCTGGACGAGCCCTGGATCGACCAGTGGGCCTGCAACTGGAAGGTCGGCGTCGACAACAACCTGGAGAACTACCACGTGCCGGTCGGCCATCCGGGCTATGACCGCATGCTGGACACCGACCTCAACGAAGGCTTCATGAACAAGTACGGGGTCGCCGGCTCGACCAGCATCCTCAGCGACAAGCTGTCGTCGAACTGGTCGGAGCGGCTCTACCAGCAGATGGCGCCGGAGCTGAACGGCGCCCTGCCCGACGAGGTGCGCAACAGCTGGCGCTTCCTCACCATGCCGCCCAACATCGGCATCGACATCTACGGCGACAGCATGGACGTGTTCCAGTTCCTGCCGCTCAGCGCCGAGACCTGCACGGTGCGCTATCCGATCTTCGTGCGGCCGGACGCGCGGCGCGAGATGAAGGTGCTGCGCTACCTGAACGCCCGCATCAACCGCCAGGTCAGCGCCGAGGACAAGGAGCTCTCCGAGCGGGTGCAGATCGGCCTCAACTCCCACGGCTTCGAGTTCGGGCCGCTCTCCTCCTACGAGGGCTGCATCCACGACTTCCACGACCGGGTGCGCGCGGCCTGTCCGGTCGCCGCCCTGCCGCAGCCGCCGATGCAAGGCAGCCTGCGCCGCGTGAACGACGAGATGCTGCGCCAGCGATAATCCGCTCCGGACGAGTCTCTTTTTGGTTGCGGTCCATGCCCGACTGTGCCCGAATGAGGGCGGGCACAGTCGGGAGCCACCGTCATGCTTCGCGCGGTCTTCGGCTTTTGCATCGGCATCGTCGCGGCATCGCTTGCGCCCGCGGTGCAGGCGGACCCGCAGATCCTCTATCGCTATCAGCACGTCGTATTGATCGATTCGCAATGGGGCCCGCTGGCGCAGTTCCAGGCGGGCCTTGCCAAGGCGCTGACGGATTGCGGCCAGCCCGCGCTTTCGGCCGACGGAAAGTTCGGCGACCAGACGCTCGCGGCGATGCGCCGCCTGGCCGCCTGCCCAGGCTATGGCGACTTCGCGATCGGCCAAGGCCAAGCGCAGGACGGCGCGGTCACCGACGCCCTGTGGAGCAAGCTGACCGCGAGCCCGCCGCCCGCGCCGGCAAAGCGCGGCTTCGTGATCTGGCTGACCCACGAGGCCACCGACTACGACAAGGCGGAATGGAACTTCAACGCCGACGGCACGCCGCAGGCGAATGACCGGACCTCCTTCCTCACCTGGGGTCCCTATGGCGCGACCATCGGTCATGGCGGCGAGGTCCAGGCGATCCTGGCCAGCGCCGCCGACCTCACCCATCGATGCTTCGGCGGCGAAGCGCCGGCTCTCCTCGGCCTGGTCGGCAGGACGTCGGAGGAGCGCGGCGCCGTCGTCCGCGCGGCGTTTCTCGACCCGGCGCGCAAGGCGCTGTGGCGGTCGGGCTTCACCTGCTTCGGCGCCGATGCCGCCGGCCGCGATGCCTACGACGCCTATGCCTTCGCCTCGTCGCGCTGGCTGAAGCCGGCGATCGACCGCGTCTCCGCGCTCATTCCCGCCGGCACGCCGCGCACCGACATCGACTACGCCTTCTTCGCCGACATCGTCATGCACATGACGATCGGCAGCGACCTCATGGCCGCCGCCCGGACCGCGCTCCAGGCCGCGGCCGCGCAGAAGGGCAGCCCGCTCACCCCGGCCGAGCGCCGGCGCGTCCTCTCCCACGTCTTCGTCCCGCCGAACCAGCAGCGCGACCGGCTCGGCCGCGACGTGGTCTACTTCGTGGACGGGATCGGGGAGGCGAGCCTCACCGCCGACGAGCGCGACGCCTGGCAATGGCGCTCCAGGCTGCGCACCAGCTCGGTCGGCCTGATCGACTGAATAAAAAACCATTTTTAATCAATGCTATAACCGGCATGTCCTGGGCGGGCTTGACTTTCTCTGCGCCCGGCCCTAATTGTTAGTGATCGTTCACTAACTATGGATTCCGAGATGACCCGCGGCGAGAAGACCCGGCAACGCATCATCGAGGGGGCGCTCAGGCTCTTTGCCGAGCGGGGCGTGGACGCGACCTCGATCCGCGACATCGCCACCAGCGCGATGATCACCGAGCCGGCGGTCTATCGCCATTTCCGCAGCAAGGAGGATCTCATCTGGGAGATCTTCTGGAACGGCTATCGCGGCCTCGGCGAGACCCTGCGCGACGTGCCGGCGAAGGGCGGCCTGCGCGAGCGCGTCTCGGCCATGATCGAGACCATCTGCGCCCTGTTCGATCGCGACCAGGCGCTGTTCCGCTTCCTGCTGCTGACCCAGCACGGCCAGCTCGCCAAGATCACCGAGCGCGAGAAGTCGCCGGTGCAGGTGCTGCACGACCAGCTCGCCGCCGCGATCGCGGCCGGCGCGCTGCCGCGGCAGGATGCCGAGCTCGCCACCAGCACGGTCTTCGGCATCGTGCTGCAGGCCGCGACCTTCAAGGTCTATGGCCGGCTCGACCGGCCGCTCTCCCATTACGCGCCGAGCCTGGCCGCCGCCTGCTGGGCGGCGCTCAACGCGCCCGCCGCCGAATCCGAACCCGCCAGCCCCAAAGGGAGGAGATCATGATCGCCCTCGCCGCATCCGAGCGCCCGACCCGTACGGCCCTCACCGCCGCGCCGCGCGCGGGCGCGGAGGAGGGCACCTTCCGCACCCATGACGGCGTCGACCTCTTCTATCGCCACTGGCCCGAGGCGGCGCGCCGCGACGGCGCCATCATCCTGGTCCATCGCGGCCATGAGCATTCCGGCCGCATGGCGCATCTGGTGCGCGAGCTGGCCCTGCCGGGCTTCGCCTTCTTCGCCTTCGACGCGCGCGGCCACGGCCGCTCGCCGGGGGAGCGCGGCGACAGCCCCGGCATCGACCACTCGGTGCGCGACATCCAGGACTTCGTCGACCATATCGGCCGCGCCCACGGCATCGCCGTGAGCGAGATCGCCGTCGTCGCGCAGAGCGTCGGCGCGGTCATGGCCGCCGCCTGGGTCCATGACTACGCGCCGATGATCCGCGCGCTGGTCCTCGCGTCGCCGGCCTTCAAGGTGAAGCTCTACGTTCCCTTCGCCCGCGCCGGTCTCGCCGCCCAGCGCCGGCTGCGCGGCAACTTCTTCGTCAACTCCTATGTGAAGGCCCGCTTCCTCAGCCACGACCCGGAACGGATCGCGGGCTTCGAGGCCGATCCGCTGATCACCCGCGCCATCTCGGTCGACGTCCTGCTCGGCCTCACCGCGACCGCGGAGCGCATCGTGGCCGACGCCCGGGCGATCACGGTGCCGACCCAGCTCCTGATCTCCGGCGCCGATTTCGTGGTGCACGAGAAGCCGCAGCACGATTTCTTCGACCGCCTCGGCGCCGCCGTGAAGGAGCGCCATGTGCTCGACGGCTTCTTCCACGACACGCTCGGCGAGCGCGACCGGGCCGAGGCGCTCGACCTCATGCGCGACTTCCTGCTGCGCCAGTTCCGCCGGCCGCTGCAGCGCCCGAGCCTGCTCGACGCCGACCGCCAGGGCTTCAGCCGGGACGAGGCCGACGCCCTGGCGCGGCCGCTGCCGCCGCTCTCGCCGCGCCGGCTCTACTGGGCGGTGCAGCGCGCCGGCCTCAGGGCCGCCGGCCGGCTCTCCCGCGGCGTGGCGCTCGGCCGGGAGGCGGGCTTCGATTCCGGCAGCATGCTGGACTATGTCTACCGCAACGAGCCCCAGGGCGCCGGGACGATCGGCCGCGCGATCGACCGGGCCTATCTCGATTCGATCGGCTGGCGCGGCATCCGCCGCCGCAAGCAGCATATCGAGGCGCTGATCGCCGCCGTCGCCGGTTGCATCCAGGCGGCGGACGAGCCGCTCCACATCGTCGACATCGCCGCCGGCCACGGCCGCTACGCGCTCGATGCGATCGCGCAAAGCAGCGTCGCGCCGGATTCCATCCTGCTGCGCGACTATAGCCCGCGCAACGTCGAGGCCGGCCGCCGGCTGATCGCCGAGCGCAACCTCGAGGGCATCGCTCGCTTCGAGCAGGGCGACGCCTTCGACCGCGAGAGCCTCGCGGCGCTTTCGCCCCAGCCGACGCTCGCCATCGTCTCCGGCCTCTACGAGCTGTTCGCCGACAACGAGCGCGTCCGCCGCTCGCTCGACGGCCTCGCCGCGGCGATGGCGCCGGGCGCCTGCCTCATCTACACCAACCAGCCCTGGCATCCGCAGCTCGAATACATCGCCCGGGCGCTGACCAGCCATCGCGACGGCCGGCCCTGGGTGATGCGCCGCCGCAGCCAGGCCGAGATGGACCAGCTCGTCGCTGCCGCCGGCTTCCGCAAGATCGAGCAGCGCATCGATCCCTGGGGCATCTTCACCGCGAGCCTGGCCGTCAAGGCATGACCTTCTTCGCGAACACCCGATTGCGTCTCCAGGCTCCCGCACCTGCCGCGCGGGAGCCGGGCCGCGCGCTCCTCTGGCTCATCGTCTGCGCGACGCTGTTCTACGGAAGCTACGGCTTCGCCAACTGGGCGGCGGCGCAGCACGGGCAGGTCGCCTCGATCCGCTTCGCCTGGGAGCAGGGGATCCCGTTCCTGCCCTGGTCGATCCTGCCCTATTGGTCGATCGATCTGTTCTACGCCCTGGCCTTCCTCCTCTGCGCCGATGCCGCCGAGCTTCGCCGCCATGTCCGCCGCGTCCTGACGGCGCAGGGCGTCGCCGTGCTCTGCTTCCTCGCCTTTCCGCTGCAGCTCGCCGCGGCGAAGCCGGAAACGACCGGCATTCCGGGCTTCCTGTTCGCGGCGCTCGGCAGCTTCGATCGTCCCTACAACCAGGCGCCATCGCTGCACATCGCGCTGCTGGTCATCCTGTGGGAGCTCTATGCCCGCCATCTGCCGCGGCGCTTTCATCTCGCGCTGCATGCCTGGGCGGTGCTGATCGGCCTCTCCGTGCTCACCACCTACCAGCATCATTTCATCGACGTGCCGACCGGCGCCGCCCTGGGCCTGCTCTGCCTGTGGCTCTGGCCGGCGCGCGGCGAAAGCCCGCTGGCGCATCTTCGTCTCGCGCGCCTGGTCGAGCGCCCGGGGGAGCGCCTGCGCATCGGCGCCCTCTACGCGCTCGGCGCGCTCGCCTCGGCTTTCATCGCGCTGCGGCTGGGCGGCGGGATGCTCTGGCTCCTCTGGCCGGCTTTGTCGCTGACCCTGGTCGCGCTCAACTATCTCTGCATCGGCGCCGCGGGCTTCCAGAAGCGGGCGGACGGCACGATGCCGCTCGCGACCCGCCTGCTGCTGGCGCCTTACATCCTCGGCGCGCGGTTCAACGCCTGGCTCTGGACCGCCGGCGATGCCGCCACCGCGATCGGCGACGGCGTCTGGCTCGGCCGCCTGCCGCACCGCTTCGCGGCCGAGGCTCCGGCCTTCGCCACGATCGTCGATCTCTGCGCCGAGCTTCCGGCCGCATCCCATTCCGGCCGCCATGTCGCGCTTCCGGCGCTCGACCTCGTTCCGCTCCCGGCGGCGGAGCTGGGCCGCGCCGCCGATGCGATCGAAGCGGCGCGCCGCGACGGCCCGGTCCTGGTCTGCTGCGCGCTCGGCTACGGGCGCAGCGCCGCCGCGACCGCGGCCTGGCTGGTCGCGACCGGCCGCGCGCCGTCCGCCGAAGCCGCCGTGACACGCCTTCGCTCGCTCCGTCCGCGCATCGCGCTCAAGGCAAGGAGATCCCGATGACCGTCCATCATGCATCCCGGCGACGGCTGCGCGCCGAGGCCTACGGCGATTGGCTGGGCCTTGCCTATCGCGGCCTGTTCTATGCGCTGGCCGCGACGCCGGTCTGGGGCGCGGCCATGATGGCGGCGATCGTCTGGCGGCACGCGCATCCCTGACTTGCTAGGATGCCGCCCATGAAACGCTGGCCTCTCGGGATCCCCGCACTGCTCGCGATCCAGGCCGTCGTCCTGCTGGCGATGGGACGGCCGCCGGTCTGCACCTGCGGATACGTCAAGCTCTGGGAAGGCAGAGTCCTCTCGCCGGAGATGTCGCAGCATCTCTTCGACTGGTACACCTATTCCCACATCGTGCACGGCCTGCTGTTCTACGCGGCGCTGCGCCTCGTCTTCCCGAAGCTGGCGGTCGGGCCGCGCCTGCTCATGGCCATCGGCATCGAGGCCGCCTGGGAGATCGCCGAGAACACGCCCTGGGTGATCGAGGCCTACCGCCAGCAGGCGCTGGCACAAGGCTATGTCGGCGACAGCACCATCAACTCGCTGCTCGACACGCTCTCGATGATGGCCGGCTTCGCCTTCGCGCGCTTCGCCCCGGCCTGGACGAGCGCGCTCCTGGCGCTCGCGCTGGAGGGCTATGCGGCCTATGAGATCCACGACAACCTGACCCTGAACGTGCTGAACTTCATTCACCCGTTCGATGCCATCACCCGCTGGCAGTCGCAGATCCACTGACGACCTTTACGACCTCGCCCTTTTCCGGGCCTACAAAAGCGGGCCAAAGCGTTGATCGCGCGGACTCTTATCGCATCCGCGAGGCCCCCATGGATTCTCGATTCCGTAAAGGTCCGGTCGGGGTGGGGACGGGGTCCATGCGCGCAAGCGCGGGCAAGTCCACGCGGCATCGCGAGCCTGCTGTTCTTACCACGAATCCGGGATATAGGCAATTCCCTATTCCCGGCGCCGGGGATCGGCCGGGGGCCCGTCTCCGGATTCCCCCGGCCTTCTCCGTCAGGCCGCATCCGGCGCCTTGATCCGCACCAGGCGGGTCAACAGCGCGTCTTCCCATGGGCGCCGGCGG
Organism: Dongiaceae bacterium; assembly: GCA_035548715.1. Taxonomy (GTDB): domain Bacteria; phylum Pseudomonadota; class Alphaproteobacteria; order Dongiales; family Dongiaceae; genus Dongia. The sequence continues at coordinate 15,169 of DASZSL010000107.1, forward strand.
TCCGGGGGCTTCAGTCCGGCGGAATCCGGGCGCGCTTCTCCCTTCGCGGCTTGCGTCGCGTCGAAGAGCAGCGAGTCCCGGAATCCGCGCGGGCGGTATCCGCCCCGGCGCAGAGCCGGTCTCCTGGTGTCTTGACTCGGAGCGAGAGGCCTCGCGGTTTCCCTTGGCGGCCTTACGAACCGGATCGCGACTGAAGCGCGCGTCCGGTTCCCTTCAGAAGCATCAGCGTTACAGGCTGAACCGGAGCGTTGGAGCGGGAGTCGAACCCGCGACAGAGTGACTACAAATCACTTGCTCTACCCACTGAGCTATCCTCGTCGAGCTGACCGACCGGAATCGAACCGGCTCCTCCGGGTTTCCCCGGCGCTCCGACCATTGGAGCTGCGGCCACCACTCGCTGGCCTTCGTTCGGCGGAACACGGGCGTGCATCGCACACCGCGCCGGCCGGGCATTTCGAGCCCGGACCCAAGGCCTCGCGAAGGAGCGCGCTTATGATCCTCGCGGCGTTCCGACGCAAGCGGGAAAACGCCGCCGCCGATCGCCGCCCATGCATTCAACCGCACGCTGTGGCGTGCGGGACACAGCGTCAGTCGGCTTCGCGATGCACGTCGTGGACGATGCAGCCCGCGCCCTGGGCCGGCATCTCCAGCCAGTGCCGGTGCAGCAAGGTGCGCTTGGTGTCCTCGTGGCCGCTCTGCCAGTGCTCGCGCATGGAGGTGCCGGAGAACTCGTAGTCCTTGGCGTGGCCCTCATAGGCCTTCTGCTGGTAGATGAGCTGCAGGATGGTGATCTCCGGCAGGTCCTTGAGCTCGTCGCGCATCCGGCGCTCTTCCTCGCTCAGCAGCTCCTCCGGCACTTTCGCCAGCGCGTGGTAGAGCCGCGTCTTCCAGGTATGGAGGCGGCGGTAGACGTCGGTGTTGTAGCGGGTGCGGGAGGAATACATGATGTCCTTGTGCCGGGCCATCACGTCCTGGATGTCGCGCGGCAGCACGCCCCGCGTGCTGAAGAGATCGACCTGGAAGACCAGCGAGTTGAAATCGTCCTCCTGCTCCAGGAGATATTGCAGCGGCGTGTTGGAGACGATGCCGCCGTCCCAGAAATAATCGGTGCCGATCTTGACCATCGGCAGGGCCGGCGGCAGCGCGCCGCTCGCCATGACGTGCTCGGGCAGGATCTCTTCCTTGGCATTGTCGAAATAGATGAAGTTGCCGGTCAGGACGTTGACGGCGCCGACCGAGAACCGCACCGGCCCCTTGTTCAGCAGCGTGAAGTCGACCAGCTCCAGCAGGGTCTCGCGCAGCGGCGCGCTGTCGTAATAGCTGGTGGCATCCCGCGCGCCGGTCGGCGAGAACCAGGGGCCCGGCTGGCGCGGCTCGAAGAAGCCCGGCTGGCCCTGGGTCATGGTGAGGAAGGCGCTGGTCGCGTTGCGCGCCTTGCGGAAGATGTCGCCGTCCGGCGTGTAGTGCCAGATCTTGCGGTCGGTGATGCGCTCCCAGAAGGCCTTGAGCTTGTTCAGCCGCGCATGGGGCGGGTTGCCGGCGATGATCGCCGAGTTGATCGCGCCGATCGAGACCCCCGACACCCAGTCCGGCTCGATATTGTCCTCGTGCAGCGCCTGGTAGACGCCCGCCTGGTAGGCGCCGAGCGCGCCGCCGCCCTGCAGCACGAGGGCCACGCGGTCGCAGCGCTCCGGCCGCCAGCCATGCGAAGTCTCCTGACGATCGAGCGTCCGCGTCGTCGCATCCATGTGTTCGATCCCGCCTGTTGTCGCGGCAGCCTAGCCCGGGCCACTTGGCGGATTTGTGACGGAAGCGCGTCCGGTTCGCGTCAGCCCGGTTCGCGTCAGCCCGGTTCGCGTCAGGGAGCGCCGACACACTGCCGTCACGGGCCATGGGGCTAAATCGGCGCGCCGCTCTTTCCATCTCCGGGGAATGCCATGAAACGCGAAGACGTCCTGAAGCTGCCGTCCATGCCGGCGGCGGGGCCGAGCTATCCCGCCGGCCCGTACCGCTTCATCGACCGCGAATACATGGTGATCACCTATGAGACCGACCCGGCGGAGATCGCCGGGCAGCTCCCGGAGCCGCTGCAGCCGCTCGACCGCCCGCTGGTGCATTACGAATGGATCCGCATGCCCGACAGCACGGGCTTCGGCAGCTACACCGAATCCGGCGTCGTCATTCCCTGCCGCCTGCCCGCGGAGCTCGGCGGCGAGGAGGCGAACTTCGTCAGCCAGATGTACCTGGACGACGATCCCCCGATCGTGGCGGGACGCGAGATCTGGGGCTTCCCGAAGAAGTACGCCCACCCGAAGATGGAGATCGTGAAGGACACGCTGACCGGCATATTGGAATATGCGGGCCAGCAGGTCGCCATGGGCACCATGGGCTACAAGCACGAGAGCATGGCCGGCAACGGCGAGAAGACGCGGGCCACGCTCGCCAAGACCCAGATCAACCTGAAGCTCATCCCCGGCGTCGACGGCCGCGCGGAGATCTGCCAGCTGGTCGCGATCAACCTCACCGACATCGTGGTCAAGGGCTCCTGGATGGGCCCGGCGCGGCTGCATCTCATCCCGCACGTGAATGCGCCGGTCGCCGATCTTCCGGTGCTAAAGGTGATCGGCGCGCATCACTTCATCGCGGACCTCACGCTGCCCTACGGCCGGATCGTCTACGACTACAACAAGAGCTGAGTGCCCCAGGAAGGGCGTCGCAACGGACGAACGCCGATGGCGTCGCCGATCCCGGCCGTCCCCGGACTTGCGCGGCCGAAACCCCGCGGCCTATAAGCGGCCCGAGGGGCTTTCGTGTGGGACTTGCGCGATCTCAGGGCAAATGGCGCTCGACTTCGAACAGAGATGCAAGGCGCTGGTCCGGGATCTCGGCCTCGGACCGGTTCGTTCGGTGGCGCGGCTGACGGGCGGGGTGGCCTCCGATATCGGCGTCGTCACGCTGGCCGACCGCACCGTCTGCGTGAAGTTCGCCCTGGCCAAGCTCAGCGTCGCCGAGGACTGGTTCGCCCCGGTCCATCGCAGCCGCGCCGAATATGCCTGGCTGCGCGCCGCGGCGAAGGTCGTCCCGGAAGCGGTGCCCGCGCTCCATGGCTGGTCGGAGCGCGAGAACGGCTTCGCCATGGAGTTCATCCATGGCGACGGCGTCTATCTGTGGAAACAGGCGCTTCTCGCCGGCGCGCCGTCGCGCGGCGAGGCCGCTTCGGTGGGCGACATCCTGGGCCGGATCCATGCCGCCTCGACCGGCGCCGGCTTCGACGCCACGCCGTTCGGGAACAGCGACGACTTCAACGCCTTGCGGCTCGAGCCTTACCTGCGCTTCACCGCCACGCGGCATCCCGACCTGGCCGAGCCCCTGATCCGCCTCGCCGACGCGCTCCATGCCAGCCGCACGGTCCTGGTCCATGGCGATGTCAGCCCGAAGAACATCCTGCTGCGCGGAACGCAGCCGATCCTGCTCGATGCGGAATGCGCGACCATGGGCGACCCGGCTTTCGACCTGGGCTTCTGCCTCAACCACCTGCTGCTGAAAGCCATCCACCTGCCGGCGACGCGCGATCGGCTCCTCCTCGACGTCGAGCGGCTCCGCGCCGCCTATGCCCCGCATGTCGCGTGGGAACCGGTCGGGCTGCTGGAATCGCGCGTCGCGCGCCTGCTGCCGGCGCTGATGCTGGCGCGGGTCGATGGCAAGTCGCCGGTCGAGTATCTCTCGGCCGAGGCGCGCGGCCGGGTGCGGGCCTTCTCGACCGCGATGATCCGAAGACCTGCCGCGGATTTCGACGCTTTCATGAACGCATTCCGGAAGGGTGAGCCGTGACCGATCTCGCAATAGCAGGCCTCGCCGGCCGCCGCGTCTGGGACAGCCGCGGCAATCCGACCGTCGAGGTCGAGGTCCGGTTGTCCGACGGCGCCCTGGGCCGCGCGATCGCGCCGGCGGGCGCCTCGCGCGGTACCCGGGAAGCCATCGACCTGCGGGACGGCGGCACGAGGCTGCAGGGCATGGACGTGCGCGGCGCCCTCGCCAATGTGAACGCGCTGATCGCCCCGCGCCTGAAGGACATGAACGCCGGCGACCAGTCCGCGATCGATGCCGCGCTGATCGCGCTGGACGGGACCGGGCAGAAATCCCGCCTGGGCGGCAATGCCATGGTGGCGGCGTCGCTCGCCGTCCTGCACGCCGCCGCCGCCGGCAAGGGCGTGCCGCTCTGGCGGCACGTGGCCGATCTCTACGGGCGGACGCCCAGCCTGCCCTTGCCCGAGATCCAGATCTTCGGCGGCGGCGCCCATGCCGGGCGGCGCGTCGACGTGCAGGACTTCATGGTGATGGTGCCGGGCGCCGGCAGCTTCGCCGAGGTCATGGACGTGACCTCGGAGATCTATCGCGCGGCCGGCTCCATCATGCGGGACAGGGGCCACCTCGCCGGCGTCGCCGACGAGGGCGGGTGGTGGCCGAATTTCCGCAGCAATGAAGAGGCGCTGGAAACGCTGGTGCTCGCCATCGAGAAGGCGGGCGAGAAGCCCGGCGAGCGGGTGGTCGTCTCGCTCGACATTGCCGCCTCCGAATTCGGCGCCCAGGGCCGCTATCGCCTGGCGCTCGAGGACCGCGAGCTGGACAGCGGCGAGATGATCGCCTTGCTCGGGCGCTGGCTGGATGCCTACCCGATCGCCTCGATCGAGGATCCGCTGGCCGAGGACGATGCCGCGGGGATGGCGGCCTTCACCAAGGCCCATGGCGGACGCGTCCAGATCATCGGCGACGATTTCCTGGTGACGAATGCCGGGCTGGTCGAGGCCGCGGCCGATTCCGGCGCCTGCAACGCGGTGCTCGTGAAGGTCAACCAGGCGGGCACGGTCAGCGAGGCGGCGGCCTGTTTCGACACCGCCCGCAGGCGCGGCTATCGCGCCATCGTCTCGGCGCGCTCGGGCGAGAGCGAGGATGTCTCGATCTGCCATCTGGCGGTCGGGCTCGATGCCGGCCAGCTCAAGGTCGGATCGTTCGCGCGCTCGGAGCGGATGGCGAAGTGGAACGAGTGCCTGCGGATCGACGAGGCGCTCGGCGCCCAGGCCTTCGTCAAAGGCGCGCCGCTGGCCGCGACCTGGTGGAAGTGACCGCGCCGGTTCCGGCGAGCGATCCTCACGCCATCTCGACCCAGACCGGCTGGTGGTCGGAGCCTTGCGCGTCGTTGTCGATGCGGCAGCTCCGCAGGCGCGGGGCGAGGCCGAGCGTGGTGAACACGTAGTCGATGCGGCAGGGCATGTCCTTGCCGCCCGGCGCATCGCCGGGGAAGGTGACGCCGTCCTCCTGGCGGTGCCCGGTCGCGACCCAGGCATCGACCAGGCGATGGCCGACATCGACCCGGCCATAGCCGAAATCCTTGTCCATCGGACCGACGATCGACTCGTATTCCGGCGAGCCCGGCAGCGAGTTGAAGTCGCCGAGCACGATCGCCTCCTCGGGCATCGGCGGCACCGGCTCGGTCTGCCATTGCGGATCATGCCCCGACCAGATGCCGCCCTCGCGCGGCGCGGCTTCGAGGATCTCGAACAGCCGCGCGATCTGCGCCAGGCGCTCGTCCGGCGAAACGTCGTTGAGATGGATGTTGTAGACGCGCAGCGGGCCGCCCGGCGCCGCGATCACCGTCTCCAGGCAGCCGGCGATCATGCAGAACACGGAGCCGGTCTTGAACTTCGGCAGCAGGTGCAGGCGCGCGGAGAGGATCGGCCAGCGGCTCGCGGTCATCACGCCGAACTGCCGGCGCCGGTTGCCGACCGTGCCGTCCGCCGCGACGCTGCTCGCGTCGGCGTCGAAATAGGGGCCATAGGCCCAATGGTGCTTCGGCAGCCGCTTCGCGATCTCCGCCGGCTGGTCCATCTCGCCGGTCCGCTTCCAGTGCCGCTCGATCTCCTGGAAGGCGATGATGTCGGCGTCGGCGATCGCCCGGACCACCCGGTCGACATCGACCTTCAGGTCTTTTCCCTTGCAATACTGGGTGTTGTAAGCGACCAGTTTCATTCCGATTCCCCTATTCCAATAACTGAACGTTCATTCAAATTTTCTCTTGACCGCTATCCTGCCCACGGCGATCATTTTGCAAAAGGCGCCATCCGGAAGGGAAAGCCATGAAGACAGGGATGCTGATCGCCATTGCCGCCTTGGGCCTCGCCGCCGCCGCGGCCCCGGCTTTGGCCGACCAAACCACCGTCGTCGAAGGCATCGGCGACCAGTGGCAGAGCCTCGACCCGCAATACAGCTCCGCCTCCAAGGACGCGCAGATCCTCGGCGACCTCTACGAGGGCCTGGTCGGGCTCGACGCCGCGGGCAAGCCGATCCCCGGCGCCGCGCAAAGCTGGGACATCTCCGCCGACGGATTGACCTACACCTTCCACCTGCGCGACGGCCTCAAGTGGTCGAACGGCGATCCGCTGGTGGCGCAGGACTTCGTCAACGGCGCCGAGCGGCAGCTCAACGCCGACACCGCCTCCTACAAGGCCTACTACCTCTACACCCAGCTGCCGCTGACCAACGCCGCCGACTACAACGGCAAGAAGGTCACCGATTTCAGCAAGGTCGGGATCAACGCGCCCGATGCCAAGACCGTCGTGCTGCATCTCGATGCCCCCAACCCCTACGCGCTGCAGCTCCTGAACTACTACTACATCTCGCCGCTGCACAAGCCGAGCCTCGACGCCTACGGTGCGGACTTCGTCTCGGCGGAGCATTTCGTCGGCAACGGCGCCTATATGCTGAAGGAGCTGTCGCCCAACTCCCACGCGCTCCTGGTGAAGAATCCCAACTATTGGGACGCCGCCAACGTGCATGTCGACGCCATCAAGTACCTGGTGACCGAGGACACCAACACCGAGTTCAAGCAGTTCAAGGCCGGCGAGATCGACATCACCTGGGAGGTTCCCACCGACCAGCTCGAGGCGATCAAGAAGGCCTATGGCGACCAGCTGCACATCGCTCCTTATGCCGAGACCGACTACATCAGCTTCAACACCCAGAAGGATCCGCTGACGGACATCCGCATCCGCACCGCGCTGGCGCTCGCCATCGACCGGGACGTCGTCGTCAACAAGGTGGCCAAGAGCGGCGAAAAGGTGATCGACAGCTTCGTCCCGCCGATGGATCCCGACTATCCGCAATTGAAGCCCAAGGACTTCACCGGCGACCAGAAGGCCAAGGACGCGCTGGCGGTGAAGCTGATCGCCGAGGCGGGCTACGGCAAGGGCAAGCCCTTGACCATCAGCTACTACTGCACCTCGGACGACCTGCATAAGAAGGAGACCGAGGCGATCGCCGCCATGTGGCAGGCCAAGCTCGGCATCATCAGCCGCATCAAGCTCGAGGACAGCGACACGCTCTATGCCGACTTCGAGAAGCTGGAATGGGATGCCTATTGCGACGGCCTGGTGGGCGACTATGCGGGTGCCGAGCCCTTCCTGGTCTACCGCACCGAGGCGGCGGGCGCCGGCTATCCCTGGAAGAACGACGCCTTCGAGGCGGCGATGGCCGACGCGGTCAAGCTGACCGATCCCGCGGCGCGCAAGGCGGCGCTCGCCAAGGCCGAGCAGTTGCTGCTCGACGACTATCCGCTGGCGCCGCTGCTGCAGGCGTCGAAGCGCAACCTGATCTCCAAGCGCGTCACCGGCTGGGTCGACAACCCGATCGGCTACCACCTGACCAAGTATCTGCAGGTGCAGTGACCCAAGCCGCCGTGCGCGGAACGGCCGGTCTTCCGGCCCGACAGGGTTTGTAATTGTGTAACGGCGGCGTCCTGGCCCATAAGCGGGCCATGGCGCATGCCCATACGCACGATCATCATGGCCATGATCACGGCCACGGCGATCACGGCCACGGCCACAGCCATGCGCCGGCCGATTTCGGCCGGGCCTTCGCCGTCGCGACGATCCTCAATCTCGCGCTGGTCGCCGTGCAGGTGGTCTATGGCCTGATTGCGGATTCGGTCGCGCTGCTGGCGGATGCCGGGCACAATTTCGGCGATGCGGTCGGGTTGATCCTGGCCTGGGGCGCGCATCTGCTGGTGCGCGTCCGGGTCAGCGACCGCTTCACCTACGGCTTCCGCTCGGCCTCGATCCTCTCGGCGCTGATCAACGCGGTGCTGCTGCTGGTGGCGACCGGCGCCATCGCGCTGGAAGCGTTCCGCCGCCTGGCCGAGCCCGAGCCGGTCGCGGGCGCCACGGTGATGATCGTGGCCGGCGCCGGCATCGTGATCAACGGCTTCTCGGCCTGGCTGCTGATGGCGGGGAACAAGGGCGATCTCAATGTGCGCGGCGCCTTCCTGCATCTCGTGGCCGATGCGCTGGTCTCGGTCGCGGTCGTCGCGGCGGGCGGGATCATCATCCTGACCGGCTGGGATTGGGTCGATCCGGCGGCCAGCCTGATCATCGCCGTGGTCATCGTCTGGGGCACCTGGAACCTGCTGCGCGAATCCTTCCAGCTCTCGATGAACGCCGTGCCGAAGGGCATCGTGCTCGGCGAGGTCCGGCGTCACCTACAGTCGTTGCCGCATGTGACGGCGGTGCACGACCTGCATGTCTGGGCAATGAGCACCACGGAGAACGCGCTGACCGCGCATCTGGTGATGGATAACGGCCATCCCGGCGACAAGTTTCTGGCGGAGCTCAGCCACGAGCTCGACGACCGTTTCAGGATCCAGCATGCGACGGTGCAGATCGAGATCGGCGACGGCAATGTCTGCGTGCTGGCGCCGGCGGACACGGTCTGATGGGCGCCCCCAAGGACGCCCGGGCCTGGTTCGAGAAGGGATTGGCCCTGCAATCGGCCGGCAAAGCGCAAGAGGCAATCGCGGCCTACGACCAGGCAATCTCGCTCGCGCCGAACAACGCCACCGTCCTGCACAATCGCGGTCTTGCCCGTCAGAGCCTGAAACAGCACGCGGCCGCGATCGACGATTTCAAGCGCGCGCTGGCGATCAAGCCGGATCTCGCCGAGGCGCATTTCAATCTCGGCAATGCCCTGGCCGATCTCAACCGGCCGGCGGAGGCAGTCGCGGAGTTCCGCGCTGCCGTCGCCTTGCGGCCGGCTTTTCTGCAAGCCTGGCACAATCTCGGCGAGGCTCTGCAGGCCGAGGGCGACCTGCATGAGGCGATGACGGCCTACAAGGCAGCGATGAGCCTGGAGCCGGGATCCTTCGCCCGGATCGTCAACAGCCTGGCCGCGCATTCGCACGGGCGGCTCTACCTCGACCTCGAGGCGCTCCGGCGAGAGCTCACGTCCTAGACCTTCGCGCGATAGCGCTTCTTGTAGACGCCGGGCTCGGCCAGAATTTCCTGCGAGGTCGCGGAGAAGCGCTCCAACCGGCCGGCATCCATCGTCTCGAACGCAAGGTCGAGACGTGCGCGCCTGACCGGAATGCACTGAACGACCGGCAGGCCGCGCGGCAGGACGCCGACATAGTCCGGAGCGGTCCAGAGCGCCGGGAAGAAGATCCCGATATCATGGAAGCGGTCGCAATCGACCAGGCCGGTCAGGGTGCGGAACGGCAGGTCGAAGCGGTTGACCGGATGGGTCGCCAGCAGCGACCATCCGGGCTCGAGCTCGATGGTCCAGAAGCTGTTGAACTTGATCGCCGGCCGGTCGCCCGAGGCAAGCGGCGTGCCCGCGATCTGTGCCGCGACGTGAAAGTTGAGCGGCGCCCGGGTCTGCTCCGGCACGCTGGGATCGGGCAGATCCCAGTCCCACTCGAACCGTCCCTTGTCGCAGGTCACGTCGCAGGGCAGGGGAATGAGAAAACCCGCCGTCATCGCATCGACGAAAGGCGGGCATTGCTTGACGGTGCGGATGTCGCGGTCGTGGAAATCCGAGAAGGCGCTCATCGGCATCTGCTTCAGCCAGTCCGGCAAGCCTTGTTTCGCCGGAAACGGCCGCGGCAGCGCGGATTCGAGCTTGGGGTCGCAGCGGAACACGACTTTCATCGGCAGCACCAAAGAAAAAGGGCCCGGTCAGCCAGGGAGGATGCTGACCGGGCCCCTTGGAGGAATCAACTACCGAACGCGGCCTTCCTTCCAGGCCTGGAGCAGGCTGTTATACGCCACGGTCTCACCCTTGGGGTTCTCGTTGTCGAGCTTCTTCCAGGGCGCTTCCTTGTCGCTCAGCCACTTGTTCGGATCCTCTTCCTTGTTCAGCTTCGGCGCGCATTGCGCCATGCCGGCTCGCTGCAGACGCGCCATGACCTTGTCCATTTCCTTGGCAAGGTTGTCCATGGCCTGCTGCGGCGTCTTCTCGCCGGTGACGGCCGAAGCCACGTTCGGCCACCAAAGCTGCGCCAGCTTCGGATAGTCGGGGACGTTGGTTCCGGTCGGCGACCAGGCGACCCGCGCCGGGCTGCGGTAGAACTCGACGAAGCCGCCGAGCTTCGGCGCGATGTCGGTCATCGCCTGGCTCATGATGTCGGACTGCCGGATCGGGGTGAGGCCGACCAGCGTCTTCTTCAGCGAAGTCGACTTGCAGACGCAGAACTGGGCATAGAGCCAGGCCGCCTTGCGCCGCTCGAGCGGCGTCGATTTCAGCATGGTCCAGGAGCCCACGTCCTGATAGCCGTTCTGCATGCCGTCCTTCCAGTACGGGCCGTGCGGCGCCGGAGCCATGCGCCATTTCGGCGTGCCGTCCTTGTTCATGACCGGAAGATCCGGCTTGATCGAGGAAGCGGTGAACGCCGTGTACCAGAAGATCTGCTGGGCGATCGTGCCCTGGCCCGGGATCGGGCCGGCCTCGGAGAAGGTCATGCCGGTCGCCTCGGGCGGCGCGTACTTGTGCAGCCACTCGATGTACTTGGTGAGGGCATAGACCGCGGCCGGGCTGTTGGTGCCGCCGCCGCGGCTGACCGAGGCGCCGACCGGCGTGCACTTGTCGTCGGCGACGCGGATGCCCCATTCGTCGACCGGCAATCCGTTCGGATGGCCGATATCGGCCTCGCCGGCCATGGAGAGCCAGGCGTCGGTGAAGCGCCAGCCGAGCGACGGGTCCTTCTTGCCGTAGTCCATGTGGCCGTAGACGCGGACGCCGTCGATCGTCTTCACGTCGTTGGTGAAGAAGTTGGCGATCTCCTCGTAGGCGGTCCAGTTGATCGGCACGCCCAGCTCGTAGCCGTACTTGGCCTTGAACTGGTTCTTCAGGTCCTCGCGGTCGAACCAGTCGGCCCGGAACCAGTAGAGGTTGGCGAACTGCTGGTCGGGCAGCTGATAGAGCTTGCCGTCCGGCGCGGTGGTGAAGCTCTTGCCGATGAAGTCATCGACGTCGAGCGACGCCAGGGTCACGTCCTTGCCTTCGCCCGCCATGAAGTCGGAGAGCGGCACGGATTCGCCGTAGCGGAAGTGCGTGCCGATGCAATCGGAGTCGTTGACATACATGTCATAGACGTTCTTGCCCGACTGCATCTGGGTCTGCATCTTCTCGACCACATCGCCTTCCTGGATGTAGTCGTGCTTCAGGTTCATGCCGGTGATTTCGCGGAACGCCTGAGCCAGAGTCTTCGATTCATAGACGTGGGTATCGATCGTCTCGGAGACCACGTTGATGTCCTGGCCCTTATAGGGTTCGGACGCCTTGATGAAGAACTCCATCTCCTTCATCTGGTCTTCTTTGGAGAGCGTGGACGGCTGGAACTCGCTGTCCACCCACTTCTGCGCCGCCGCCATCTGGTCGGCATTGGCTCTCCGGATCGGCCACAGCAATCCTCCGACCGCGGCACTCGCGGCCAGAGCGCTGGCCCCCTTCAGAACCCGTCGGCGATTGACGGGCCGTCCCTGCGTGCTCTTCATTGCTTCGCTCCCATCGCGCCTTCCGTTTGTTGAGCCGGTATTTCTCCTGTCAGGCAGGAAGGCGAAGCCCGACGGCCGGCTTGAGAGTCGTTCAGCCCCAGCGAATGACGGCCACGACCACCGCCAGCGAGGCGATCGAGGCGACCCAGAGGTAATCCTCGGTGAAGATCAGCCATCCAAGATGCAGGTAGGCCGAAATGAGCAGCCCGATGAACAGCCGGTCGCCGCGGGTGGTGACGATCGGCAGGAAGCCCTTGTGGGGCGCCGTCGGCTGCAGCACGCCCCAGACGGTCATGCCGGCCAGCATCAGGGCGACGCAGACGAAGAACGCCGCCGTGATCGGCGTCCAAGCCATCCATTCCAGACCCTGCGCGCCTTCCATGGCGAAACCTCCGTCAAACGCGGCCGAGGGCGAAGCCCTTGGCGATGTAGTTGCGGACGAAATAGATGACCAGCGCGCCGGGTATGATGGTGACGATGCCGGCCGCCGCCAGCACGCCCCAGTCGATGCCGGCGGCGCTGACCGTGCGGGTCATGGTGGCCGCGATCGGCTTGGCCTCGACCGAGGTCAGCGTGCGGGCGAACAGCAGCTCGACCCAGCTGAACATGAAGCAGAAGAAGGCGGTGACGCCGATGCCCGAGCGGATCAGCGGCACGAACACCTTCACGAAGAACTTCGGCAGGCTGTAGCCATCGATCGCCGCCATCTCGTCGATCTCGCGCGGCACGCCGGACATGAACCCTTCCAGGATCCAGACCGCCAGCGGCACGTTGAACAGCATGTGGGCGAAGGCCACCGCGAACGGCGTGTCGTAGAGGTTGATCGTGGAGTAAAGCTCGAAGAAGGGCAGCAGGAACACCGCGGGCGGCGCCATGCGGTTGGTCAGCAGCCAGAAGAACATGTGCTTGTCGCCGAGGAAGCTGTAGCGCGAGAACGCATAGGCCGCCGGCAGCGCCACCAGGATCGAGAGCACGGTGTTCATGACCGCGTATTCGATCGAGACGACATAGCCCATGTACCAGCCGGGATCGGTCAGCACCGTGATGAAATTGGCGAGCGTCGGATGATGCGGATAGGCGGTGAAGGCGCCGAGGATGTCCTCGTTGGTCTTGAGCGCCATGTCGAGCAGCCAATAGATCGGCAGCAACAGCAGGAAGAAATAGAACAGCAGGGCGACCGAGCGCTTCATGGATCCGCCCTCCTCACGAGATGCCGCGCTGGCGGCCGACGTTCTGCAGCGCCGTGTAGAAGACGAAGCAGAACAGCAGCACGATCAGGAAGTAGATGATCGAGAAGGCGGCCGCTGGGCCGAGGTCGAACTGCCCGACCGCCAAGGTCGCCAGGTACTGGCTGAGGAACGTGGTCGAGTTGCCGGGGCCGCCGCCGGTCAGCACGAACGGCTCGGTATAGATCATGAAGCTGTCCATGAAGCGGAGCAGCAGGGCGATCAGCAGCACGCCCCGGAGCTTCGGGAGCTGGATGTAGCGGAACACCGCCCAGGCCGAGGCGCCGTCGATCTGCGCTGCCTGGTAGTAGGCGTCGGGAATGGCGCGCAATCCGGCATAGGCGAGCAGCGCGACCAGCGGCGTCCAATGCCAGACGTCCATGATCACGACCGTGAACCAGGCCGAGATCGGATCGGCGGTATAGTTGTAGTCGATACCGAGCGCGTTCACCACGTAGCCGGCGAGGCCGATATCGCCGCGACCGAAGATCTGCCAGATCGTGCCGACCACGTTCCAGGGAATGAGCAACGGCAAGGCCAGCACCACCAAGGAAGCCGAGGCGCGCCAGCCGCCCGCGGGCAACGCCCGGGCGATGGCGATGCCGAGCGGGATCTCGATCGCGAGGATGATCGCCGAGAACATGATCTGGCGGATCAGGGCGTCGTGCAGGTCCTCGTCGGTCAGCACCTCGGCGAACCATTCGGTGCCGACGAAGACGCGATTGTCGGGGCCGAGGATGTCCTGGACCGAGTAGTTGACCACGGTCATCAGCGGGATGATGGCGCTGAAGGCGACGCTCAGGAAGACCGGGAGGACCAGCAGCCAGGCGCGATTGTCTTGGATCTTCTGCATGGCGCGCTCCTCAGCCCCCGGTTCCGGTCAGGGCCCGGTCGTCGGCGTAGAGTCGTGTCCAGCGCGGCGGAAAGCGCAGATGCACGGTGTCGGATGCGATCGTCTCGTCCTCGCCGATCTTGGCCATGATCAGCTGCTGGCCGAGCCGCGCCGAGACGATCTTGTAGTTGCCGAGATCCTCGACCCGCTCGACCGCGCCGAGGACGGTGTCCGGCGTGCCGGGCGCGGCCAGCTCGACGAATTCCGGGCGGATGCCGAGCGTGAGCTTGCCGCCCGCCCGGCCGGCGACCTGCGCCGCCGCCGGGTCGAGCGGGATGCGGGTGTCGGCGACCACGGCGCTGCCGCCCTCGATCGTGCAGGGCATCAGGTTCATGCCGGGGCTGCCGACGAAGAAGCCGACGAAAGTGTGGGCCGGCTGCTCGAACAGGTCCTGCGGCGAGCCCATCTGCACGACCTCGCCGCCATACATCACCACGACCTGGTCCGCAAAGGTCATCGCCTCGACCTGGTCATGGGTGACGTAGATCAGGCTCAGCTTCAGCTGCGCATGGATCTGCTTCAGCTTGCGGCGCAGGGTCCATTTCAGATGCTGGTCGATCGTGGTCAGCGGCTCGTCGAACAGCACGGCGGCGACGTCGGGCCGAACCAGGCCACGGCCCATCGAGATCTTCTGCTTCGCGTCCGCCGAGAGCCCGCTGGCGCGGTGCTTCAAGTCGCCGGTCAGCTCCAGGATCTCGGCGATCTCCTCGACCCGCTTGCGGGTCTCGGCCGCGCCCCAGCCGCGATTGCGCAAGGGAAAGGCGAGATTGTCGGCGACCGTCATCGTGTCGTAGATGACCGGAAACTGGAACACCTGGGCGATGTTGCGCTGCTGCGGGTTGAGCAGCGTGACGTCCTGGCCGTTGAACAGGACGCGGCCCGTGGTCGGCTTCAGCAGGCCCGAGATGATGTTGAGCAACGTGGTCTTGCCGCAGCCGGAAGGCCCGAGCAGCGCGTAGGCGCCGCCGTCCTGCCAGGTCATGTTGAGCTTGGAGAGCGCGTAATCCTCGCGCCGCCGCGGATCGGCGACGTAGGAATGGCTGAGATCGACCAGGTCGATGCGGGCCATGTTCAGCCTCCCGTTCCGGCCGCGATGCCGTTGCCGGGCGCGCCCACCAGGCGGCTTTCGGCGTCGAAGGCGAAGAGGCGCGCGCGGTCGAGCCAGACCCGCGCCGGTGCGCCGAGCTCGAAGGCATGGACGCCCTTCACCTGGGCGATGAAGGCGAGGTCGTGGTGGCGCAGATGCAGATAGGTCTCGGAGCCGCTGATCTCGGCGAGATCGACCTGGGCGTCGATCGCGACGCCCTCGGCGCCGGCGGTCTGCAGGGTCACGTGGTTGGGACGGACGCCGAGGCGGTATCGGCCGGGCGCCAGATCGCGCATATGCGCCGGCAGCGGGAAAGCGAGTTCCGGCGCCAGCCGCACGTGGCCGTGATCGATCGTCGCTTCGAGCAGGTTCATCGGCGGATCGGAGAAGAGCTCGCCCACGCGGGTCGTGGCCGGATGATGGAAGACCTGGAGGGTCGGGCCGGATTGCAGCGCGCGCCCGCGGTCGAGGACCACGCAGTCGCCGCCGAGCAGGAGCGCCTCGCTCGGCTCGGTCGTGGCATAGACCACGACGGTGTCGCGCTTGGCGAACAGGCTCCGGAGCTCGATGCGGAGCTCCTCGCGCAGCTTGTAGTCCAGATTGACCAGCGGCTCGTCGAGCAGCAGCAGGTCGGCGCCCTTCACGATCGCGCGCGCGATCGCGGTGCGCTGCTGCTGTCCGCCGGAAAGCTGGTTCGGCATCCGGTCGAGCAGGTTGTCGATGTGGAGAAGGCGCGCCGCCTCGCGCACGCGGCCGTCGATCTCGGCCGCGGGCACGCGGGTCGCGCCCTGGCGCAACGGCGAGGCGATGTTCTCGTAGATGGTCAGCGACGGGTAATTGACGAACTGCTGGTAGACCATCGCGACGCTGCGCTTCTTCACGCCGAGCGCGGTGATGTCCTGGCCGTCGAGCAGGATCCGGCCCGAGCTCGGCCGGTCGAGGCCGGCGAGCAGACGCAGGAGCGATGTCTTGCCCGCGCCGGTCGGGCCGAGCAGCACGTTGATGCCGCTGTTGAACGGGCAGGAGATGTCGGCGAGATGCATCTCGCCTTCCACCGTCTTGCCGACCCCTTCCAGGGCGAGCTTCATGACGAGACCGCCGTGCTGGGCGCGGCGCGCCGCTCGGCGAACCATCCGCGCAGCGCCTCGGCAGTGCCCTTGGGCACGTGGAGACCGAGCTTGGAGCGGCGCCAGAGCACGTCTTCGGCGGCACCGGCCCATTCCTGATCCTGCAGATAACGCACTTCGGCTTCGTAGAGGTCGCCGCCGAAATGCCGGCCGAGATCGCCGATCGCACGGGCATCGCCGATGACGCGGCCGATCCGCGTGCCATAGGCGCGGCAGAGCCGCCGCACATGCGCCGGCGTCAGCCAGGAATAGCGCCGCTCCTGCTCGGCCGCGAAGGATTCGAAATCGGCGTTCGCGATGTCGCCGCCCGGGAGATGCGCGCTCTTGGTCCAGTCGCCGCGCGCTTCCGGAAAGAACGGCCTCAGCTTCTGCAACGCGTGCTCGGAAAGGCGGCGGAAGGTGGTGATCTTGCCGCCGAAGACGTTGAGTAGCGGCGCCTTGCCGCCGTCATCCTCGAGCTCGAGCACGTAGTCGCGCGAGACGGCGGAAGCGGATTCGCTGCCGCCTTCGTCGAACAGCGGACGGACGCCGGAATAGTTCCAGATCACGTCGTCGGGCGTGATGGTCCGGGCGAAGTAGCGGTTCACCAGGTCGCAGAGATATCGGGTCTCGTCGCCGGAGATCGCGACCTTCGCCGGGTCGCCCTCGTACGGGACGTCGGTGGTGCCGACCAGGGTAAAGCGGCCCTCGTAGGGGATGGTGAAGACGATGCGGCGATCGAAGTTCTGCAGGATGAAGGCGTGGTCGCCGTCGTAGAGGCGGTCGATGACGATGTGGCTGCCCTTGACCAGGCGCAGCGTCGCCGCCGCGTTGCGGCCGAGCTGGCGCGAGACGAACTCGCCGGCCCAGGGCCCGGTCGCGTTGACCAATCCCCTGGCGCGCACGGTCCGCCGCGCGCCGTCGGCGGATTGCAGCTCGGCGATCCAGAGGCCGCCCTCGCGCCGCGCGGCGATGCAGGAGGTGCGGGTCAGGATCTCGGCGCCGCGCTCGCGGGCATCCATGGCGTTGAGCACGACCATCCGCGCGTCGTTGACCCAGCAGTCGGAATATTCGAAACCGGTCTCGTGGCCCGGTTTCAGCCCGGCGGAATAGGGCGGCCGGCTCAGCGCCACGCGTTTCGAGGCGGGCAGCAGCTTGCGGCCGCCGAGATGGTCGTAGAGGAAGAGGCCGATCTGGATCATCCAGGCCGGGCGCAGCGACTTCTCGTGCGGCAGCACGAAGCGCAAGGGCCAGATGATGTGCGGGGCGGCGGCGAGCAGCACCTCGCGCTCCGAGAGCGCTTCGCGTACCAGGCGAAATTCGTAATATTCCAGATAGCGCAGGCCGCCGTGGATCAGCTTGGTGCTGGCCGAAGAAGTGGCGCTGGCGAGATCGCTGCGCTCGGCCACGATCGCCTTCAGGCCGCGGCCCGCGGCGTCGCGGGCGATGCCCGTCCCGTTGATGCCGCCGCCGATGATCAGCAGGTCGGCGGCCACGGCGTCGGCACCCGTCATGCGCCGACCTTCGCGGCGAAACGCGGCGGTTCGGGCCGGTCCATTCGATCCTGGAAACGCGCCATTCCCTGCCCCTGGTCCGCCGTTCTCGATGATCGCGCGGCGGTTTTCGAAAGCTAACACCGGGCCGAAATGTTCGCAATCGAAAATCAGGCGGCAGTAATGATCGTTTTAGAAATGAAAATTGTGCGATGCGAAAATCACCAGGAATCCTTTCGGCCCCGGGCTTTAGCGTCGGTGCTTTGGCTCAGCGGCGGTCGGCGACGTAGAGGCGGACGTCGTGCTCTTCCATCAGATCGAGCACCGGCTGGGGCGGCGCGCGATCGGTGAAGAAGGCGTCGAGCATGGCGATGTCGCCCAGGCGCACCATGGGCTTGCGCTCGAACTTGGTGTGGTCGGCGACCAGGAAGACCTGACGCGAGTTCTCGATGATGGCCTGGGAGACCCGCACCTCCCGGTAGTCGAAGTCCAGCAGCGAGCCGTCGGCGTCGATGCCGCTGATGCCGATGATGCCGAAATCGACCCGGAACTGGGAGACGAAGTCGCTGGCGGCCTCGCCGACGATCGCGCGGTCCACGGGCCGCACCACGCCGCCGGCGATGATCACCTCGAGCGACGGATTCTCGCACAGGATCGACGCCACCTGCAGGTTGTTGGTGATGACCCGCAGGCCCGAATGCTTCAGCAGCGCCCGCGCCACCTCCTCGTTGGTGGTGCCGATGTTGATGAAGAGCGAGGAATCGTTGGGGATATGCTGGGCGCAGAGCGCGGCGATCCGCTGCTTCTCGCCCAGTTGCTGCACCTGGCGCGTCGTATAGGCGGTATTCTCGACGCTGGAAGCGAGGCCGGCGCCGCCGTGATAGCGCGAAACGAGGTCCTGGTCGGAGAGCTCGTTGATGTCGCGGCGGATGGTCTGGGGCGTGACGTCGAAATGCTGGGCCAGCGCGTCGATCGACATGAAGCCGCGCTGGCGCACCAGCTTGACGATGCCGGCATGTCTTTCTTCGCGTTGCATGATCGGGCTTTCGCCTCGCCTTTCCCGGCCGGCATCTTGCCACCGGCGGCGCGAATCCGAAAGCGCCGGTTCGGCCGGCCTTTCCGGGCGGTTCGAAATCGCGTATCGATGGGAAAAGCCGAGCAGGGGAGGCGGCGGCATGGCCAACAAGGACCTCGTCCTGGCAATCGACCAGGGCACGACCAGCACGCGGGCGATCGTGTTCTCGACCGCCGGGGAAGCGGCCGCCACGGCGCAGAAGGCGCTGCCGCAGATCTTCCCCGCCGACGGTTGGGTGGAGCACGACCCGGAGGAGATCTGGTCGGCGACGGTCGAGGTCTGCCGGCGGGTGCTGGCGGAGGTCGACCCCGAGCGCCTGGGCGCCATCGGCATCACCAACCAGCGCGAGACCGCCGTCATCTGGGACCGCAAGACCGGCAAGCCGGTCCACAACGCCGTCGTCTGGCAGGACCGCCGCGGCGCGCCGCTCTGCCGCAAGCTGATCGAGGCCGGGCACGAGCCGGTCATCCAGAAGAAGACCGGGTTGCTGATCGATTCCTATTTCTCGGCGACCAAGATCGCCTGGATGCTGGAGAACGTCGCCGGTTGCCGGGAGCGGGCGGAGAAGGGCGAGCTCGCCTTCGGCACGATCGACAGTTTCCTGCTCTGGCGCCTGACCGGCGGCCGGGTGCATGCGACCGACATCACCAATGCCAGCCGCACCATGCTCTTCGATATCCACAAGCGCGCGTGGGACGAGGGCCTGCTGCAGCTGTTCGGCGTGCCGCGGTCGCTGCTGCCGCAGGTGAAGCCCAATGCCGGCACGTTCGGCACCAGCCTGAGGGACGGAATCGGCCTGGCGCTCCCGATCGCCGGCATGGCGGGGGACCAGCAGGCGGCGGTCATCGGCCAGGCGTGCCTGAAGCCAGGCATGATCAAGAGCACCTACGGCACCGGCTGCTTCGCCCTGCTCAACACCGGCAGCGAGGCGAAGCCGTCGCAGAACCGGCTGCTCACCACCATCGCCTATGAGCTCGGCGATCGCTTCGCCTATGCGGTCGAGGGCAGCATCTTCGTCGCGGGCGCCGCGGTGCAGTGGCTGCGCGACGGCCTGAAGCTGTTCCACGAGGCGGGCGACACCGATTCCCTCGCGCAGGCGGCGTCGAATTCGAGCAACGTCTACCTGGTGCCGGCCTTCACCGGCCTGGGCGCGCCCTATTGGGATCCCGAGGCGCGCGGCGCGATCCTCGGCCTGACCCGCGACACCGGGATCGCCGAGGTCGTGCGCTCGGCGCTGGAGGCGGTCTGCTACCAGACCCAGGACCTGATGGCGGCGATGAGCGCCGATGGCGGCACGCGGCCGACGGCGCTCAGGGTCGATGGCGGCATGGCGCGCAACGACTGGGTGCTGCAATTCCTGGCCGACATCCTGCAGCTTCCCGTCGAACGGCCGCATGTGACGGAGACGACGGCCCTCGGTGCCGCGTTCTGCGCGGCGCTGGGCGCCGGCATGATCCCCGACGTGGCGGCGATCGAGCAGGCCTGGAAGCCGGACCGGCGCTTCATGCCGAGGATGACCGCAGCCGAGCGTGACCGGCGCTACGCCGGATGGCAGGATGCGGTCCGCCGCATCCGGCACGGTTCAAGTCAGGACAGGAAATGAGCGCAGAATCCCCGACCCCCACGACGACGATCACCAAGGGCCTGCTGGGCGAGGAGTTCGCCGGGCGCCGCGTCCTGGTCAGCGGCAGCAGCCGCGGCATCGGCGCCGCCGTCGCGCTGGCCTTCGCCACGCTCGGCGCCAGGGTGGCGCTGCACGGCACGAAGAAGAGCGGGGCGCTGGACGAGACCGCCGCGGCGATCGCCGGGCTGGGTGCCGCGCCGGTCGTGACCATCGCCGACTACCAGGACCAGAAGGCGGTCGCGCGCTCGGTCGATGAGGCGGCGAAGGCGCTGGGCGGGATCGACATCCTGGTCAACAATGCCGGCACCATGATGGGGCGGGTGAAGCTCCCCGATCTCTCCGACGAGCACCTGGCGGCGGTGCTGGACCTCAACGCGCGCTCGGTGGCGACCGCCTCGCGCACCGCGCTGCCCCATCTGCTGAAGGCCGAGCATGGCTGCATCGTCAGCACGACCTCGATCGCGGCCCGGACCGGCGGCGCGGCGGGCGCCGGCATCTATGCGGCGGCCAAGGGGTTCGTGTCGACCTTCACCCGGGCGCTGGCGACCGAGATCGTCGAGACCGGGATCCGGGTGAACGCGGTCTCGCCGGGATTCATCCATACCGATTTCCACCGCCGCTATTCGACGCCGGAACGCGTGCAGTCGATGGCCAATGTCATTCCGATGAAGCGGGTCGGCACCGCGGAGGATTGCGTCGGCGCCTATCTCTTCCTGGCCTCGCACCGCCTGGCCGGCTTCATCACCGGCCAGATCATCGAGGTGAACGGCGGGCAGCTGATGCCCTGACGGCGGCCGCGGGGAGGATCAGGCCCCCTACTCTTCGATCGTCAGCAGGCGGCGGATCTCGTCGGTCTTCAGGCCCAGGGCCATCGGGCGCAGGACGCCCGGCAGCGCCACCACGTCGTAGAGCTCGTGGACGATGCCCTCGATCTTGAGCCAGTGCACGGTGGCGCCGGTCCTGAGGTCGATCACCATCAGCGCGCATTGCGAGCCGGCGCCGCGCCTGGCCAGCGCCTCGTCCAGCGGCAGGCCGGCGAAGGTCTTGTTCTCCCGCGGCTGGGAGAGGCCGACGATCGCGAACTGGCCGTGGAACCAGAGGCCCCGCAGATAGCCGGGGCAGAAGGCGACCGGCTCGAACCTGCCGGCGGCAAGATCCGCATAGCCGAAGTTCCCGCTGCCGGAATCCAGCAGCCAAAGCCGGCCGTCATGGACGCGCGGCGAATGCGGCATCGAGAGGCCGCGCAGCACGATCTCATCCTCGGCGACGTCGATCACCACGCCGCCGCCGACCCTTTTCTCGCGCCAGCCATCGGCGACGTCGGTCTCGCCGACGGCGGTCACGTAGCGCGGCAGGCCGCTCTCCATGGCGAGGCCGTTCATGTGGCAGCGATCCTCCGGCACCAGGCGGCTGACGAAGGCGGGCTGCCAGACCGGGCGGAAGCTCCTGGCCTCGCTGGGATAGGCGAGGCAGGAGAAGAGGGTGTTGACGAAGAGCGGCCGTCCCGCCTCATCGACGCCCACATCATGCGCGTCGATGTCGCCGGTCGTGTAGGCAAGCTGCGGAACGTAGAGCCGGTCGTAGCCCTGGTGGCTCTCGCCCGGCGCCAGCGCGTTCTCGAAACGCCAGAGCTGGTAGAGCGTCGTCATCCAGAGGGTCTGGCCGTTGCTCCACAGGCCCATCGACCGGTTGAAGGTGCGCTCGAAGATCGAGAGCCGCCCGTTGGGCTGGAGGCCGATGAAGAACAGCTTGCCGGCCTGGTAGGTGGAGAAGCACAGGGAAAGCCGGTTTTCCGCCAGCCATTCCGGAAACTGCCGGGACGGCATGAACTCGAGCTGCGGCGTCGCGGCGTTCGTGGTCTCGGACATTGGTCGGCGGCTGGGCGATTCTACAGGACGGGCTCGGGGCGGCGGGTTCAACCGCAGGTTCGATTTGTAAAAGCCAAGCCGCGCGCTGTCGAGCCGGGATCGACGCGCCCATTTGCGGTGCCGATCGCCAATAGGCGCGGGAATGTGGCGGAATTGCGGGTGCCGCCGGCCATTCGGCCCGGACGCCGGCGCGGGGCGCCGATTTTCTTCACCGGCTCCCTATGAATGCCGATGCACGCCGCCGATAGCTACGCAACGGGGCGGGAACGCGGATTGTCGCATGCATCCTGTGCCGATCGGCGCGGGCGGAAGTTCCGATTCACCATGTCATGTCCCTGACGGCTTCAGATCAAGTCCTCGGCGCATCGGCTAGGATTCGAGGCGGCTCCGGCCCAGACGCATGACATTTATGGTAAAATTTATTTTTCTACTTGCGGTTATCTGCGGGGATTCCTAGCCTCCGCACCGGGCAGGTAGGAATCGCGCGCTGTCGAAACCCCGCGGTTCGATCCAGCATGGCGTGGAGATCATGAGCAACATTTCCGGTGCGGGCGGCAACAAGGTCATCTCGGTTGCGGCGGGCGACAATCTGACCGTCGACAGTTTCGGGGCGTTCGGCACCGGCGCGGCGGCGTCGCAGCCAGGCGAGCTGGATACGCTGAAGTTCACGGCGGCCGGCATGACGGCGGCCAACCTGCAGCTGACGCAATCGGGGTCGAACGTGGTGATCACGTTCGACGGCGACGCCGCCACCCAGGTGACGCTCACCAATACGACGATCGACCAGCTCGAGAACATCGTGGGCCAGGGCAACTTCATGTTCGCCGGGCAAAGCACGGTGACCGAGAGCATCGACATCTTCAGCGCGCCGGTCCTGGCGACGGTCCAGCACACCAGCACCGTCACCTTCCTCTCCCCGGCCGCCGACCTGCTCGACGGCAAGGATGCCAGCAGCGACATCATCCACGGCGCGGGCGGCAACGACGTGCTCGCCGGGCTCGGCAGCGCCGACC
>DASZSL010000108.1:0-57198 GCA_035548715.1 Dongiaceae bacterium
CTAGGCGCGCTTCCTTTGCGGCGCGTGCTTGGCGGCGGCCTTCTTCGCCGCTTTCGTGGCCGGCTTCTTCGCCTTGGTGCCGCCGCCGTTCTCCGCCGCGACGCTGGCCTTCAGCGCCTCGAACAGGTTGACCACGTTGGACGGCCGCTGGACCTCGGGCGCGGCGGTGATCTTCTTGCCCTTCATCTTGGCCTCGACCAGGTCCTTGAGCGCCGCCTGGTAGCGGTCCTCGAACAGCGAGAGGTCGAACTCGCCCTCCATGCGCTCGATCAGGGTCTCGGCCATGGCGAGGTTCTGCTTGTCGACCTTTACGTCCTTGATGTCGTCGAAGATCTCCTCGGGCAGCCGCACCTCGTCGGGATCGTGCAAGGTGGTCAGCATGATGCCCTTGCCGCGCGGCTGGATCATCACCGGATGCTCGCGGCGCGCGAGCACCAGGCGCCCGATCCCGACCACGTCCTTGGCTTTGAGCGCCTCGCGGATGGTGGCGAAGATGTCGAGCCCGTTCTTGTCGTCCGGCTCCATGATGTAGGGGGTCTCCTGGAACAGCAGGTCGACGTCCGCCGCCTTCACGATGCGCTCGATGGTGATGATCTCCGAGCTCTCGATCTTCAGGGCGTCGATTTCCTCGGGCTCGACCTTGACGTATTTCCCCTTCTCGAACTCGTAGCCCATGATGGTCTCGTCGCGCTCGACCGTCTTGCCGCTCTCGGAATCGATCATCTGCTGCTTCAGCCGGTTGCCGGTCTTCCGGTTGAGCTTGTGGAAGCGGATGTTCGAGCTGGTCGTGGTGGCGGGCGTCAGGCGCACCGGGCAGCTCACCAGCGCCAGGCGCAGATGCCCCCTCCAGATTGGTCTGAGAGCCATGATCTAGATTCCCCTCATTGCGATGGACTGCCGTTCAGACGTTTGATGGCGGGCTGCAGCGGCTTGGCGCTCTTCGCGTAGTCCGCCCAGGCTTTCGATTTCCTTAACAGCGGCGCCGCCGTGCGGATGGTGAACTTCCTGGGATCGAGCCCGGTCTTCACCTGCGCCCAGGTGAGGGGCATCGACACGGTCGCGCCGGCGCGCGCCCGCGGCGAGAGCGGCCCGACCGCGGTCGACATGCGGTCGTTGCGCAGGTAGTCGAGGAAGATCTTTCCCGTGCGCTTGGCCTTGGACATGTTGACCAGGAACCGGTCCGGCGCATCCGCCGCGATCCGCTCGCAGACCTCGCGGGCGAAATCCTTCGCCGCCGGCCAGGCCAGCTTGTCCTTGTCCCCGGTCGACCCTGGGGCGAGCGGCGTCACCACGTGCAGGCCCTTGCCGCCGGTGGTCTTGCAGAAGGCGACGAGGCCGAGCACTTCCAGCCATTCCTTCATCACCTTGGCCGCCGCGATCACCTCGGCGAACTCCACATCCGGCGCGGGGTCGAGATCGAAGACCAGGCGGCCGGGCACGTCCGGCTGGCCGGGCAGGCAGTTCCAGGGATGGAGCTCCAGCCCGGCCACCTGTGCGGCGGCGATCAGCCCCTCGACCGAGTTGATGACCAGGTAGGGCTTGCGGTCGCCGGAGACCTTGATCTCATCCAGCGCCTTCGACATGCCCGGCATGGAATGGCGCTGGAAGAACTTCTCCCGGTCGAATCCGTCGGGCGCCCGCACGATGGAGCAGGGGATGCCCTTGATGTGCGGCAGCATCCAGTCGCCGACCTCTTCGTAGTAGCGCGCGAGGTCGAGCTTGGTGACCGGCTCGCCGTCGCCGGCATCCGGCCACATCGCCTTGTCGGGGTTGCTGATCGCGATGCCGAGGACCTCCGCCTTTCCCGTGGACTTCCCGGCGGCGCGCGTCTTCGTCTTGGCTGCGGGCATCGCGACCTCTTCGGGATCGGCGGGTTTCTCGGCCTTGACCTCTGCGGCGGGCTTGTCGAGCCGGAGATCCTTGAACGCCGCCTGGCGCACCATCCCGTCGGGCGTCCAGCCGGCGAACTCGACCTCGGCGACCAGCTCGGGCTTGACCCAATGGATCCCGGCGCCCCCGCGCGGCGCGTTCGGGCCGATGAACGGGCTCGCGTCTGTCTTCAGCTTCTTCAGGTGCGGCAGCACGCGCTTCGCTTTCTCGGCGCTGTAGCCGGTCCCGACCTTGCCCGCATAGACCAGCTTCGTGCCCTTGCGCACGCCGACCAGCAGCGAGCGCAGGTGGGTGGCGTCGCCCCACCAGGCGCCGATCACCACCTCCTGCCCCGCCCGGACCTTCGATTTCACCCAGCCATGGCCGCGGCCGGCGCGATAGGGCGCGTCCGCCTGCTTCGAGACGATGCCTTCGAGGCCCATCCTGCCCGCGGATTCCAGCAGGGCGTCGCCGCCGGTCGTCAGGTGGTCGACATAGCGGATGGTCTGGCGGTCGCTCTTCTTCAGCGTCTCGATGGCGCTCTTCAGGCGCATCTTCCGGCCGAGCAGCGGTTCCTCCCGGATATCCTCGTCCGCGATCATCATCAGGTCGAAGGCGAAGAAGATCAGCTTCTCCGTATCGCCGTCGGAGAGCGCCGCCTGCAGCGCGGAGAAATCCGGCGCGCCGTGCCTGTCCACCGCACAGATCTCGCCGTCATAGATGCCGTCGGGCAGGCGGGTCGCGACCTCGGCGATCTCCGGGAACTTCGCCGTCCAGTCCAGCCCCTTGCGGGTGCGAAGCTGCGCCTCGCCGCCCGCCACGCGGAGCTGCATGCGATAGCCGTCGAACTTCACCTCGTGCACCCAGTTCCCGCCGTCGGGCGGGCGGTCCACCAGATGCGTTAGTTGCGGCTCGATGAAGTCCGGCATCGCGCTCTTCCCGCGCGCGGGCCGTGCAGCATCCCGCAGCGGCTTCACCGTCTTGTCGCCGCGCCCCGACGTGTCCCAGACGGCCGCCGCCGGGATCCGCAGCGCCTTGGCGCTGCGCAGCATGAAGGGTTTCGGCCCCTTGCCCTTGCCCTCGGCGATCGCCTGCATCGTCCGCCCCGACGCGACCGACTTGTCGACCTCGAGCAGGTGCCCGGCGCCGCCCTCATGGGCGTACTTGTCGCGATGCTTGATCAGCAGCCAGTTGGTGCGCTTGCTGTTCCTGTCGCGGTCGCGGTTCCACTTCATCCGCACCAGCACCCAGCTCCCATGCAGGCGCTCGCCGTCCAGGGTGAACTTGAAGTCGCCCTTCTTCAGCGCCTCCTCGGGCGAAAGGTCGCCTTCCGGCTCCCAATAGCCGCGGTCCCAGAGCTGGACCGTGCCGCCGCCATACTCGCCCCTGGGGATAGTGCCCTCGAAATCGCCGTATTCCAGCGGATGGTCCTCCACCTCGACGGCGAGGCGCTTGTCGGCGGGGTCGTTGGAGGGGCCCTTGGTCACCGCCCAGGACTTGAACGTGCCGTCCAGCTCCAGGCGGAAATCGTAATGCAGCCGAGTCGCGTCATGCTTCTGCACCACGAAGCGCCGGCGCGCCGATTTCGCCACCGCGCGGCCACCCGATCCGCTCGGCTCCTCGGTCCTCGAGAAATCGCGCATCTCGCGATATTTCTTGAGATTCTTCTGTGGCATAATCGGATGTTGCCGCCTGCGACCCGAAAACAACCAGGCATTAAAGCCCCGGTTGCCTCGAGTTTTCCACCGCTTCCACAGAACCACCGCGAATGGGCAAAGCCGGAACCTAGCCACAATAGGTAGGGCCCTTGTGTTCGGGCGACCGGCCGGTTTACATCGCGTTAGCCAAGGGAGGGCACAATATCAATGCGTTATGAACGGCCGAATACATTGCAGGCGGCGTCGCAGCTGCTGGCAAAGGAGAAGGGCTCAGCCTACGTGCTGGCCGGCGGCACCGACCTGCTGGTGCGCCTGAGGACCGGGTTCGTCGAGCCCGACCTGATCGTCGATATCAAGCGGGTGGCCGTGACCCGGACCATCGCCAAGGGCGCCACCGGCTGGAAGATCGGCGCGGCGGTGACCGGCGCCGAGCTCGGCGAGAATGCCGCGCTGAAGAAGGCCTGGCCCGGCGTGGTCGAGGCGGCGAACCTGATCGGCTCCAAGCAGGTCCAGGGCCGCTGCACCATGACCGGCAACCTCTGCAACGCCTCGCCGGCGGCGGACAGCGTCCCGGCCCTGGTCGCCGCCGGCGCCAAGGCCGTGATCGTCGGTCCCAAGGGCAGGCGCACCATCCCGGTGGAGCAGGTGCCCGTCGGGCCGGGCAAGACCTCGCTGAAGAAGGGCGAGATCATCGAGAGCCTGCTGCTCCCGGCCCGTCCTGCCAGGTCCGGCGACGCCTATCTGCGCTTCATCCCCCGCACCGAGATGGATATCGCGGTCGTGGGCGTCGGCGTCAGCCTGACGCTCGACGCCAAGGGTGTCGTGAAGGATGCCCGCGTGGCGCTCGGCGCGGTCGCGCCGACCGTCCTGCTGGTGCCCGAGGCCGCCAAGGCGATCATCGGCACCAAGCTCGACGCCAGGGCGATGGACGCGCTGGCCGCCGCCTGCTCGGCCGCCTGCAAGCCGATCGACGACAAGCGCGGCACCAAGGACTACCGCATCAAAGTGGCCGGCGTGCTTGCCAAGCGCGCCGCCAGGATCGCGCTCGATCGCGCGAAAGGGAGCAAGTGAATGTCTGCCGTCACCGTCAACGCCAAGATCAACGGCGATCCGGTCGAGTTCGTCTGCGAGCCGGACGAGACCCTGCTGGACGTGCTGAGGAACCGCCTCGGCATGACCGGCGCCAAGGAAGGCTGCAGCACCGGCGATTGCGGCGCCTGCAGCGTCACCATCGACGGGCGCCTGACCTGCTCCTGCCTCGTGCTGGGCGCCGAGGTCGAGGGCCTGAACATCGGCACCATCGAGGGCATGGCCAACGGCGAGAAGCTGCATCCCCTGCAGAAGAAGTTCCTGGAGCACGCCGCGCTGCAATGCGGCGTCTGCACCCCGGGCTTCCTGGTCGCCGCCAAGTCGCTACTCGACCACAACCCGAAACCGACCGAGACCGAAGTGCGTTTCGCGCTGGCCGGCAATCTCTGTCGGTGCACCGGCTATGACAAGATCGTGCGCGCCGTGATGGATGCGGCCGCCGAAATGCGGAGGGCCTGAACATGCCGCTCGACAACACCGAATCCCAGACCCGCAAGTTCAAAGTCATCGGCACCCGGCCGATCCGCCCGGACGGCATCGACAAGGTGACCGGCCGCGCCAGGTTCGGCGCCGATGCGGTGGCGCCCGGCATGCTGATCGGACGCGTCCTGCGTTCGCCCCATGCCCATGCCAGGATCAAGAGCATCGACTATTCCAAGGCGATGAAGCTCGCCGGCGTGAAGGCGGTCGTGACGAAGGACGACTTCCCGGACAAGACCGACGGCGACGCCGCGCTCTACGACGTGCTCTACAACGTCATGGCGCGCGAGAAGGCGCTCTATGAGGGCCATGCGGTGGCCGCCGTCGCCGCGACCAGCGCCGCGATCGCCAAGCAGGCGCTGAAGCTGATCAAGGTCGATTACGAGGTGCTGCCGCACGTTACCGACGTCGATGAGGCGATGAAGCCGAACGCGCCGGTGCTGCATTCCAAGATCTTCACCGACGGCGTCGAGCCCAAGCCGAAGAAGGCGTCCAACGTCGTGCGCCGCTATGAGTTCGGCCACGGCGACGTCGACGCCGGCTTCAAGCGCGCCGACATCGTCATCGAGCGCCACTTCAGGACCGAGGCGACGCACCAGGGCTATATCGAGCCCCATGCCTGCCTGGCGAACGTGGGCCCGGACGGCCAGGGCGAGCTCTGGGTCTGCACCCAGGGCCATTTCATGGTGCGCGACACCTGCGCGCGCCTGCTCGGCATGGACATCACCAAGCTGCGCGTCACCGCCTCGGAGATCGGCGGCGGCTTCGGCGGCAAGACCACGGTGTTCATCGAGCCGGTGGCGCTGGCGCTCTCGCGCAAGGCCAACCGCCCGGTCAAGGTGGTGATGAGCCGCGAGGAGGTGTTCAAGGCCACCGGCCCGACCTCGTCCTCCTCGATCGACGTGAAGATCGGCTGCACCAAGGACGGCCGCATCGTCGCCGGCGACGCCACCCTGCGCTACCAGGGCGGCGCCTTCCCCGGCTCGCCGGTGGAGTTCGGCGCCATGACCGCCTTCGCCCAGTACGACCTCGAGAACGTGCGGGCGGTCGGCTACGACGTCGTGGCCAACCGGCCGAAGCAGGCGGCGTATCGCGCCCCCGGCGCGCCGATGGCCAATTTCGCGGTGGAGAGCGTCATCGAGGAGATGGCGCACAAGGTCGGCATGGAGCCCATCGACTTCCGCATCAAGAACGCGGCGCGCGAGGGCACCCATTCGTCCTACGGGCCCGTCTACGGCCCGATCGGGCTGCTGGCGACCCTGCAGAAGGCCCGCGAGCATCCGCATTTCCGGGCGCCGCTCGGCAAGAACCAGGGACGCGGCATGGCCTGCGGCTTCTGGTTCAATTTCGGCGGCCAGTCCTGCGTGACGCTGAACGTCGGCGTCGACGGCACGGTGGGCCTGGTGACCGGCTCGCCGGATATCGGCGGCTCGCGCGCCTCCATGTGCCTGATGGCGGCGGAGGAGCTCGGCATCCCCTATGACAAGGTGCGCTCGGTCGTCGCCGACACCGGCTCGCTCGGGTACAACGACGTGACCGATGGCAGCCGCACCACCTTCGCTACCGGCATGGCCTGCATCCTGGCCGCGCGCGACGCGATCAAGAAGCTCTGCGCCCGCGCCGCGCAGATCTGGGGCATCCCGGAAGACGCCGTCGTCTGGGAGAACGGCCATGCCAGGCCGGCCGGCGCCAATGCCGGCAATTTCGAGCCGATGTCCCTGAAGGAGATCGCGGCCCAGGCGCCCTCGACCGGCGGCCCGATCGCCGGCCACCACGAGTACAGCGCGGACGGCGCCGGCGTCTCCTTCGCGACCCATATCTGCGACAGCGAGGTGGACCCGGAGACCGGCTTCACCAAGATCCTGCGCTACACCGTGCTGCAGGACGCCGGCAAGGCCATCCATCCCTCCTACGTCGAGGGTCAGTTCCAGGGCGGCGCCGTCCAGGGCATCGGCTGGGCCTTGAACGAGGAGTACATCTACGGCAAGGACGGGCGGCTGCAGAATGCGGGCTTCCTCGACTACCGCATCCCGGTCTGCTCGGACCTGCCGATGATCGACACGGTGATCCTCGAGATCCCGAACCCGGGGCATCCCTACGGGGTCCGCGGCGTCGGCGAGACCTCGATCGTCCCGCCGCTCGCCGCCGTCGCCAACTCGGTCTCGGCCGCGGTCGGCGTTCGCATGACGGAGACGCCGATCTCCCCGCCGAAACTGCTGAAGGCGCTGGAGAGTCTGGGCGGCATGAAGAAGGCCGCCGAGTAAGAGGGCCGTGGCCAATGTCCTGATCTGGAGTTCGCTGCGCTCGCATACCGGGGGCAAGGCGAATCTCCAGATCGAGGCCAGGACCGTGCGCGAGCTGCTCGATCGGCTCGCTGAGACCTATCCCGGATTGAAGCCGCAGATCCAACGCGGCGTCTCGGTCTCGATCGACGGCGTGATCTTCCGCGACGGCTGGCTCGAGACCCTCAAGCCCGAGAGCGAAGTCGTGCTGCTGCCGCGCATGGTCGGCGGCTGAAGCCCGCTGCGCGTGCCGCGCGATAGGCGCGCAAGCCTCTGCGACTCAGAAATAATTCTCAGGTTGTAGACTCTGCGTCCTACACGCATCGCGTGCTTTGTACTTTCGAGAACAACGTTTTGTCGGAATTTCCTGCGTGTCAGGAAACTAAGAGTTCGTTCAGTTTTGTCGCAGAGTTTGGCTCGCGTGGTTCGCGCGTCGTGTGCGGACCTTGGGGGAGCGAGATCAGATGCACGACCGTATGGCTTCGCGCCGCGAGTCGATCCAGGTCGAGAGATGGTCGGCGCTGGCCGACATCGTCGGTCACGCGCGATCGGAGATCGAGCGTCTGTCCCGCGGACTCGGCGAGAGCGCGCCGCGCGTCCTGGTCGATCGACTGAGCGCGATCGAGAGCCACCTCTCGGCCAACCCGTATTCGCACGAGTGCCTCTACGAGGCAATGCTGATGATGCGGGAGCTGACCGCGCCGCTCACCTCGCTGGTGACCGCGATCGCGGCCGGCCGGCACGACGCGGCGCGGAGCCCGAACGGGCCGCCCTAACCGGCTGCGCTTTCTAGCCAGCGCCTGACCAACACCGTCCGGACGACCCGAGCTGCCCCGTGCAGCCACGGCGGAGCTTTGCCCCAGGGATACGAGCGGGGCGCAATCGACAACCGAAGGAGATCACCTGTGTTTAAGCTTTCGAACTGGAAAATACTCTACAAGCTCCTGCTGCTGGTGGGAGTCATGTCGCTGGTCATCGTCGTCGTCGCCGGCACCGGCCTGTTCAGCCTGCGCGACGCGATCTCGACGACCCGCAACGTCGCCGAAGACGGCAAGAGCGCGCTGCTCGGGGCCCGCATCAACCAGAACCTCCTCGTTCTCTCGCGCTCGGAATTCCGCCTCGCTTCCGATCCCAGCCCGGAGAGCCAGGCCAAGGTCTTCCCGATTATCGAGGACAACAAGAATCAGCTGCTCGACCGGCTGAAGGAGGCGCGCGTCGGCGCCGACGAGGCGGAGGCGAAGAAGCTCGACGTGATCGAGGCCAAAGTGACCGACTATCTGCCGCGCCTGGAAGCGACCATGGCGCTGGTGAAGGACATCGGCTCCCAGGTCGCCATGGACGACAGCCAGCAGAAGCTGGCGGCGACCGCCCTGCAGAGCCGCGAGGCGTCGGAGGCGGCGTTCACCGAGATCAAGGCCTACAACCAGTTCCAGTCCGACAAGTCCGACGCTGCGGCAAAGGATGCGGCGGAGACGGGTGAGCAGGTGCAGTACATCCTGATCGCCGTGGCTCTGGGCGGCGTCATCGGCGGCGCCGTTGTCGGTTACCTGCTCGCCTCGCTGGCGATCGCCAAGCCGATCGGCGCCGCGGTCAGCAGCCTTACCTTGCTTTCGCAGGGCAATACCGAGGCCGAGATCTACGGCGTCGGCCGCAAGGACGAGGTTGGCGCCATCGCCGACACCATGCAGGTCTTCAAGGAGAACCTGATCAAGAACCGCCAGATGCAGGAGCGCGAGGCCGAGGAACAGGCCGTGCGGGTCAAGCGGGCGCAGACCATCCAGGCCCTGACCGAGAGCTTCGACCGCGAAGCGACCGCGGTGGTGAAGACCGTTTCCTCGGCCGCGACCGAGATGCAATCGACGGCGCAGTCGATGTCCGCCACGGCCGAAGAGACCTCGCGCCAGGCGACGGCGGTGGCCGCCGCCTCCGAGCAGGCCTCGTCCAACGTGCAGACCGTCGCCTCGGCGGCCGAGGAGCTCTCCGCCTCGGTCGAGGAGATCGGCCGGCAGATGTCCGAATCGACCAAGATCGCCGGCGACGCCGTGTCGCAGGCCGGCCGTTCCGGGGAGTTGGTGCGCGCCCTCTCCGAGGCGGCGCAGCGCATCGGCGCCGTCGTCAACCTGATCAACGAGATCGCCAGCCAGACCAACCTGCTGGCGCTCAACGCGACGATCGAGGCCGCGCGCGCCGGCGAAGCGGGCAAGGGCTTCGCCGTCGTGGCCTCCGAGGTGAAGAGCCTGGCCAACCAGACGGCCAAGGCGACCGAGGAGATCAGTGCCCAGATCGGCAGTATCCAGCAGGCGACCGGAGAGACCGTGAAGGCGATCGGCGACATCTCCGGCATCATCGCCCGCATCAACGAGATCACCACGGCGGTCGCCGCGGCGGTCCAGGAGCAGGGTGCGGCGACCCAGGAGATCGCCCGCAACGTGCAGCAGGCGGCCCAGGGCACCCAGGACGTCTCCACCAACATCGTCAGCGTCACCGAGGCGTCGCAGCATACCGGCGCCGCGGCGACCCAGCTCCTCGGGGCTTCCGGCGATCTCTCGAAGCAGGCCGAGCAGATGCGGGCCGAGGTCGAGAAGTTCCTCTCCGCGATCAAGGTCGCCTGAGGCCAGGACCGCCTGAGATCCAGATCCAGGTCGCCTGAGCGTCAGGCGGCTTCTCCACGGCAGCCGGGCTTCGGCCCGGCTGCCGCCCCATTCCGAGCGGCAGCAGAGAAGGGGGCACGTCGACAACGTCTCGTTATATGAGACACTTGATAGACATTTAAGTTTATGGCGCCAGACGGCGGCGGCCGAAGGTCGGTATCGAGACGCTACATACAATCGTATACATGGCAGCCTAGCTCATTGCGATTGCTACGAGATTATTGGACGAGCAACCCGTGTCATCTGCGCCAAAGGAGTCGGAACGGGTTCTGCGCATCTCGACAGACGATGTGCCCGCCGCGCGCCGTCAGGCATACTGGCGGGAGGCGGTCACCGGGCTCTACTTGCCGCTCGACCTTGATCCCGACCGCAGCGCCGACCTTGCCGCATCGCTGGCCGCGGTGGCCCTGGACGACGTCAACCTCGTCCAGCTCCGGACCACCGCCCAGGCCGGGCGGCATGCGGCGCGGGCCAAGGATCGGGGCGGCGCCGAGCGCTGCCTCTTCATCATCGGTCAAGGCGGCGAGGTCGAGCTCGCGCAGGAGGATCGCCGGATCGCGGTCGGCCCCGGCGGCATGGCGCTGATCGACTCGCGCCTGCCCTGCGAGTTCTCCGTCGCCCGCGAAGCCACGATCCTGGCGCTCAGCCTGCCGCGCGACGCGCTGACCCAGCGGATCGGCGGGATCGACGGCGTTGCCGCCGTCCAGCTCGCGGACGATGCCGCACTCTGCCGCTTTGCCCTCGGCTACATGGAACATCTCTTCGCCCTCGCGCCGGAGATCGAGCAGCCGGACCTCTTCCGCCTGAAGAACCACGCGCTCGACATGCTGGCGATGGTGGTCGGCCGCAAGCTCGGCCAGAGCACGGTCGGCTCCGCCTACAAGCGCGCGCTGCTGCACCGCATGAAGGAGTACGTCGAGGAGCGGCTGCAAGAGCCGGAGCTCAGCATCGGCATGCTGGCCGAGCGGTTCCGGGTGACGCCGCGCTACGTCAGCCAGCTCTTCAGCGAGGACGGCTCGACCTTCAACGCCTTCGCGCGCGACCGCCGGCTTGCGCGTTGCCGCCATCTGCTCGAGCTCTCGCGCAGCAACGCGCCCTCGATCGGCGAGATCGCGATCATCGCCGGCTTCGGCAGCCAGGCCTATCTCAACAAGGCGTTCAAGAAGGCCTTCGGCATGACCCCCGGCGACTACCGCCGCGACTTCCAGCGCCGCGCCGGCGGGTGAGTCCGCGCGCCGGCTTGATTCGTCTCGCGACTTCTGCTAGTAACGCGCCCCTTCGCCGCAAAATCTCGCGGCGAATGAGTACGGCAAGGAGTTGGACATGCAATTCCCAAGATTGCCGGCTCGGTTCCCGATCGCTCTCCCATTGCGCTAGCGGTGGGCCGGCGGTCCCGAGCCGCCGGCTACAGACGACAGAACGCATTTGACGGCGCGCGCTCGACCTGCGCGTGCACGAATGCTTGTGCAATGCGAGAAAGCGACTGCCATGACGATTTCGTCGAAGGCGGCAACCGCCGCCTACTTGCGTGGCCTGATGCGGAGCTTTGCGCCCGACAGCAAGCCGGGTCAGAAGCTTGTTGAATGGCTGCGCCAGAACCGCGACCAGCTCGGCTTCGATCTCGAGGCCGCGCTGCGCCTCCCCGCACCTTCTGCCGGTCAGCGCATCCGCCTTCCGGAAAGCACCACGTTGCTGCCGGTGCAGTGGGCGGCGGTGTCGGACGCTCTCGCCGCCATGCAGGGTGCAGCGGTGACCGGCGACCCGGTCTCGGCGAACATCGCCGCGCTTGCAGGGGCGCTCGGCCTTGACCGGGAGGCTGCCGACGTATTCCGCTTCGTCATCGAGGCGGAGCGCGACAAGTCCTTCGAATGGCTGTGCACGCTCATCCTTTCCACCCGCTGCGTGGATACGCTGGGGCTGATCGCCGCCGGGATCGGCAGCGACCCTACCACCGTCTGGAACGCGGTCTGCACCGGTCCGCTCGGGACCTTGCAGCTGGTGAAGCTCGCCGCCAATGGCGGCGACGAGCTCGCTTGTTTCGTGCCGCCCCGCATCGCCCAAGCGCTGATGCCGCCCAATCTGGGCCTGCCGGATATCGAGCGCCACCTGATCGGCCGCTTCTTGGCGCCGATCCTGGACGCCGAAGACTTCGGCCACATCGCCGCCGAGCTGCAGTTCGTGAAGCGCCTGCTCGGCCAAGCGCTGGAGAGCGGCCGGACGGGCGTGAATATCCTGCTGCACGGCATTCCCGGTACCGGCAAGACCGAGTTCTGCAAGACCGTCGCGGCGGCGCTGGGCGCCGACCTCTTCGGCGTCGGCGAGGTGGACGATTGGGGCGGCGAGCCCGACCGCAGCGAACGGCTCGACGCGCTCATGCTGGCCGATCGCCTGGCGGAGCATCGCGGTCACACGCTGTTGCTGTTCGACGAGATGCAGGACCTGCTGCGCAGCGACGACACCGTCCGCGCCACCTATGCACGGCGCGGGCGCCATGTCGGCTCCAAAGTCTTCATGAATCGTCTGCTGGAGCAGAACCGGGTACCGATCCTCTGGGCGAGCAACGACATTTACGCCTTCGATCCCGCCTATATCCGCCGCATGTCCTATGTGCTGGAGATGAAGCCACTGCCGCTCAAGGCGCGGACCCGGATGATCGCCAAGACTGCAGAGCGCTGCGGAATGGTTCTGGCGCAGGATCAGGCGGTACAGCTCGCGCGCCGCTATCGCGTGGCGCCGGGCATTGTCGGCACCGCCATCGCCTCGGCCCAGGCCGCTGGTGGCGATGCGGCGGAAATCACCTTCGCTGCCGATGCCCTGGCGCGCGCGGTGGAGCAGTTCACGCCGCCTGCTGCGGTCGCATCGGTAGGGTTCAACGTGGCGCTGGTGAATGCCGACATCGACCTTGCCGCCCTGGAGCGGCGCGCAACCCAGTTCTCTGCGCCACGCGATCTGTCGCTGTTCCTCTACGGCCCGCCCGGGACCGGGAAGAGCGCCTTCGCGCGGCATCTGGCCGAGGCGATGGACATGGAGCCGCTGTTCCGCCGCGCCTCCGACCTTCTCTCGAAATGGGTCGGCGAGACTGAGCAGCGCCTGGCCGATGCCTTCGCCGAAGCGCGCGACGACCGGCGCTTCCTGATCATCGACGAAGCCGAGCCGTTCCTCTGGTCCCGCTCCGGCGACAGCCGCAGCTGGGAAGTGTCCATGGTCGACGAGTTCCTGGTCCAGATGGAGAGCCACCCGCTGCCGCTCGTCTGTACCAGCAATCTGCTGGAGGCCGTCGACTCTGCGGCCTTGCGCCGCTTCACGTTGAAGATCAAGTTCGACTTCCTGGCTTGGCCGCAGGTGGAAGGCGCCTATCGCCATTTCTTCCGGCGACCGGCGCCGCCGGCGCTGCGGCAGCTGACCGCGTTGACCCCTAGTGACTTCGCGTCCGTGATCAAGCAATGCCGCCTTCTCGGCGGCGACGCGGCAGCCGACGATGC
Source organism: Dongiaceae bacterium (assembly GCA_035548715.1). Lineage (GTDB taxonomy): Bacteria > Pseudomonadota > Alphaproteobacteria > Dongiales > Dongiaceae > Dongia. The sequence continues at coordinate 13,512 of DASZSL010000108.1, forward strand.
GCGTCTCGTCGACCTACTGGAACGCGAAATCGCGCTAAAGAAGATCCAATCGCGTAGGATCGGCTTCTAGCGTCGCTCCTGCTCTCCATGACACTGGAAACTGGTCGGCCTTTTCCGGTTCAGGCGAACCGCGCGCCGAGACCGCCGTCGGCGCGCCAATTCGCGCCCGTGACGAAGCTGGCTTCCTCCGACAGCAGGAACGCGACGCAGTTCGCGATCTCCATCGGCTTGGCCATCCGGCCCATCGCATGCACCCCGAGCACTTCGCGCTGCTTCTCGGCCGGCTGCATGCCGAACCATTCCTTCAAGAGCGGTGTCTCGGTGTAGCCCGGGCTGAGCGCGTTCACCCGCACTTGCTGCGGGCCGACTTCCAGGGCGAGGCTGCGGGTCATGCCGACCAGGCCCGACTTCGCCGCGGCATAGGGGAACATGCCGGGATAGGTCATGTCGGCGTGGATCGAGGCGATGTTGACGATGCTGCCCTTTCTGGCCGCGAGCATGTCCGGGAGCACGGCACGGGCGCAGAGCCAGGCGGACTTGAGATCGACCGCGAAGACGTCGTCCCACTGCGCCTCGGTCATCCTGACCGGATCGGCATAGGAGTTGCGCCCGGCATTGTTGACCAGGCCGGAGACGGGGCCGAACGCCGCCTTGGCCCCGGCATGGGCCCGGGCGATGTCGTCGGCGACCCGTACGTCGCCGCGCATCCAGAACAGGCGATCGGCCGCGCCGAGCGATCTCACATGCGCCTCGGCCCTGGCGGCGTCGAGGTCGATGAAGGAGACCCTGGCGCCTTCGTTCAGGCATTTCTCGACGATGGCGGCGCCGATCCCCTGCGCGCCGCCGGTGACGAAGATGTGCTCGTTCTCCAGACGCCCGGCCATGGGCTCACCAATCCGCCACGCTGCCGTCGGCGTGGTACCATTGCACCGGCTTCACCTCTTCGAACGGGTGCTTGGCGGCTTCCTTGAAGTCGATCTCGACGCCGATGCCCTTGCCCTCGGGCGGCAGCACGTAGCCGCCGACGATCTCCGAGCCGCCGCTGATGATGTCGTTGCGCCAGGGCACGTCGGAGCGCATCACCTCCTGGATCAGGAAGTTCGGCGTGGCGAAGCCGAGATGGATGTTGACCATGGTCGCGACCGGCCCCAGCGGGTTGTGCGGCGCCATGGCGACGCCGAACGTGTCGCAGAGCGCCGATATCCTGCGGGTCTCGGTCAGGCCGCCGGCATGGCAGACGTCCGGCTGCGCCACCGCGATCGCGTCCCGCTCCAGCAGCGGCAGGAACTCGGAGCGGTGTGTCAGACGCTCGCCGGCGGCGATCGGCACCGGCGTCGCGCGTGCGACCCGGGCGATGCCGGCGACATCCTCCGGCTGGCAGGGTTCCTCGATGAAGAACGGGCGATAGGGCTCCAGCACCTTGCAGTACTGGATCGCCATGGCGGCGCTGGTGCGGCCATGGAGATCGACCATGATGTCCATCTCGTCGCCCGCGCCCTTGCGCGCGGCGGCCATCAGGGTCTCGGCCTCCTTCAGGGCCGCGTAGCCGTCGAGCGGGGCCGATTTCGGCACGGCCAGGATCTTGACCGCGCTGAACCCGTCGTCGCGGCTCCGGGCGGCGCGCTCGGCGAAGGAGGCGGCGGCGGCGTCGTTGTAGACCGCGGCGGAATCGCCGCCGCCGAGATGATCGTACATCCGCAGCTTCTTGCGCGCGAGGCCGCCGAGGAGCTGCCAGAGCGGCACGCCGTATTCCTTGGCCTTGATGTCGTGCAGTGCCTGGTCGATGCCGGACAGCGCCGACATGGTGACGATGCCGCGCTTGAAGAAGGGGTGGCGGAACAGCACCTGCCAGATGTGCTCGATGTTGCGCGGGTCCTCGCCGAGGATCAGCGGCGTCAGGTCGGCGAGCGCGCCGGTCACCGCCTGGGTCTGGAATTCGAGCGTCGCCTCGCCGAGGCCGATGAGGCCCGGCTGGTCGGTCTCGACGCGGACGAAGATCCAGTTCCTGAGGCGCGCGTTGACGACCGTGGTCCTGATCGCGGTGATCTTCATCTCAACGGCCGCGGATCGACTGGCGGCGCACCCGTCGCGCGATGATGGTCTGCAGCACCACCGAGACCACGATCACGAAGCCGAAGGCGAGCTGGGTATAGAAGGCGTTGATGCCCGCCGAGACGATGCCGGCGTTGATCGCGCCGATGATGTAGGAGGCGACCAGCGAGCCGACGATGCTGCCCGTGCCGCCGAAGACCGAGGTGCCGCCGAGGAAGACCGAGGCGATGGTCGAGAGCAGCGCGCCGTCGCCGGTGGTCGGCCAGAAGTAGTTGCCATAGAGCGATGTCATGAGGCCGGCGAAGACCGATACCACGCCCATCAGCATGAAGGCGCGGGTCTTCACGCTGACCACGTTGACGCCCATGAGATCCGCGCTGACCGGATTGTCGCCGACCAGGAAGACATGGGCGCCGAACTTGGTGCGGTTCAGCAGGAACCACAGCACGACCGCGATGCCGATCGCCCAGACGGTCTCGCCGGGGAAGCCGAACACATGGAACGTGAAGATGCCCAGCATGGCGCCGTATTTGTCGTCGGTCAGTGCGACGCCGGTGCCGTTCATCAGCACCAGCTCGATGCCGCGATAGAGGAACGACGTGCCGATGGTGATGACCAGGGACGGGATGGAAAGGCGGGCGACCAGCGCGCCGTTGATCCAGCCGCAGACCGCGCCGGTCGCGAAACCCACGACCAGGGCCAAAGGCTGCGGCCATCCGGCCTCGGCGGTCAGGCAGAAGGCCGCGGTGCCGAGCGCCATGATCGACGGGAAGGAGAGGTCGATCTCGCCGGTGATGACGACGAAGGTCAGCGCCAGGGCCAGCACGCCGAAGAGCGGCGTGGTCTCGCCGAAGGCGATGTAGATGTCCTTGTCGGTGAAGACGTCGGGTGCCGCGATCACGAAGCCCAGCCACATCACCAGCCCGACGCCGATGATGCCGAGCTGCGAGCCGTAGCGGCGCAGCATGGAAGGCGGGGCGATGCGGTTGTCGGAAGGGCGCGCCTTGGCGGCGGTCTCGCTGCTCATCGCATGTTCCTCAATCGATCGTGCCGGTGCGGGCGACGTGGTACAGCCGGTCGATCAGCTGCTCCATGGTGATGTCGCTCTTGTTGAAGACGCCGGCCACCTTGCCGCGGTCGAGCACGTAGAGCCGGTCCACCACCGGATAGACGTGGAAGATGTTATGGTCGATGAAGATCGCCGAACGTCCCGCGGTCTTGATGCCCTGCACGAAGTCCAAGGTCTTCTTGGTCTCGCTGAGCGACAGGCCCATGGTCGGCTCGTCCAGCACCACCAGCTTGGCGTCGAAATAAAGCGCGCGGGTGATGGCGACGCCCTGCTTCTCGCCGCCGGACATGGTCATCACCACGTTGTCGGGATGGACCGCGGCGGAAGTGAAGCCCATGTGCTCGCGCATCAGCCGCGCGGCCTCCGCCTTCATGTGCGCGACGTCGAGCAGGCCGAACATGTTGCGCGGCTCGCGGCCCATGAACAGGTTGCGCCAGATCGGCTGCTTCTCGGCGAGTGCCCGCTCCTGGTAGACGGTCTCGATGCCGAGCGCCCGGGCGCGCGCCACCGACCAGTCGTGGATCAGCTTGCCGTCGAAGTAGATCTCGCCCCCGGCATCGGGGCGATGATAGCCCATGATGGTCTTCACCAGCGTCGACTTGCCGGCGCCGTTATCGCCCAGGAGGCCGACGATCTCGCCGGGATAGACCGCGAAATTGACCTTGGAGAGCGAGCGCACCTCGCCGAAGGTCTTGGACACGTCGCGCAGCTCGATGATCGGCGTCGCGGTATTCGTGGAATCGGGCATTCCTGCGCTCCGGAAAGACGAGGGGCCGCGGAGCTGATGCCCCGCGACCCCACAGGGAGAGACGGCTAGATCAGCGGATTTCCTTGGCCGCGAGCGGCGCCACCGCGTCGACATTCGTCTTATCGACGAAGGCGCCCGCGGTGTTGATGTCGAGGCCGGCGAACCCGAACTTCTTGGTCAGGCAGATGTTCAGGATCGGGATGTAGCCCTGCAGGAACGGCTGCTGGTCGATCACCAGGTTGAGATAGCCGCTCTGGATCGCCTTGGAGGTGTTCGGCGACATGTCGAAGCCGGCGAAGAACACCTTGCCCGGGTCGAGCGACGCCGCCTTGGCATAGACGCCGACATTCGAGGTCAGGCCGCCGTGGTCGGTCACCACGACCTTGATGCCCGGATTGCTCTTGATCACGCCGACGAAGGTCGCGGTCCCCGCATTGGGATCGGCGTTGGTCGCGGAGTCGATCTCCTGATAGACCACCTTGGCGCCGGCCTTTTCGAAGGCGTCGATCACGCCGACGGTCCGCTGGCCGCGGTCGCCGCCCTGGCCTTTGAGGCCCCAGACGAAGGCGCTGTCGCCGCTCTTCAGGCCGGCGCGCTTGGCCGCCTCTTCGCCGAGCGCGTAGCCCGCCTTGTAGTTGGGCGCGCCGACATAGCCGAAGCCCTGGGCCGAATACTTCTTCTGCGCCTCGGGCAGCGAGGTGTTCAGGCTGGTGAAGATGATGCCCTTCTCGTAGGCCTGATCGACCAGCGGATCGGTCGCCGGGTCGCCGCCGAAGCCGTAGGTGGCGATGCCGTCGATCTTGGTGGCCAGCGCCTGCTTGATCTGCGCCAGCATCTTGTTCGGGTCCCAGTCCGAGAAGTAGTAGGAGACCTTGGGCCCGAGATCGAGCTCGGCCTGGCGGAAGCCGTTATAGACGTTGTTGGCGAAGACGCCGCCCTGCGGCCCGCCCGGGAAGGCGGCGATCTTCACGCCCTCGCACCATTTGGCCTGCGGGTCGAGCGCAAACGCACTGCCGGCGGCAAAGCCCAAGGTCACCGCGAGAGCCACGCCCGTAGCGACCGCGCGGCGGATCATTCCTGTCATCTCTAACCTCCCAGTTGCACGCACCGGCTCTCCCAGCCGGCTTGGGCGCGACGGTAGGGGAATCAGATAAGGTTGTAAAGGAGGCGCCGTTTCGGTGCAGCCATTTGTCAGACGAATGCCATCGGCAAATGCCATGGATTGTGCGCCGCAACAGACTCGCCGGGCTTTCCACCAAGATTGACGTCGGAAACGTATCTGATACGTTTACCGAAATGAAGCCTATCCAGCGCCTCCGCTCCAAGCCCTCCGTCGCGCGGCCAGCCGCCTCGGAACCTTCCGCGGTGGAGCGCGTGGTGGCGCGCCTCATGGATCTGATCCTGGGCGAGCTCGCCCCCGGCACCCGGCTGCCGAGCGAAGCGGAACTGGCGCGGCAATACGCGGTCAGCCGCCTGACCATCCGCGAGGCGGTGAAGGTGCTGGCTGGGCGCGGCCTGCTGGAGGTTTCCCGCGGCAAGCGCGCGGTGGTGCGCGAGCCGGACGGCTCGGCCTTCGGCGACTTCCTGATGGCGGCGATGAAGCACGATGCCAAGGGCCTGTTCGACCTGATCGAGGTCCGGCACGCGCTGGAGGTGCAGTCGGCCATGCTCTCGGCCAAGCGCGTCAACCGCGCCGGCATCGCCGCGATCGAGGCGGCGCTCGACGGCATGCGGGAGGCGGCGGGCCGGATGAAGCGCGGCCCCGACCGCAACGCGGCCGAGGATCGCTTCCACGACTACGATGTCGGTTTCCACGAGGCGCTGGCGCTGTCCAGCGGCAACCGGATGCTGGCCTATCTCCTGGAGGCGATGGCCGCGCCGCTGCGTGAATCCTTCCATCTCTCGATGCGCGGCCATCGCCAGCGCGGCCGCGGGCCGGAAGAGACGATCCAGGCGCACGAGCAGGTGTTCGAGCGGGTGAAATCCGGCGACGGCCGCGGCGCGGCGCAGGCGATGCGCGCCCATCTGCGCGACGCCGAGCGCGATATCCGCGCCGCGCTCAACACGGCGGCGCGCAAGGGCTAGAGCCTCGGACTCTAGCCAATCTCCGCCAGCACCTGATCCGTCGTCCGTTGCCGGCAGTAGCCGCTGATCGCCCGGAGCGAGAAATCGTGGCGCTCCTGGGTATAGGTGGCGCAGGCATCGGTCACTTGGGTGACGAGATAGCCGAGGTCGCAGGCGTCGCGGATGGCGCTCTCCACGCATTGGTCGGTGACGATGCCGGAGAGGATGAGCTGCTTCACCCCGAGATTGCGCAGTATGTAGTCGATATGGGTCGACACGAAGACGCTGCTCGAGCTCTTCGGCAGCCAGATCTCGTCGCCCTGCGGCGCCAGCTCGTCGATCACCTTGCCGTCCCAGGAGCCCTTGGGCACGTGGAACCCGGTGATCTTGTAGTCGAGGCTGCGGTCGCGCCCATCGAGGGTCAGGCTCTCGATCGTCGTGTACATGACCTCGATCCGCGCCTTGCGCGCGGCCGCCTGCAGCCGCTGCATGTTCGGGACGACCCGGGTCTCCAGCTGCCGGAAATACCAGCCGCACTTCTCCTCGAACGCGGCCGGCGACATCTCCTTGAACTCGGCGCCTTCTCGCTTGGCTGCGAAGTTCTGCACGTCGATGAAGAGCAGCGCGGCCTGCTGCGGGACGATCGCGATCTCGCGGGAGAGGGTGTCGTTCATGTGCGGTCTCGCTGTACCTGCCACTCGGAAGAGTCAATCCAGCGGATAGATCCGCCGCGCATTCTCCGTCGCGACCAGCCGCACCAGCTCCTCGGCGTCGGCGAGCGAGCAGAAGTCTTCGGCGAGCCAGCGGTCCAGCACCTTCTTCAAGCCGCGCCGGAACAGCAGCGCGCCCAGGTAATAGAGCTCGCTCAGACCGAATGCGTCCGAGGAATAGAGCAGCTTGGAGAACTTCCCCATCTCCAGCGCCTCGCCCAGGATGTCGGCGGACATCGGCGCCGCATAGTTCAGGATCACGCCGACGTCGTAATAGACGTTCTGGAAGATCTCCGAGAGCCACGCCGCCTCGCGCTGGAACGGGTAGTTGTGGAGCAGGGTGACCGGCACGTCCCATTTCTCCATCGCGGCGATGAAGTCGGTGAAGTGGGTGGGATCGCAGGCATGCATGTAGATGTCCGGATCGCCGAAGCCGACATGCACCTGCATCGGGAATTTCCGCTGCCGGCAAAGCTCCGCGCCGATCCACAACCCATGGCGCACCACCGTCGCGTCCTCCAGCCGCCACCGGCCCGCGGCCTCCGCCGTGCGGAACCAGCGGTCGGCCGCAGCCACGACCTGGCCGCGCTCCGGCGCCGACTGGTCGATGCGGAAGGTGCAACGATAGGCGACGATGGTCTTCAGGCCCACCGCGCCCTGCGCCCGCGCCGTCAGCGCATCGGCGAAGGCTTCGGGGAAGGCGGCCGGGCTGTCGCATTGCTGCGCCGCCTGCTCGGCCACGGATTCGATTCGCACCACTTCCCGCGCCGGCCGGGCCGCGGCCTCGGCCATCGCCGCGACATCCATGATCGCATTGCTGCGGTGCCCGGTATCGATCAGCAGCGATTGCAGCCCGCTCGCCCGCAGGAACCGCCGGTTGACCTCGGCCGCGCCCAGGGCCAGGCGCCGCTCGACATAGGCCTCGGCCTTGCACGAGGGCTCGAGGTCGAGCACCGGCGCGCAGAAGCGCCGGATCGCGAGGCCGAGCGGCTTCTGGAATTCGGTCGTGCCCTGGGGCGCCGGGCGATAGCTCTCGGAGAACAGCGCCTGGAACTGCGCGAAGTCGAGCTCCGCCGGCGAGACGCCGTGGCAATGGTGATCGATCAGCGGCGCCGCGGCCGCCCCGGCCAGCACGTCGTCAGTAGACGTCATGATAGCGCCTGCAGATGCCGGCTGGATCGGTGCCGGCGAACATCTCGATCTCCTTGCGCTTCACCGCGACGTAGGACTCGTACATCACCGGCGACATCCAGCCTTTGACGGCCGCATCGCGGTCCATCAGGTCCAGCGCCTCGCCGAGCGATTCCGGCAGCGGCAGGATGTTCATCGCCCGGCGCTCGCCGTCGCTGAGGTCGCCGGGGTCGCGATCGACCGCGACGGGCAGCGGCAGCTTTCCGCGGATGCCCTCCAGCCCGGCGCGCACCAGCGCGCCGATCACCATGTAGGGGCTTGCGGTCCCGTCGGGCGGCCGGAACTCCATGTTGAAGGCGCGGCCCTTCTTCGCGGCGTCGCGTTCCGGCGAGGGGCAGATCCTGACCGAGGCCTCGCGGTTCTGGATGCCGAAGCTCGCATAGCCGCTGCTCCAGTGATGCGGCCCCAGCCGGTAATAGGAGACCGGGCTCGGCGCCACCAGCGCGCAGATCGCCGGCATGTGCTTCACGACGCCGGCGATGAAGGCCTGCGCGACCGCGCTGGCCGCGCCGGTGCCGTTCGGATCGTAGGCCGCGTTGGCGCCGTTCCGGTCGAGGAAGCTGAAATGCACATGGGCGCCGTTGCCGATCGCGTCGGGCGCCGGCTTGGGCGTGAAGCTCGCATGATAGCCGCGCCGCCGCGCCGCCTCGCGGATCACCTCGCGGGTGATGAGCGCGCGGTCGCCCGCCGCCGCGCCGACGCCCGGTGCGCAGGAAATCTCGAACTGGTTGCTGCCGTATTCCGGCTCGACCGTCTCGAGGCCGACCTCGGCCTCTTCCAGCGCCCGGGTCACCTCGTAGATGAACGGCGCCACCAGCCGCATCGCCCCGACCGAGAACGGCGTCATCGCGCCGATGCCGGGGCCGCTCAACAGGAATTCATGCTCAAAGGAGGCGATGAACTGCAGCCCGGTCTCGCGCTCGAAGTCCGCGAGCGCCTTCAGCATGAAGCCGCGCGTGCAGCACTCCCAGCTGCTGCCGTCGGGCATCCTCGAATCGCAGAGGAAGAAGTGCAGCGCCGGCGCGTCCGGCCAGATGTCGATCCGCGTCTCGGTCTCCTTGACCGGCGTCTGCCGCACTTCCAGCATCGGCCCCCAGGGATTGGGCGCGATGTCGCCGAACGGCGTCAGCGCGTGTCCGGCGACCGCCCAGCCGAGCCCGTATTCCAGGCGCTTCGGCAGCTCGCGCGCGGGTATGCCGCGGCAGCGCAGGATGCCGACATAGTCGGTCCAGGCCAGATAGACGACGTCACCCGCGGCCATGTGTCCCCCATTCGCCGTCAGCTTGCCGCATGATTGCCGAGTTGAGGATTCAATCAAAGCGGAATCCTGTAAGCTCGCCGCAGGTCGGTTCCCGGGAGTTCCATGGTCCAAACCACAGTTGCGCCGCACGCGCCGTTCCGCACCATCCGGGGGCGTTACGACGGCGGCCTCGTCGTCATCTGCGATCACGCCAGCAATACGGTGCCGCCGGATCTCGGCGATCTCGGCCTGCCGCCCGGGGAGCGCGCGCGGCACATCGCCTGGGACATCGGCGCTGCCGCGATCGCCGAGATCCTGGCCGGGCGCTTCCATGCGCCGGCGGTGATCTGCGGCACCTCCCGTCTGGTGATCGACTGCAACCGCGATCCCGGCGACCCCGCCGCGATCCCCGAGGTCAGCGACGGCACGGTCATCCCCGGCAACCGCGCCCTCACCGTCTGGCAGCGCACCCAGCGTATCTCCCGCTGGTTCATCCCCTATCACGACGCGATCGACGTGGAGATGGAGACCGCCATCGCGACCGGCGTCGAGCCCGTGCTGCTCTCGGTGCATTCCATGACCGACGCGATGAGGGGCGTCGCGCGGCCCTGGCCGGTGGCCATCTCCTGGCACAAGGATGAGCGCCTGTCGCGGCCGATGATCGAGGCGCTGCAGCGCCGGATCACCGATCCGGTCGGCGACAACCAGCCCTACGATCTCGACCCCAAGGAGGATTTCAGCGTGCCGGTCCATGCGATGGATCTCGGCCTGCGCCATCTCCAGGTCGAGTTCCGCCAGGACCTGGTGGCCGACCCCGCCGGCCAGGCGCATTGGGCGGCGATCTTCGGCGACGCCCTGGCGGAGGTGCTGGGGCGGTAACCCGGCAGCGCGCCGCTACGCCGGCACGCGCTTCAGCGACTGCGCCATGCAGTGGATGCCGCCGCCGGTCTTCGAGATCTCGCTCATATCGACCGCCGCGACGTCGAAGCCGCGGGCCTTCAATTGCTTGATCAGGGTCTGGCTGACCTTGGGCGCGATCACCCGGTCGCCGCCCAGGGACATGAAATTGCAGCCCAGGGCCATCGTATCCTGGAACGGCACGTCGATGATCTCGTGGCCCTTGCCCTTCAGCCAGTCGACGATGCCGGGCTCGGTGCAGGCGAGGCAGACCGCGGTCAGCTTGGGGGCGATCGGCACCACCATCAGGTCGATGTGCACATAATACTCGTCGATGAAGGCGAGCCGCGTCTCCCAGCCTTCCTTCCTGAACCAGCTCTCGACCTGGCGCGCGCCTTCCTCCTGGGTGCGGGCGCCGCCGCAGCCGATCAGCACGCAGCCTTCCTCGATCACGTTGAAGTCGCCGCCTTCGAAAGTGCCGGCGGTCACCATGTCGTAGATCGGGATGTCGAGCTCCTCATAGGTGCGGATCGCGGCGTAGTTCTCGCCGCGCCGCCACCAGTTCGCCATCGCGGTGATGATCGCGCCATAGGGCGTCATCACGCTCGAATCCCGGGAATAGACCTGCATCGGCAGTTCCGGCGTCGGCTTGTGCCAATGCACCTTCACGCCGAAGCCTTCATAGGCCGCGACCAGGTCCTTGTGCTGGGCCTGGGCGGTCTGGATGTTGGCCGGGTTCTCGCGCAGGTGCTTGCGGGAGAGCGAGCTGGTCGCCATGTGCCGCAGGAAGGCCGGCGAGCCCAGCAGCACGTCGGTCAGGCGGTCCGTCTCGTTGCTGAAGCCCCATTTGGTCAGCGGCTTGGTGCCGCCCTCGGGATTGCGGCGCCGGAGCTGGAAGCCCTCGTCATGTCGTGATGCGGAAATGCGTCCCTGGACGGTCATCGCGGCACTCCCTTTCCCTGCGTGCGGAGGCTTCAAAGCATATTCGGTGAATATTGCTCGCTAAAGTGATATGTTTTCCCCGGTTTCAACAAATTTCCTTCACGGCAAATGGCGCGAACCCTTCCGGCACGCATTCCGTCGACCCAGGCGCTGCGGGCGCTGGATTCCTTCGCGCGCCATGGCAGCGTCTGGCGGGCGGCCGACGAGCTCGGCCTGACGCGCAGCGCCGTCAGCCATCAGCTGCGCCTGCTCGAGAGCGATCTCGGCTTCGAGCTGCTGCGCCGCGTGGGGAAGGGCGTCGGCCTGACGGCGCGCGGCCGCCGCTACGCCAACAGCGTGCGCAAAGCCCTCTCCATGATCGGCGAGGCGGCCATGCATCACGACGACCGGGGCATCGGCGGTCCTTTCACGGTGAGTTGCACGCCGGGTTTCGCCTCGCTCTGGCTCTGCACGCATATCGGCGAGTTTCTGGAGCGCTATCCCGACGTGGCCCTGCGCATCCGCACGCCGCGCCGGCTCGACGAGACCTCCAACCGCGAGGTCGATGTCTTCATCGCGTTCGGCGACGGCAACTGGCCGAACCGGACGGTCGAGCTCTTGAGCGAGGTCGAGTTCACGCCGCTTTGCAGCCCGGTCCTCCTGAACAAGGTCGGCGGCATCAACGAGCCGGCCGACCTCCTGAAAGTGCCGCTGCTCCATCTCGTGGAATACGAGGACTGGACCCGCTGGTTCGCCCTGGCCGGCGTCGAGATTCCCGACCCCGAGACCGGCATCATCTTCTCCGACATGAACCTGCTCCTGTCCGCGACCACGGCCGGGCAGGGCGTCGCCATGGGCGACGAGCTGACCTGCGGCCGGGCGCTGGCCTCGGGCACCCTGGTCCGGCCGTTCGAGCTGGCGGTCAAGTCGATGCGCGCCTACTACCTGGTGATGGAGCACCAGAAGTCCGGGAACCCGATCGCCCGTGCCTTCTCCGACTGGCTGCGCAGCCGCCTCGCCGAGACCTCGCCGGTCGTGCGTCCCTCGCGCCGCCGCGAAGCCGCCGCCTGAGCCATTCGCCGTGGCGTGAAAACGATTTGCCAATTCGGGGAAAAGTATTTGTTTGTGGTGAAGGAAATCCGCCCCTAACATTTCGAAAAGAACCAAAAAACGACAGGTGAGGTGGGATGCCGGAACGCGGAAGCGCCGCCGGACTGAGCGCGATCGGAATCGGCAAGACCTTCGGGCCGTTCCGCGCCCTGCAGGGCATCTCGCTGGATGTCGCCCGGGGCGAGTTCCTGACCCTGCTCGGTCCCTCGGGTTCCGGAAAGACCACGCTGCTCCTGATCCTCGCCGGCTTCGAAGCCCCGAGCGAGGGCAGGCTCCTGAGCGACGGCCGCGACATCACCGCGCTTCCCGCCGAGGCGCGCTCCTACGGCATGGTGTTCCAGGGCTACGCGCTCTTCCCGCACATGACGGTCGAGGCGAACATCGCCTTTCCGCTGCAGGTGCGCGGGATGAAGGCCGGCGAGATCCGCCGCAAGGTGGCGGCCATCATCGAGCGAGTTGGCCTCAAGGGCCAGGAGAAGAAGCATCCGGCGAAGCTCTCCGGCGGCCAGCAGCAGCGCGTGGCCCTGGCCCGCGCGCTGGTCTTCGAACCGGGCGTGCTGCTCCTGGACGAGCCGTTCTCGGCGCTCGACAAGAACCTCCGGGAATCCATGCAGGTCGAGGTGAAGCGCCTGCACGAGGAGACCGGCACCACCTTCGTCTTCGTCACCCACGACCAGAGCGAGGCGCTGGCGCTCTCGACCCGGATCGCGATCTTCAACCACGGCGAATTGCTGCAGATCGGCAAGCCGTCGGAAGTCTATGAGCGGCCCGCCAGCCGCTTCGTCGCCGAGTTCCTCGGCGAGATCAACCTGCTGCCGCTGACCGACCTCTCGGCCGAAGCCGGGCGCATCGGCGGCCGCTTCGAGGCGGGACGCCTGACGGTGGCCGGGCCGCGCCCGGACGGCGTCGATGGGGCCGGGATCCTCGCGATCCGCCCCGAGCATCTTTCGATCGCCGCGCAACCGCCGGCGCGCGACGCCAATGCGCTCTGCGCCCGCGTCGAAAGCGCGACCTATCTCGGCGGGATGACGCGCCTGAAGCTGCGCACGGCGGGCGGCACCGGGATCACCTTGTCGCTTGCCAGCGGCGGTGCCGCGCCGATCCTCGCCGGCGGCGGCGAGCTCTGGATCACCTGGCCGGCGGAGCAGGGCTTCCTCCTGCCGCCCAGCACGCAAGCCTGAACAAACTGCAACAGGGAGAACGACAATGACCAACCGATCCGACCACGCCTTCCAGAAGGATTGCCTCGAGATCCTCTCCGCCAAGGTGGCGCGGGGCGAGCTGAGCCGCCGGCGCTTCACGCAGATCGCGGCGCTGCTGGTCGCCGGCGCGCCGCTCGCGCTCAAGGGCCGGAGCGCCCAAGCCGCCGCCAACGAGCTGGTGCTGGTGAACTGGGGCGGCGATGCGATCAAGGCCTATGATGCGGCCTATGGCCAGCCGTTCCTGAAGGAGACCGGCATCACGGTGAAGGAGGACGGCACCGGGCCGACCGAAGGCGCCGTCGCCGCGCAGTTCAAGAGCGGCAAGCCGACCTGGGACCTGGTCGATATCGATCCCTTCTCGGCGATCACGCTGGGCGGCCAGGGCATGATGGAGCCGATCGACTACGGCGTGGTCGACAAGAACAAGATGCGCCCGGGCTTCGGCTGGGACTATGCCGCCTCGACCTATTTCTACTCCTACGTCCTCGCCTATGACGCCAAGAAGTACGGCGACAAGGCGCCGACCGGCATGAAGGACTTCTTCGACGTCGAGACCTTCCCCGGCAAGCGCTCGATGTACAAATGGGGCTCGGCGATGTGGGAAGCCGCCCTGCTCGGCGACGGCGTCGCGCCGGACAAGCTCTATCCGCTCGACCTCGACCGCGCCCATGCCAAGATCAAGGCGTTCAAGGACAACGTCGTCTCGTTCTGGGGCGGCGGGGCGGAGAGCCAGTCGGTGCTGATGAACGGCGATGCGTCGATGGCGATCGTCTGGTCGACCCGCGCCATGCTCATGGAGCAGGACAGCGGCGGCCAGATCAAGTTCGTCTGGGACCAGGGCCTGCTCTCGCCGGGCGCGCTCGGCGTGATCAAGAACAATCCGGGCGGCAAGGACAATGCGATGAAGTTCATCGCCAGCGCCCAGGATCCGCAGAAGCAGCTCGTGATCTTCGACATGCTGGGCCAGGGCCCCGCCAATCCGGCGGCCGACGCCCTCATTCCCGCGGACAAGCAGCAGTACAATTGCGTGGCGCCGGACGCGATCAAGAAGCAGATCGCCCTCGACATGCCCTGGTACTCCGCCCACTACACCGCGGCGCTCGACGCCTATACCGCGGTCATCTCGGCCTAGGGAGCCCGCTCTGGCCCTGACGGCCAACACCCTCTCGATCGTCACGCCGAGGCGTGGCCCTGGCATCCACGAGTTCCTTTGCAGGCAAACTCGTGGATGCCGGGCCTTCGCCCGGCATGACGCGCTTTACTAGGATCGGGGCTGTTGGTCGCCGCCATCGCCCGCACTAGGCTCGCCCCCCGGCTGGTGCTCCTCGTGCCGCTGCTGGCTTTCCTGGCTCTGGCCTACGGCATCCCGTTCCTCGGCGTGGTCGAGTGGAGCGTCACCGATCCCGCGCCGGGCCTCGGCCAGTACGCCAAGCTCACCCAGGACCCGCTGGTCCTCTCGGTCTTCGTCCGCACCTTCCGGATCTGCGCCATCGTCACCCTGGCCTCGATCGTCGGCGCCTATGCGATCGCCTATCTCTGGGTGCGCGGGACGCCGCTGCAGCAGCGGCTGGTCGAGTTCTGCATCCTGGTGCCGTTCTGGATCTCGGTGCTGACCCGGGCCTTCGGCTGGCTGGCGCTGCTTTCGACCCGGGGGCTCGTCAACACCTGGCTGCAATCGCTCGGCTTCATCTCCGATCCGCTGCCTCTGGTCAGGAACGAGTTCGGCGTCATCGTCGGGATGACGCACTTCCTGCTGCCCTACGCCGTCTTTCCGATCGCCTCGGCCATGCGCCATCTCGACGAGCGCGTGCTGCTGGCGGCCCGCGGCATGGGAGCCGGGCGCCAGCGGATCTTCTGGACCGTGTTCCTGCCGATGACCGGGCCCGGCATCCTCGGCGCGGCGCTCATCGTCTTCGTCTTCGCGCTGGGCTTCTTCGTGACCCCGGCGATCCTCGGCGGCGGACGCAGCGTGATGGTCGCCGAACTGGTCTATCTCCGGATGTTCCAGAGCATCGATTGGGGCCTGGGCGCGGCCATCAGCGTGACCCTGGTCGTGCTCGTCGGCGCCCTGATGGCGGTGATGTTCCGCTTCCTCAGGCCCCAGGGGCTGGTCCGATGAGCGGCTACCGGCCCGGCCCGCTCGCCGTCGCCTGCGCGGTCGTCGTCGCCGCCTTCCTGCTGATGCCCCTGCTGGCGGTGGTGCCGGTCTCCTTCACCCCGGCGCGGTTCCTCTCGATGCCGGACGGCCAGCTCTCCCTGCGCCATTACCGGGAGCTGTTCGACAACCCGGCCTGGGGGCAGGGCGTGCTCCTCAGCCTGAAGATCGGCGTCGTCGCCAGTCTCGTCGCCACCACCCTGGCGGTGATGTTCGGCCTCGGCATCTGGATGCTCCGGCCGCGGTTCACCGCGGTCCTGGTCGGCTTCGTTCTGCTGCCGATGGTGGTGCCGCCGGTGGTCTCGGCCTTGACCCTCTATTTCCTGCTGACCGGCCTCTCCAAGCTCAACGACCTGGTCGGCTACGACACCTGGCTCGGCGTCGCGCTGGCCCATGTCGTGATGATCGCGCCGTTCGCCGTGGTGCTGATCCTGGTTGCCTTGAGCCAGGTCGACCGCCGGATCGACCTCGCCGCGCGCGGGCTCGGCGCCTCGGTGGCGCAGCGGGCGTTCAAGGTGATCCTGCCCAACATCCGGTTCGGGATCGTAACCGCGCTCCTGCTTTCCTTCGTCCTCTCCTGGGAGGAGATCGGCGTCACGCTCTTCGTCTCCAGCGTGAACGCGGTCACCCTGCCGCGCCTGATGTGGATGGGCCTGCGCGACAACATCGACCCGGCCATCGCGGCGATCTCGGTCCTGCTGATCACCGCGACGGTCGCGGTGCTGCTGGCACGGATCGCCGTCCAGCGGCTGCTCCGCCGCCGGCTGGCCGGGAAGGCTTCAGGCTAGAACCGGGCCGGGAAGGCGAGGATGACGGCGGGCTTGGAGGCCGGCGGCAAAGCCGGGGCGAGGCCCTCGGCGGTGAGCGTGATGCGCAGGCCGGGCAGGGCCCGGGTGAGCGTGGCGCCGGTCCGGAGCTCCGCGATCGCCGCGCGGTCCAGCACCAGCGGGTCTCCCTGGCCGGGGAGATCGGTCAGGGCCAGCGCGCCGTCGGAACGGCCGGCTGCGGTCATCGGCATGCAGGCCGAGCGGCGGACTTCCAGCTCGCCGCGGCGCCAGCTCTCGCGGGCGGGCGCGATCCACTCGACCAGGGCGAAGACCTCGACGCTCGGCAACGCGCGGGGCTGCCGCTCGGCCCGATGGACGGCGAGGTTCGTCACGCCTTGCGGCAGTGCCGGCGCGACAGCGCTGGCAGCCGCCTGGGGCGCGGCTTTCTTCGCGCCGGGCTTCTTGTCCGACGGCGCCTTGCGGGTTCGTTTTTGGGGGAGTCGTGCGCGGGTAGCGTGCATCGGTTCCCGTCTCTCCTCGAGTCTCTCAGGCGCGGACGGGAAGCGGGTTGGGCGCCGCGCCGCGCTCCATCCCGCATTTCGCTATATGCGGCCGGTTGATTTTCGCTGCAAGAGTTTTTTGCGCCAAACCGCGCCTCGACGTGTGATTTGAATTACAAATCGACGCGAGCCTTCGGCCGGCTCTCGATCCCGAGAATGTGGCGATGACGTGGCAATCGTCCGGATTCGGGGAACCCGCCCTCTCGGCCCTCGTTGGCACCTCATCCTGCGGCATCTCCCGTCGCAGCGGTCTCGTTTCGCACGCGGCGTTTCCGGATCAGGCAGGACCGTAGCGCCGCATTGGTAAAGAAAAGGAGAACCGGACATGATGAAGCGCTTGTTAATGACCACCGCGGCGGCATCGCTGCTGGCCATTGGCTCGGCCGCCTACGCCCAGAATGCGACCGACAACGGCGCCGTACAGCCGGCGCAGCCGCCGGTCGTCACCCCGCCGCCGGCCGAGAACAACGCGTCGGGCGGCGATGCCAATAGCGGCGGCGTGATCAGCGGCTCGCAGCCGAGTCCGGCCGCCGAGGCGGCCCCGGCCTCGCCGCCGCCGAGCGATGCCGTGATTTCCGCGCAGACCGACAACCAGCTCCGCGCCGATCAGCTCATCGGCATGACCGTCTACAACGCCCAGGGCGAGAAGGTCGGCACCGTCCACGACATCATCCTGGACAAGGACGGCCGCGCCTCCGGTGTGGTGCTGAATGTCGGCGGCGTGCTCGGCATCGGCGCCAAGTCGGTCGGTCTCACCTGGAAGGAGATCGACGTGAAGCCGGACCAGCAGGCGGTCCAGATCAGCTACTCCAAGGAGCAGTTGAAGGCCGCCCCGGACTTCAAGACCACCGACCAGATCAACGCCGAGATGAACGCCCAGACCCCGCCGGCCGGCAGCGGCAGCGGCCTGGGCAACGCCCCGGCCCCGGCGACCCAGCCGACCACCAACCCCTAAGTCACCGGCCCCCAAGTCGTGGGCCCCTAAGTCACTGGGTCGAATGCATGAAAGACGGCGGCGGTCGCAAGACCGCCGCCGTTTGCTTTGGACGGCGGCCATCCGGGCCGCCGGCCGCCTCCTGGCGGGCGCTGTCGCTTCCATGTCGCGGCCCGGCAATGCCGGCGGCGCAGATCGGCGTATCTGTTGCAAATCGGATCACGGTGATAAGAGATCCTTATCACGCTATAGGCTCCACGCGCTTGACCTCAACCGCTTGAAGGCCCACATTTTTTTCGATTTCTGGGAGTTGCGCTGCCATGTCCACGCCGAGTCAGGGGGCGAGTCCGGGGGCTGAATCCCGCTGGGATTCAGCCGAGGCGCGCCGGATCATCGAATCCTTGCGCGGCCTGGACGGCGCGCTGATCCCGATGCTGCACGCCCTGCAGGACCGCTTCGGCTATGTCGATGACCAGGCGGTACCCGATCTCGCGGACGTGCTGAACGTCAGCCGCGCCGAGGTGCACGGCGTCCTCACCTTCTATCACGACTTCCGGCGCACTCCGCCGGCGCGCCATGCGCTGCATCTCTGCCGCGCCGAGGCCTGCCAGGCGGTCGGCGCCCGCGCCATCGAGGCGCATGTGAAACAGAAGCTCGGCATCGACTATCATCACGAGACGCCCGACGGCCGCTGGTCGCTGGGCGCCATCTATTGCCTCGGCAATTGCGCCTGCGGTCCTTCGGCGCTGATCGACGGCGAGACCTACGGCCGCCTGACCGCGGAGAAGCTCGACCAGCTGATGCGCGAGGCCGAGGCCGGCCGCGTGGAGGCCGCCGAATGAGCGCGGTCCGCGTCTACGTTCCCTGCGACACGACCGCGGTCGCCTGCGGTGCGGACAAGGTGGCGCGTGCCATCGGGCGTCTCGCGCGCGAGCGCAACCGCGAGATCGAGATCGTGCGCAACGGCTCGCGCGGCCTGTTCTGGCTCGAGCCGCTGGTCGAGGTGACGACGCCGGAGGGCCGCATCGCCTACGGCCCGGTGGCGCCCGCCGACGTCGCCGGCCTGTTCGATGCCGACTTCCTGAACGGCGGCCACCACAAGCTGCGCGTGGGCAAGCCGGAAGATCTTCCGTTCCTCAGGAACCAGGAGCGCCTGATGTTCGCCCGCTGTGGCATCATCGACCCGCTCTCGGTCGAGGAATACCGTGCCCATGGCGGTTTCCGTGGCCTGTTGAAGGCGCTGAAGATGGCCCCGGCCCAGATCGTCGCCGCGGTGACGGAATCCGGGCTGCGTGGCCGCGGCGGTGCCGGCTTCCCGACGGGCATCAAGTGGAAGACCGTCTCGGAAGCGCCCATGGGGCCGAACGGGGCCGATCGGAAGTACGTCGTCTGCAACGCCGACGAGGGCGACAGCGGCACCTTCGCCGACCGCATGCTGCTCGAAGGCGATCCTTTCCTGCTGATCGAAGGCATGACCATCGCGGCCTTGGCGGTCGGCGCCACCAAGGGCTTCATCTACATCCGCTCGGAATACCCGGTCGCCTTCCGGCAGATGAACCGCGCCATCGAGAAGGCGCGGGACGCCGGCTATCTCGGCGCCAACGTGATGGGCTCCGGCAAGAGCTTCGACCTCGAGACGCGGCTCGGCGCCGGCGCCTATATCTGCGGCGAGGAGACCTCTTTGCTGGAGAGTCTCGAAGGCAAGCGCGGCGTCATCCGGCCGAAGCCGCCGCTGCCGGCCTTGAAGGGCCTGTTCGGCCGGCCGACCGTCGTCAACAACCTGCTCTCCTTCACCAGCGTGCCGGTCATCCTGGACGACGGCGCCGCCTTCTATAAGAACTACGGCATGGGCCGCTCCCGCGGCACCCAGCCCTTCCAGCTCGCCGGCAACATCAAGCAGGGCGGCCTGGTCGAGAAGGCCTTCGGCGTGACGCTCAAGGAGCTGGTCTACGATTTCGGCGGCGGCACGCTGAACGGCCGCCCCGTCCGCGCGGTGCAGGTCGGCGGGCCGCTCGGCGCCTATCTTCCGGCCGGCGAGCTCGACACGCCGATGGACTACGAGGCCTTCGCCGCCAAGAAGGCGATGCTCGGCCATGGCGGCATCGTGGTGTTCGACGACACCGTGGACATGGCCGAGCAGGCCCGCTTCGCCATGGAGTTCTGCGCCGCCGAGAGCTGCGGCAAGTGCACGCCCTGCCGGATCGGCTCGACCCGCGGCGTCGAGGTGATCGACCGCATCATCGCCGGCCGGGACCGCGAGAAGAATCTGCAGCTGCTCGACGATCTCTGCGACACCATGGTGGACGGATCGCTCTGCGCGCTCGGCGGGTTGACCCCCTATCCGGTGCAGAGTGCCGTCCGACACTTCCCTGAGGACTTCGACAGACCCAGCCGCAAGGCCGCCGAGTAGGCCGGCTGAGGAGGATCCGATGAACGCACCCGTCACCAACCCGGTCGTCTCCCCCGAGCCGCTGACGCTCGTCAAGGAGAAGGATTACGGCACGCCCGAGCGCCAGTCCGACAAGCTCGTCACCCTCGAGATCGACGGCATCGCCGTCAGCGTGCCGGAAGGCACCTCGGTGATGCGCGCCGCCGCCGAGATCGGCTTCTCGATCCCCAAGCTCTGCGCCACCGACAGCCTCGAGGCCTTCGGCTCCTGCCGCCTCTGCCTGGTCGAGATCGAGGGCCGTCGCGGCACGCCGGCCTCCTGCACCACGCCGGCCGAGCCCGGCATGAAGGTGAAGACCAACTCGCCGAAGCTGGCCAGGCTCCGCCGCAACGTGATGGAGCTCTACATCTCCGACCATCCGCTGGACTGCCTGACCTGCGCCGCCAACGGCGACTGCGAGCTGCAGGACATGGCCGGCGTCGTCGGCCTGCGCGAGGTGCGCTATGGCTATGACGGCGAGAACCATCTCGGCCAGGCCAAGGACACCAGCAATCCCTATTTCACCTTCGATCCCTCGAAGTGCATCGTCTGCTCGCGCTGCGTGCGCGCCTGCGAGGAAGTGCAGGGCACCTTCGCGCTCACCATCGGCGACCGCGGCTTCGGCTCCCATGTCTCGGCCGGCCAGGACGAAGAGTTCCTCTCCTCGGAATGCGTCTCCTGCGGCGCCTGCGTGCAGGCCTGCCCGACCGCGACCCTGATGGAGAACTCCGTCATCGAGGCGGGCCAGCCGGAGCACAGCGTGGTCACGACCTGCGCCTATTGCGGCGTCGGGTGCTCCTTCAAGGCCGAGCTCCGCGGCACCGAGGTCGTGCGCATGATGCCCTACAAGGACGGCGGCGCGAACCACGGCCATTCCTGCGTGAAGGGCCGCTTCGCCTGGGGCTATGCCAGCCACAAGGACCGCATCACCAAGCCGATGATCCGCGCCAAGATCACCGATCCCTGGCGCGAAGTCTCCTGGGAGGAGGCGATCAACCACGCCGCCTCCGAGTTCAAGCGCATCCAGCAGCAGTACGGCCGCACCGCGGTCGGCGGCATCACCTCCTCGCGCTGCACCAACGAGGAGACCTATCTGGTGCAGAAGCTGGTGCGCGCCGCCTTCGGCACCAACAACGTCGATACCTGCGCCCGGGTCTGCCATTCGCCGACCGGCTACGGTCTGTCGACCACCTTCGGCACCTCGGCCGGCACGCAGAATTTCGACAGCGTGATGCAGGCCGACGTCATCATGGTGATCGGCGCCAACCCGACCGACGGCCATCCGGTCTTCGCCAGCCGGATGAAGAAGCGCATCCGCCAGGGCGCGCGTCTCATCGTCGCCGATCCCCGGCGCATCGACATGGTGAAGTCGCCGCACGTCGAGGCCGACTACCACCTGCCGCTGAAGCCCGGCACCAACGTCGCCTTCATCACCGCGATGGCCCACGTCATCGCGACCGAGGGCCTGATCGACGAGGCCTATGTGAAGGAGCGCTGCGAGCCCGAGGACTTCGCCCTCTGGCGCGCCTTCGTCTCCGATCCGAAGCATTCGCCGGAAGCCACCGAGGGCATCACCGGCATTCCGGCCGCCGATCTCCGCGCCGCGGCGCGGCTCTACGCCACCGGCGGCAATGCCGCGATCTATTACGGCCTCGGCGTCACCGAGCACAGCCAGGGCTCTACCATGGTCATGGGCATGGCGAACCTCGCCATGGCGACCGGCAATATCGGCCGGGTGGGCGTGGGCGTGAATCCGCTCCGCGGCCAGAACAACGTGCAGGGCTCCTGCGACATGGGCTCCTTCCCGCACGAGTTCTCCGGCTACCGACATGTCTCCAACGACGCGGTCCGGGAGAGCTTCGAGGCGATGTGGGGCGTCAAGCTGGAGAGCGAGCCGGGCCTCCGGATCCCCAACATGCTCGACGCCGCGATCGACGGCAGCTTCAAGGGCATCTACATCCAGGGCGAGGACATCGCCCAGTCCGATCCGGACATCAAGCACGTGACCGCGGGTCTGGCGGCGATGGAATGCGTGGTCGTGCAGGACCTGTTCCTGAACGAGACCGCGAACTTCGCCCATGTCTTCCTGCCGGGCACCACCTTCCTGGAGAAGGACGGCACCTTCACCAATGCCGAGCGCCGCATCAACATGGTGCGCCGCGCCATCCCGCCGGTGCCGGGCTTCGCCGACTGGGAAGTGACCATGATGCTCAGCAACGCGCTGGGCTACCGGATGGACTACAAGCACCCCTCGGAGATCATGGATGAGATCGCGGCCCTGACCCCGACCTTCAAGGGCGTCTCCTTCAAGAAGATCGAGGAGATGGGCTCGGTGCAGTGGCCCTGCAACGACGCGGCGCCCGACGGCACGCCGACCATGCATATCGGCAAGTTCGTCCGCGGCAAGGGCCGGTTCGTCGTCACCGAATACGTGCCGACCGACGAGAAGGTCACGGCGAAGTTCCCGCTGCTCTTGACCACCGGCCGCATCCTCTCGCAGTACAACGTGGGTGCCCAGACCCGGCGCACGGCCAATGTGGTCTGGCATGACGAGGACGTGCTGGAGATTCACCCGCACGACGCCGAGCAGCGCGGCATCCATGACGGCGACATCGTCTCCATCATGAGCCGGGCCGGCGAGACGGCGCTGAAAGCGATGATCTCCGAGCGCATGCAGCCGGGCGTGGTCTACACCACCTTCCACCATTTCGGCAGCGGCGTGAACGTGGTGACGACGGACTTCTCTGACTGGGCGACCAACTGTCCCGAATACAAGGTGACGGCGGTCCAGGTCCGTCCGACCAACCGTCCGTCGGAATGGCAGCTCAAATACGCCAAGCTCCGCGACGACACCCGCCAGATCGCCGGCAAGACCGCGGCGGAGTAGGCTGGGAAAGCGCTGTGATCCGGGCGACAGCCACAGACACGGTCGCCCCCTCGGCTCTGGAGGGGGAGGGTGAAGGGTCGTCGGGTCGCTCCGCGCCTGCGCCCACGGCTGACGTCCCGTACCAGCTTCTCAGGCGCGATCCGGCGGCCGCCTCCACCGAGCATGAATCCATCGCCGAGGAAGTGCCGGTGGCGATGGTCTATAACGGCCTCAGCCACGTCGTCATGATGGCGAGCCCGACCGATCTCGATGACTTCGTGCTCGGGTTCTCCTTGACCGAAGGCATCATCAAGGTCGGGTCCGAGCTGACCGATACCGAGATCCTGCCGGTCGGCGAAGGCATCGAAGCCCGGATCGAGATCAGCTCCCGCGCCTTCTTCCGCCTGAAGGAGCGTCGCCGTGCGCTCCAGGGCCGCACCGGCTGCGGCCTCTGCGGCGTCGAGAGCCTTGATCAGGCGCTCCGCGAGCTGCCGAAGATCGCCTCCGGTCTCGCCGTATCGCCGCAGGCGGTCCACCGCGCCCTCGACGCGCTGCCGGCGCTGCAGCGCTTCAACCGCGTCACCCATTCCCTGCACGCCGCGGCTTTCTGCACGCCGGACGGCGGGATCGTCGCGGTGCGCGAGGATGTCGGCCGCCACAACGCTTTCGACAAGCTGATCGGTGCTCTCGCCAAGGCCGGCGTCGATGCGACGCAGGGCTTCGCCGTCATCACCAGCCGCTGCTCCTTCGAGATGACGCAGAAGGCGATCGCGGCGGGGATCCCGGTCCTGGCGGCGGTCTCGGCGCCGACCAACCTCGCTGTCAAGCTCGCCGCCGCCCACGATCTCACCTTGCTGGCGCTGGCGCGCTCGGACAGCATGAAGCTCTTCGCCGGCGCGCGGCGCATCAAACTCTAGACGGATCCCGGACGATGGATACGAAGACCAAGCTGGTCTACATGGCCAACCAGATCGGCGACTTCTTCAAGAGCTATCCCCACGACCAGGCGGTGAAGGGGATCGCCGAGCACATCAAGAAGTTCTGGGACCCGCGGATGCTGAAGCAGATCTACGAGATCGTCGAGCAGCCCGATCCCGGCCTGAAGCCGCTGGTGCTCGAGGCGATCCAGGACCTCGCCGGGAAGGCGAAGCAGCCCGCGGCCTGAATCCGGGCTACTCCGCCGCCGCCTTCTTCGCCGCGAACTGATCGTAGGCTTCGACCGCCTGCGCCGCGTACATGACGCTCGGTCCGGCGCCCATGTAGATCGCCATCCCCATGGCCTCCATCACCTCGTCGCGGCTGGCGCCCTGACGGACCGCCGCCTCGGCGTGGAAGCCGACGCAGGCGTCGCAGCGTGTCGCGACCGCGATCGCCAGCGCGATCAGCTCCTTGGTCTTGGTGTCGAGCGCCTTGGGCTCCAGCGCCGCCTTGGCCAGCGCCGAGAACGCCTTCATCGTCTCGGGCGTGCCCAGGCGCAGCTCCCTCAGGGCCGGCGAGAAATCGCCGGTCAGCTTCGGCCAATCATGGACCATGACGCGATCTCCTCGTGCCGCATGTTCAATGGAAAGCCGGGCCTACCTTGGCGCCCAGCGCCTTGAAGATCTTGGCCGCCGGGCAGAAGCCGGTGAATCCCGCCTGCAGCATGTTGGCGCCGACGAACGCGGTCAGCCAGAACCAGTACGGACTGACCCAGAGGCCGAGCGCCAGGCTGACCAGCACCATCGCGCCGGCGAACGAGAGGACGGCATTGTCGATACGCATGTTCGGTTCTCCTTACCCTTCGATGGTTTCCTTCAGCTTGCGGATCCGCAGCGTGTCCAGCAGGAAGCGCTCGTAGAACGGATCGCTCTCGCCGCGCCGGATCTTCCTGAGGAAGTACTTCTCGAACCCGACCTTGGCGAGATGCACCCAGTCGCCCTTGGCCGACCAGTTGAGGTTCCGCGGCGGAATCTGCGGCTGCGCCACGAAGACGACGCCGCCGTCGCCGAAATCGGCGAGGCAGAAGGCGTTCCAGGTCGCCTGCGAGCGCGGCACGCCGCCGCCGAGCAGGGCGGCGATGTTGTGCGCGGTCGCCGTCACCATGGATTCGATCATGAAGCCGGTCTTCGGTACGCCGACCGGCACCGGCGTCGGGCCGATCGGCGGGATCGCCACGCAGACGCCGACCGCGAAGACGTTGGGGAAGGTCGGATTGCGCTGGTGCTTGTCCACAAGGATGAAGCCGCGCGGATTGGTCAGGCCCTCGATGCCGCGGACCGCCTCGACGCCGCGGAAAGCCGGCAGCATCATCGAGAAGGCGAAGGGCAGCTCGTGGGTCTTCTTCACCTGGCCGTCCTCGGCCAGCTCCTCGGCGATCAGCTTGCCGGGCGCCACTTCCTTGGTCCTGGCGTTGCAGATCCACTTGATGTGGCGCTCGCGGAACTCGTTCTCCAGCAGGCTCTTGGTGTCGCCGACGCCGTCGAGGCCGAGATGGCCGATATAGGGCTCGGACGTCACGAAGGTCATCGGCACGCGGTCGCGCACCTTGCGCTTCCGCAGCTCCGTCTCCAGGATCAGGATGAATTCGTAGGCCGGGCCGAAGCAGGAGGCGCCCTGCACGGCGCCGACCACGACCGGGCCGGGCTCGGCCGCCAGCTTGTCGAACACCGACTTTGCCGCCACCGCATGGTCGACGTGGCAGATCGACTGCGTGTGGCCGCCGTTCGGCCCCAGCCCCGGGATCTCGTCGAAGGCGAGCTCGGGACCGGTGGCGATCACCAGGTAGTCGTAGGGGACGAACGTGCCGTCGGCAAGCTCCACGCGGCTCTCGTTCGGATGCACCTTCTTGGCCCCGACGCCCGTGTACTCGATCTTGCGCCTGGCCATCACCTCGGGCAGCGAGACCTCGATCGCCTCGCGCTCGCGCCAGCCCACCGCGACCCACGGGTTGGACGGCACGAAATGATAGGTGTCGCCCTGGCCGATCACCGTCAGGCGGTCGTCCTTCCTCAGCTTCGCTTTCATCTCGAAGGCCATCAGCGTCCCGCTGAGGCCCGCGCCCAGCACCACGATCTCCGCCATGTTCGTTCCTCCAGAACTTGATGTCGCTCAAAGTCGTCCGCCGCGGATCGGACTATCCTGCGCTCTTGTGCAACCGGCGCTTTGATCCTGCGCAAAACCGCGCACCCGCGTTTCCTGGCTTGACGATATATACGTATTATCGTAGATACGCAAATATGAAAGTAGATGTAGAGACGATGCGAAATGCCGCAGGGGCGGCCAGCGACCTGCTGAAGGCTCTCGCCAACCCGCACCGGCTGATGATCGTCTGCCAGCTGATCGACGGTCCGCGATCGGTCGGGCAGCTCGCGGGATTCCTCGGGATTCGCGATTCCACCGTGTCGCAGCACCTGGCCCTGCTGCGCCGCGACGGCCTGTTGTCGGCGACCCGTGACGGCCAGACCGTCTGGTACGCCATCAGCAGTCCCGAGGCGAAGGCCCTGCTGGAGACCCTCTACCGCCTCTACTGCGCGCCGACGCCGATCTGCGCCCCGCCGGCCAGGCCGTCCCCGAAAACCAAGAGGAAGAGCAAATGACCAAGATCCAGGATCTGAGCCCCCAGCAGGTCGCCGCGCGCCTGAAGATCGGCGGCGTCGAGCTGATCGACGTGCGCGAGCCTGCCGAATACGCCGCCGAGCGGATCCACGGCGCCATGCTGTTCCCGCTCTCGACCTTCGATCCGCACGCCCTGCCGAAGAACGTTGACATCATCTTCCAGTGCGGCACCGGCAAGCGCTCGGCGATGGCTGCGGCGAAGGCGCAGGCCGCGGGCCTCGCGCATTCGGCGCATCTGGCGGGCGGCATCCAGGCCTGGAAGGCGGCGGGCCTGCCGACCATCGCCATCGATCCCGCTACCGGCAAGCCGCGCGAGAAATAAGGCCCCCGCCATGCGCCCGCGTCACATCGTCGCCCTGACCGCCTTCGCGCTCGGCCTCGGCCTGGCGGGGCCCGCCTTCGCCCAAGACACCTTCACGGTCCGGCCCGTGACGGTTTCCGACGAGAAGGCGGTCTTCGCCACGGTGGAAAGCGCCAATGTGGTGCCGGCACGGGCGCGGATCGGCGGCACGATCGCCGAACTCGCGGTCAAGCAGGGCGACCGGGTCGAGCGCGGCCAGGTGATCGCCACGGTCGGCGACGAGAAGCTGGTGCTTCAGCTTCGCGCCCTCGACGCGCAGATCGCCGGGCTGAAGGCGCAGCTCGCCCAGGCCAACATCGACCTCGAGCGCGCCCAGCGCATCTACAAGACCGGCGCCATTCCGAAGGCCCAGCTCGACCAGGCGCAGACCAATGTCGACGTCGCGGCCAACGCCCTGAAGGCGCAGACCGGCCAACGCGACGTCGTCCAGCAGCAGCTCGCCGAGGGCCAGGTCCTGGCGCCGACCGCCGGCCGCGTCCTCACCGTGCCGGTCACCAACGGCACCGTGGTCATGTCCGGCGAGCCGCTCGCCACCATCGCCGAGCAGGATTTCGTGCTCCGCATCCGCGTGCCGGAGCGCCATGCCCGCTTCCTGAAAGCCGGCGACCCGATCCGCCTCGACGGCGAGGATCTCGGTCTTGCCGACGTGACGACCGGCACGATCAGCCTGGTCTACCCCGAGATCGAGGACGGCCGCGTCGTGGCCGACGCCAAGGTGCCGGGCCTCTCCGACTATTTCGTCGGCGAGCGCATCCGGGTCTGGGTCTCGGGCGGCGACCGGCGGACCTTCATCGTGCCGGCCGATTTCGTCACCACGCGCTTCGGGGTCGACTACGTGAAGTTGCAGCAGCAAGATGGCGCGATCGACGTGCCGGTCCAGCGCGGCCGCGACGCCGCCGCACCCGATATGCCGAACGGCATCGAGATCCTGTCGGGAGTCGGTGCCGGCGACGTCCTGGTGAAGTGATGAAGCTCGGTCTCTCCGGCATCCTCACCAGGGCGTCGATCCGCTCGCCGCTGACGCCGCTCTTCCTGCTGGCGGCGCTCGCCGCCGGGCTGGTGGCCCTGCTCACCATCCCGCGCGAGGAGGAGCCGCAGATCAGCGTGCCCATGGTGGACATCCTGGTCCAGGCGGACGGCCTCAAGGGCCCGGATGCGGTCGAGCTCGTCACCAAGCCGCTGGAAGAGATCGTCAAGAGCATCAACGGCGTCGAGCACGTCTACAGCCAGACCCAGGACGATCGGGTCATGGTGACGGCGCGCTTCCTGGTCGGCACCAACGAGGACGACGCGATCCTGCGGGTGCACGAGAAGATCCGCGCCAACTATGACAAGATCCCGATCGGCATCCCGGAGCCGCTGATCGTCGGCCACGGCATCAACGACGTCGCGATCGTCGTGCTGACCCTTTCGCCGAAGCCCGACGCCGCCGCGCGCTGGACCGGCAAGGACCTCTACGAGGTCGCCGACAAGCTGCGGGCCGAGCTGATCAAGGCGGACAATGTCGGCCTGACCTACATCACCGGCGGGGACGCGCAGCAGATCCGGATCGAGCCCGACCCGGAGAAGCTCTCGCTCTACGGCGTCACGCTGCAGCAGCTCATCGCCAAGGTGCAGGGCGCCAACCGCTCCTTCCTGGCCGGCGCGGTCCGCGAGGCGGGCAACACCTTCTCGGTCGCCGCCGGGCAGACCCTGAGCGGCGTGCCGGACATCGGCCTGCTGCTGGTGACCACGCGCGACGGCCGGCCGGTCTACGTGCGCGACCTCGCCGGCATCGTCGTCGGCCCCAGCCCGGACGAGCACCGGGTCTGGAGCATGACGCCGGGCGCCGCGCCGGTCCCGGCCGTCAGCCTCGCCATCGCCAAGCGCGCCGGCGCCAATGCCGTGGTCGTCGCCAAGGACGTGCTCGCCCGCGCCGACGCGCTGGAGGGCCGTCTGATCCCGGCCGATCTCAACCTCGAGGTGACGCGAGACTACGGCAAGACCGCCGACGACAAGGCGAACGAGCTGCTGTTCCATCTGGGCATCGCCACGGTCTCGATCGTCGTGCTGATCGCGCTCGCGATCGGCTGGCGCGAGGCCGTGGTGACCCTGGTCGTCATCCCGACCACCATCCTGCTGACCCTCTTCGCCGCCAACCTGATGGGCTACACCATCAACCGGGTCAGCCTGTTCGCCCTCATCTTCTCGATCGGCATCCTGGTGGATGACGCCATCGTCGTCGTCGAGAACATCGCCCGCCACTGGGCGATGCGCGACGGCCGGTCGCGCCTGGAAGCCGCGGTCGCGGCGGTCTCCGAGGTCGGCAACCCGACCATCGTCGCCACGCTGACGGTGATCGCGGCCCTGCTGCCGATGCTGTTCGTCTCGGGCCTGATGGGCCCCTACATGGCGCCGATCCCGGCCAATGCCTCGGCCGCGATGCTGTTCTCCTTCGTCGTCGCCATGGTGGTGGCGCCCTGGCTGATGCTGAAGCTCGCGCCGGTGAAGGAAGCCAACGCCGCCGCCGCCGGCCCCGACCATCATCACGCGGCGGGCCGGCTCGGCCGCCTCTATCTCAAGGTCGCGCGGCCGATCACCCGCTCCCGCCGCAATGCGTGGATCTTCCTCCTGGCGGTCGGCCTCGGCACCGTCGCCGTATGCGTCCTGTTCGCCACCAAGGACGTGACGGTCAAGTTGCTGCCCTTCGACAACAAGTCCGAGCTCTCGGTGGTGGTCGACCTTCCCGAAGGCGCCAGCCTGGAGGACACCGAGCGGGTGCTGCTGAAGGCGGCGGCGATCGCCGAGGGCACGCCGGAGGTGCGCTCGATCCAGGCCTATGCCGGCACGGCGGCGCCGTTCAACTTCAACGGCCTGGTGCGCCACAGCTATTTCCGCAGCCAGCCGGAGCAGGGCGAGCTGCAGATCAACCTCGCCGACAAGGCGGAGCGCCCGCGGGCCAGCCATGCCATCGCCCTCGACATCCGCAACCGGTTGAAGGATCTGGCGACTCCCGCCGGCACCGCCGTGAAGGTCGTCGAGGTGCCGCCCGGACCGCCGGTCCTCGCCACCCTGCTGGCCGAGGTCTATGGGCCGGATGCCGCCACCCGCCGCGCGGTCATGGCGAAGCTGAAGGCCATCTTCGCCGCGGTGCCGTTCATCGTCGATATCGACGATTCGGTGAAGCAGCCCCGGCCGCGTCTCCGGATTTCGATCGACCAGGACAAGCTGGAATTCTTCGGCGTCGAGCAGAGCGACGTCTACGACACGATCCAGGCCCTGATGGGCGGCGTCTCGGTCGGCTATTCCCATCGCGGCGAGGATCGCAACCCGATCGAGATCGCGGTGCGCCTGCCCAAGCGCGATCTCTCCTGGGACGAGATGCTGGCCTCGACGCCGGTGCCGGCCAACGCGCAGCCCGGCAACAAGGCCGTGGTCGAGCTCGGCGATGTGGTCCGCGTGACCGAGGAGCCCGGCTCGCTCAACATCTTCCGCCGCGACGGCCATTTCGCCGACATGGTGCAGGCCGAGCTCGCCGGCCAGTTCGAGGCGCCGATCTACGGCATGCTGGCGGTGGACAAGCTGGTGGACGAGGCGGACTGGGGCAGCCTGCCGAAGCCGACGATCGGCTTCCACGGCCAGCCGCTGGACGAATCGAAGCCGGCCCTGCTGTGGGACGGCGAGTGGGAGATCACCTATGTCACCTTCCGCGACATGGGGGCCGCCTTCGGCGTCGCCATCCTCGCGATCTACATCCTGGTCGTGGCGCAGTTCGGCAGCTTCCGCCTGCCGCTGGTGATCCTGACGCCGATCCCGCTGACCCTGATCGGCATCGTGCTCGGCCACTGGCTGCTGGGCGCACCCTTCACCGCGACCTCGATGATCGGCTTCATCGCGCTTGCCGGCATCATCGTCCGCAACTCGATCCTGCTGGTGGACTTCATCCGCCATGGTGGAGGAGCGGGGGGCGGCGAGGGCAAGACGCTGCGCGAGGTGATCCTCGAGGCGGGCGCCGTCCGCTTCAAGCCGATCCTCCTGACCGCGCTCGCCGCGATGATCGGTGCGGCGACGATCCTCTTGGACCCGATCTTCCAGGGCCTGGCGATCTCGCTGCTGTTCGGCCTCGCTTCCTCGACGTTGCTGACGGTCCTGGTCATTCCGGCGATCTACGTCGTGCTGCGCGACGCCGACAAGCCGGTGCCGAGGCCCTAGCACCCCACCAGCGCACCGAGCGGCTTGATCCGGCAGTACCAGTCGCTGCCGGGGCTGGCGATCGCCATGTAGGCGGCGACGGCCGCGAAGTCGGTGCCCATGCCCTTGCGGGCATCGCCGGAGAGACGGGTGCCGATGCTCTGGTCGAGCCGCGCCGCGAGAGCCGGGATTTGCTGGAACTCGGCGCCGCCTTGCGCCGCGGCCCGGGCGTTGGCGTCGCGGGCGCGCGCCAGGGCGACGGAATCCTGCAGAATGCCGCGGACCTGCGCGGCGGCGGCGCGGTCCTGATCGGTCGGAGGCACGGCACCGATATTGGCGGCCGATGAAACCAGCTCGTTGAAATTGGCGACCAGTTCGCCCGCGGGATCGGGCTTGCGGAGCGCCCGGTCGAGCGCCGAGAAATCCTGCGCGCCGGCGCCCGCCGCCAGCAGCGCCGTGACGATGCAGGCCGTCACCCCGCCTGGAACATCCCGGAACATCGGCCGCCGTCTCGCCATTCTCGATCTCCGCCACGACAGCGCCGCCGCCAATCGGCAGCGTCGCGGTGTCAAACCCAGGAGCCGGGCCGAGGATGCCAGGAACGGGCGATTCGGGGAAAGCCCGGCTCCTTGCGGGCCCGCCGCCGGTTCGGTCATCTCCAGGCCGGCGCGGCGGTCTTCAGGCCGCGATGCGGATCAGCACCGCCGAGGCATCGTCGCATCTCTTGTAGCGGGGAAATCGCAGGCCTTCCGGATCGACCACGCGCTCGATCCGCCGGAGCTCGGCGAGCAAGGCGGGAAGGCCCTCGGCATCGGCCCGCTCGACCAGCGCCGCCTCGGTGCAGGCCTGGTAGTTGTCGACCAGGTCGGCAAAGCCATCGGTGCAAAGCAGCGCCGTGGCCGGCAGGGCCAGGACCGGCCGCGCAATCCGCAGGTGGTCGCCCGCCTCGGGCACGACGCCGATCGTCCAGGCGCCGTCGGGATCGCTGTTGAGCCGGTCCCGCTTCCGGCGCAAGTCTTCGAGGGTCTCTCTTCCCCGAAAGCTCTCGCCCTGGGCGTTGAATCCCCCGCTCTCGGCGATGGCGCGCCGGGCAGAGCGCTGCTCGCCGCCGCGGCCGGCCCGCATGCCGCTGAAACGCTGCACCGCCCCGCCGCCGTCCCGCAGGAACAGCGTGCAATCGGCGAGCCCCGCCGTCTCGATCCCGTTCGTCGTCACGCGCAGGACCTGGAACGCCGCGTTCGGATAGCGATAGCGCTCGATCGCGCCGGTCCCGGCCGCGCCGAAGAACGCGTCGCGTGCCGCGGCGCAGAGGTCGCGCACCACATCGCCGATCGCCCGTTCCGGCGTCAGATGCGCCTCGAAGTAGCGGCGCGCGTGCTCGGCGAGCCAGGCGGCGTCGCTGGCGGGCGGTGCGATGACCGGATCGCCGAGCCCGGTCGCGCCGTCGATCACGAAGGCGGCGCTGTCGTTCCAGCCGATCCGGTCGTCATTCTCGGCTTCGGGCTTGGCGGGATCGCTGACCGAATCGAGGACCTCGATGCGCGGGGTCAACGCTTCAGCTTCCCCGCCACCTTCCGGTTCCGCATCAGGCAGATCATATCGACCGCGACATGCGCCGCTGCGAGCGCGGTGATCTCCGCATGGTCGAAGGGCGGCGCGACTTCGACGACGTCCATGCCGCAGATGTCGAGATCGCCGAAGCCGCGCAGGATCGCCAGCGCCTGGGCGCTGGAGAGGCCGCCGGCCACCGGCGTGCCGGTGCCCGGCGCGAAGGCAGGATCGAGACAGTCGATGTCGAAGGTGAGGTAGGCGGCGTGCTCGCCGACCACGCGCTTCACCTCCTGGATCGCGGCCTTGGTGCCGTTGTCGTGCACCCATTGCGCATCGAGTATGCGGATGCCCATGAAGTCGTCGTTCCAGGTGCGGATGCCGATCTGGATCGAGCGCTTGGGATCGACCAGCCCTTCCTTCACCGCCTTGTAGAACATGGTGCCGTGGTTGAGCGACTTCGGCTCGTCGTCGGCCCAGGTGTCGCAATGCGCGTCGAAATGGATGAGGGAGAGCGGCTTGCCGAACTTCTCCGCATGGGCCTTCAGGAGCGGATACGTGATGTAGTGATCGCCGCCGAGCGTCAGCATGCGGGCGCCGCTGCCGAGGATCCGGCGCGCGTGATCGGTGATCGTGTCGGGGATGCTGAGCGGGTTGTGCACGTCGAGGAAACAGTCGCCATAATCGCTGACCGCGAGATCGGCGAAGGGATCGAAGCCCCAGGGATACGGGAAGAGCGAGGCGACCTCCGCCGAAGCGGCGCGGATGCCGTTCGGCCCCAGGCGGGCACCCGGCCGGTCGGTGGTCGCGAGATCGAAGGGAATGCCGCTGACGACGAGATCGACGCCGTCGAGCTCCTTGGTGAACGTGCGCCGCATGAAGGAAAGCACGCCGCCGAACGTCATCTCATAGCTTGAGCCGAGCAGCCCCTTGCGCCGGATGGCGCCGTCGCCGCGGAAATCGTCGCTCATATGGGTCGGTCCTCGATTGGCAGCGACCGGATGCTATCGCGCGCCCGCGCCCTAGGCCAGCGTCAGATTCGGGTCATTTCGCGGCGAATCGGGTGAGCGCGCCGGCGCGGCTTCGGCGTTTGTCCCTCCTGTTCATGGTATCCTAACCGCGGCGGGGTTATGCATGCCGGGCAGGCACACCCGCGGCTGTCTTGATCAAACGATCTCATGACGGAATTGCCCTATCACGATTTTCGAAGCGTCGAGGATGCGCGCAGCGAGAAGCTCCGGGAGCTCTTCGCCTATTGGCAGGCGCTCCATCGCGACGGCCGGCCCGGGCCGCGCACCGGCTTCGATCCGACCGAGGTCCCGCGCCTGCTCTCCTCGCTGCTGCTCGGCGACATCGAGGCCGATCCGTTCCGGGTCTTCTTCCGCCTGGTGGGCACGCGCGTGGCCGATTTCTCGCGCCTCGACTTCTCCGGCTACTACCTGGACGCGCTCGACTACAAGGGCCGCGATTCCGTCGAATGGCTGGACTGCTATCGCCGGATGCATGCGAGCGGCATCGGCGTGGTCGGCTTCAACAGGGTCGCCTGGGAGGACGGGCCGCCGATGAGATACGAGTTCGCCATCCTGCCGCTGGCCCGCGACGCCGATCCCTATGGCAGCTTCGTCGCGATCGAGGATTATGACACGATCGAGCGGAGCGCCATTCCCGACATGCCGCCGGTGACGGTCTTCCAGCGTCTCAAGGACTGATTCCCGCGGGCCGGCTCATTCCGGGCGCGGTTCCGCCTCCGCCAGCCGCTCGATCAGGTCGCGGGCGAAGGCATCGGCGCCGCGCTCGAACTCGCGCAGCGCCGGCAGGCCGACGATGTCGTGGAACGTGGTGAAGGTCGCCATCTCCTTCTGCATCGCCGTGGTCTCGCCGGTCGATTTCAGCAGCGCGTAGAAGCGCTGCAGCGCGTGCGCGATCACGTAGGTCGCGGCGACCGGGAAGGCGACCGCGGCATAGCCGATCTGCTGCAGCGCCTCGGCGGAGAGCAGCGGCGTCTTGCCGCCCTCGACGTTGTTGGCCATGCAGGGCGCGGGGATCTCCGAGCAGATGCGCGACATCTCGTCGGTCGTCAGCGGCGCCTCGACGAAGATGAGATCGGCGCCCGCCTCGCGGTAGATCTGCGCCCGCTCGATCGCCGCCTCCAGCCCCTCGGTCGCGCGGGCATCGGTGCGCGCCATGATGACCAGATCGTGATCGTCCCGCGAATCGAGGGCGGCCTTCAGCTTGGCCACCATCTCCGCGACCGGGATGACCCTCTTGCCGTCCATATGCCCGCAGCGCTTGGGCGCCACCTGGTCCTCGATGAAGAGCGCCGCCACCCCGGCGCGCTCGAAGGCCTTGACCGTCCGGGCGACGTTGACCGCATTGCCATAACCCGTATCCGCATCGGCCAGGATCGGCAGTCCCGTAGCCTCGGCCAGCCGGGCGTAGAGCTCGGCCATTTCCGTCATCGAGAGCTGGGCGGTGTCGGGTGCCCCCAGCAGGCTGGCGGTCGCCGCATACCCGCCGCAGGTGATGGCCGAGAACCCGGCGGCCTCGGCCAGCCGGGCGGAGAGGGCGTCATGGGCGCCGGGCAGGACCAGGATCTCGTCGGCGTCGATCAGCTGGCGGAAGCGGGTGGTGCGGCGCATCGGTCGAGACTCCCCGGAGGCGCTGTGGAACGGATCGGCGGTTTCCCGGTTAATGTAGCGCGGAACGGCCGACCGGCTGGAAGGGCTTAGTTGCTTTGCCCGCCCGAATCCTGTTGAATTGGCCGATCCACCGTCCGATTGCCGGCGGAGCCCCCCTCCCGGCAGGCTCGAGCTGGGGATCATCCATAAAGAGGGTCTTACGATGCTGAAATCGACTTTCACCGCCTTGTCCGCGACCGCGATCCTGGCGGGTGCCGTTGCGGGCTTCAGCGCCGGCGCGAGCGCACAGGACGATATGACCGCGGCCTGGAGCAAGTACCAGGAAGCCGTCCGTGTGGCCGAGCTCTGCCGCGACATCCGGCACGACGCCGGCGCCTGGGCCAAGATGGGCCCCTATATCGACGCCAAGGTGAACCACGAGATCAGCGGCGCGGAGCGCCTGACCCTGATCGAGAACGCCAAGTCCGACGCCCGCAAGGTCGCCAAGCTGAAGGGCTGCAACAGCGACGACGCGAAGACCTATCTGTCGCTCTATGACACCGAGCTGGCGCCGCTGGTGAAGTAACGCCGGTTTCAAGCCGATGCGCGCCGGTCCTGGCAACGGGGCCGGCGTTTGCTTTTGGGGCCTTTGCCTCTGGGGATTCGCCGTGCGGCGCCTGGTCGTCCTCTTCGCCTGCCTGATCGCCGGTCCCGTCGCCGCGGCGCCGATGACCAACGACATGGACCTGGTCTATGCCCGCTACCACATGGCGATCCGCGCCGCGGAGCTCTGCCGCGGCGTCCGGGCCGACGATGCGCTCTGGCGCAGATGGTCGACCTACATCGACCGCAAGACCAACCATGAGCTGGGCGCCGGCGAGCGCCTCTCGGCGATCGAAGGGGCGAAGGACGACACGACCGTGATGGTCCGCCGCCGGGGCTGCGGCAGCGACGACGTGAAGGATCTGCTGGCGTTCTACGACGCCGAGCTGGCGCCGCTGACGAGGTAGGCCGCGCTACTCGTCCCAGGCCACCGGCAGGTCGATGACCGCGATGCCGTTCCAGGCGGCCACCGTGGCTTCCACGTGCTTGACCCCGCTCTTCCAGAACACGCTGAGACCGTCCAGGTGGTAATGAAAGCTCGCGCCGAGCTCCGCCCGGGCGCTTCGCACCGCTCTGGCCCCCGTCTCGCTGGCCTCCATCGGCAGCAGGATCGCGCCAAGGATCGCGACCAACCCGATGCCGCCGGCTATCAGGACGACCAGGCCGACCCGGCGCACAATGGGCTTATGCATTGACCCACCGCGACACGCGACGATGGCGCGGAGTTTACCGCCCTTCGCGCTTCCAGGCGAGCAGCACGGCGCCGAGCGAGAGCAGCAGCGCCGCCCAGGCGGGGATCAGCGGCGACTGGTCGATGCCGGTCACCACATAATCCTCGTTCTGCTTCAGGCCGAACCAGCCGCGGCCCGACCGCTCGGATTTCGCCGAGACGCGGCGGATGACCGGCCAGCCGGAATCCTCATAGACCTGCACGCCGCCGCCGGTCGCGTCGATCAGCGGCTTCATCGGCGCGGCCGAGGCGCGCGGGTCGCGGAACTCCAGCGAATTGAGCGCGCCCGAGGCGGCGAAGGCCTCGCGCGTGCCGTCGCTCACCCGATAGAGCCCCTGGTCGGGGGCCGCGGTCTGCGCCGTCGCCTTGCCGTGGCCGATGTCGGTCAGCGGCAGCTTCAGCACCCGGCCGTCGGGCATGGTCGCATCGACCGTCGCCGGCTGGGCGCCGAGGCTGCGGCGCTCGACCTCGAGCCGGCCGTCGATCACCGTGGCCGACAGCGCCTCCTCCTCCAGCTCCGGCTCCTGCATCAGCCAGTGGCCGACGCGGCGGATCAGCTCGGCCTGCGGACCGCCGCCTTCGAAGCCCTTGGACCAGAGCCAGAGCTGGTCGGAGAACAGCTCGGCCACCCGGCCCTTGCCGACATGGTCCAGCACCAGCAGCGGCAGGCCGTCGGCCCCGGTCATCAGCGTGTTGCCGCCGCGGGTGGTGGCGACGATCTGGCGGAACCAGCGTCCCCAATGCGCCGCTTCCTCGTCGCTCTTGGCGAGGTCGGCGGTCACCGGATGGCGCTTGCCGACATCGGTCAGCTGCGGGCGGAAGCCCTGGGTCAGCACGTCGCCGGTCGGCGCCGCCGAGAAGATCTCGGAGAGCGGCGTGCGATACAGGCTGAACTGCCCGGCCGAGGACGGGCCGGCGCTCTCCAGCACCGCGCCGCCGTTCTTCACGTAGTCGACGATATGGAAGAAGTACTCGTCGGGCAGGATGCCGAGATGCTGGAACCGGTCGAAGATGATCAGGTCGAACTGCTTCAGCTTGATGTCGAACAGCTCGTCGATCGGGAAGGAGATCAGCGCCAGCTCGTTGATCGGCGTCGCGTCCTGCTTGTTGGGCGGGCGGAGAATCGTGAAGTGGATGAGGTCGACCGAGGGGTCGGACTTCAGCAGGTTGCGCCAGACCCGCTCGCCGGGATAGGGCTCGCCGGAGATCAGCAGCACCTTCAGCCGGTCGCGTACGCCGTTCACCGAGAGCACGGCGGTGTTGTTGACCTTGGTGATCTCCTGCGGGCCGTCCTCGGCGGTGATCTCGAACACGTTCTGCCCGCCATGCTCGATCGGGAGCTGAACGGTCTGCTCCTCGCCGACCGGCACGGTGACCGGCGGCAGCGACTGGCCGTCGCGGCGGATGGTGACCATCGCGCTGCCGGTATTGTCGCTGCCGAGATCGTCGATGCGGAACTTCAGCTCCACCGGCTTGCCGACCAGGCCGAAGCTCGGCGCCTCGGTCAGCATCAGGCGGCGGTCGCCTTTCTTGGGATCGCCGGTCAGCAGCAGGTGGATCGGCGCGTCGAAGCCGAGCACGTTGCCGGCATTCTGCGACGGGATGGCGGGGAGGTCGTGGACCTGGCCGTCGCTGATGGCGATGACGCCGGCCAGGCGCTTCAGCGGCACGTCGGCCAGGCCGCGCTGCAGCGCGCCGATCAGCTCGGTGCCCTTCTCGGACGTGTCGGGGCCGCCGCCGCCTTCGATCACCCGCACGTCGAGATCGGGAAAGGCGGCGAGCTGGCGTTTCACCTCCGCGAGCGCCGCGTTGGTCTCCTGGGCGCGGTTGGAGAGGTTCTGGCTCGGCGAGCGATCGACCAGGACGACCGCGACGTCGCGCTGATACGCGCGCTGCTCCTGCAGCAGCGAGGGATCGAGCAGGGCGCCGGTGATCAGCAGGCCCGCGACCACGCGCCAGAGCGTGCCGCGCGCCTGGCGCGCCAGGGCGAACAGGATGAGCGCGCCATAGGCGCCGCCGAGCGCCGCCAGCATCCACCACGGCAGCAGCGGATGCAGGGCGACGGAGAAGGCGCCGACGGTCACGATGCCGTTCATCGTCCCACCATCACTGGCCGAGCCTTTCGAGGATGGCGGGCACGTGGACCTGGTCGGACTTGTAGTTGCCGGTCATCGAATACATGACGAGGTTGACGCCGAAGCGGTAGGCCATCTCGCGCTGGCGCTCGCCGCCGGGCGTCACCGGATAGAGCGGCTGGCCGTAATCGTCGATCGCCCAGGCGCTGGCATAGTCGTTGCTGCCGACGATGACGGTGGCGACGCCGTCATTGATCCGGCTGTTCGCCGCCTCGACCCAGAGCGAGCCGCCGATCCAGCGGCCGGGGAAATCCTTCAGCAGGTAGAAGGCGCGGGTCAGCACGTGATCGGCCGGGATCGGCACCAGCGGCGGCACGTCCAGGCCCTGGGTCAGCTCCTGCAGCCGGACGGCGCCCGGCCCGGCGCCGCCGGAGAGGCCGGCCACGTTCTGGTCGGCGGTATCGAAGAAGATGAGCCCGCCGCTCGCCAGGTACTTGTTGAGCTTGGCGATCGCCTGCTCGGAGGGCTGGCGCTGCGCGCCGGTGATCGGCCAGTAGATCAGCGGATAGAAGGTGAGGTCGTCCGCTTCGAGATCGACGCCGACCGGATCGCCGACATCGGCGGAGGTCCGCTGCAGCAGTACCTCGGTCAGGCCCTTGAGGCCGGCCTTGCTGGTGGCGTCCACCTCCGGCGCGCCGGTCCGCACATAGGCGAGATGCGCCGAGGCGGTGGCGGTGACGATGTCCTTGTCGCTCATCGGCTGCGCATCGGCGCGGGGTGCCGCCGTCAGCAGCACGGCCAGGAACATCGCGGCGGTCGCCGCGGCGCCGCCGCGCACCTGGGGCCGGATCAGCAGGCCGCGCAAGGCAAGCGCGATCAGGAGGTCGCCGATCAGCAGCAGGAAGGCGACCGCGAGAAGCCAGGGCTTGAAGTCGATGGTATGCGCGCGGGCCAGCGGCTGCGCGGCCAGCCCGAGGGGCTTCAGCACCTTCACCACGCTGCTGAGGTTCAAGGCATGCCGCGCTTTGCTCTCGCCATAGAAGCCCGGCGGATGCTGCGGGCCGACCATTCCTTTCACGAGGTCGGAAGCCGCGATCGGCAGGACGCCCGCCGGCACGGTGCCGAGATGCCCGAAGCCGTCGAGGATGTTGACCGGCGGCAGCGGCTTCGCCTCGTCGGCTGTCGCGGCCGGTGCGCCGGCCGCGAGATCGACCAGCCGGTCCAGCATCTCGACGAACAGGCCGGAGAGGGCGAGGTCCGACCACTCGGCATTGGCGCTGACATGAAAGAGGACGAGATAGCCCTGGCCGGTCTTGGCGCCGGTCACCAGCGGCGTGCCGTCGGCCAGCCGCGCCCAGGTCTTGTTGCCGAGATCGATCGAAGGCTCGGCCAGGACCTGGCGCGAGACATGGACGTCCTTCGGCACCGTCAGGCCGGCGAAGGGCGAGCTCGTCGGGAACTCGCTGAGGGTCGTCGGCTGCGCCCAGGAGAGCGCGCCGCCCAGGATGCGGTCGCCCTGGCGCAGGCGCACCGGGAGCAGCGTGTCGTCCGGCGTGCCGGAGAGGCGCTCGCCGGCGAAGCGGACCAGCATGCCGCCGCGCTCGACCCATTTCATCAGGTTGTCGCGCTCCGGCTGGGTGAGCGCCGTCTGGTCGGGCAGGATCATCATCGAGATCGGCTGCGCGCTCAGCGTCGCGAGATCGCCGATCCGCACCTCGTTGCCGGGGGCCAGCGCCCGCTGGATGTAATAGATCTCGCCGAGCAGCGGCTGGCTGCCGAGGGTCGCGTTGTCGGTGATGACGCCGATCGGCTTCCGGCCGCCCGAATCGTCGAGCAGGGAGACCGAGCCCGCCGAGCGGCTGCCTTCGATCACGAGCTGGCTCGCGCGGCTGCGGAGCTCGATCGGCAGTTCCACTTTCTGCGTCGCCGTCAGCGCATCGGCTGCGAAGTCGAGCGTGACCAGGCCCAGGCTGTGGCTCTCGCGGTCGAGCACGCGGACATTGATGCGCTGCGGCGCGCCGGCCGCGGCGCGCACCGCGCGCACGTTGATGCCCTGCGCCGAGATCTCCGGCGGCTGCAGCAGGATCGGCACGCCGCCCGGCCCGTCATCCATCAGGGTCAATTGGCCGCGCCGGCCGAGCTCGTCGTAAAAGGTGCGATCGTCCTCGCTCTTCTGCCCGGCCACGCCGTCGGTCAGCCAGACGATGTTCATGTCCCTGGCGAAGTCGGCGGCCTCGAGCGCCTGCAGCGCCTTGGCGCGATCGACCGGCCAGGGCGAAGGCTGCAAGGCCGCCATCTGCGCCGAGGCCTGGCCGGCCGAGAGCAGCGAGAGCGGGCGGAGCTGGCCGTTGGCCTGGGGCGCCGTGGTCAGCAGGGCGACGTTGCGGTGCTCGCGGTCGGCTTCGGAGATGAGGTCCTCGGCCAGCGCCTGGCGCTCGGCCCAGCCGGGTCCCGCGGCCCAGCCGTCATCGACTACCAGCATCAGCGCGCCCGAGCGCGCGAAAGGCTGTGCCGCATTCCAGAGCGGGTGCGAGAGGCCGACGATGATGAGCGCCGCGATCGCGAGGCGCAGCAGGATCAGCCACCACGGGGTGCGATGCGGCGTCTCCTCCTTCGGCGTCAGGCCGAAGAGCAGGCGGATCGCCGGGAAGGGAACGAGCTTGGGGCTCGGCGGCGTCAGGCGAAGCAGCCACCAGAGGACCGGCAGCGCCGCCAGCGCGACCAGGAGCCAGGGCGAGACGAATGCCAGGCCGCCGCCCAGGCTCAGCATGCGCCCACCATTCCAAGGCGCGCGCTCACTGGCGGAACCTCTTGTCGGCCGCGAGCCATTGATAGAGCGCCAGCAAGGCCGGCGCGCCCGGCGCGTCGGTCGTGTGCGTGGAGAAGCTCCAGCCGGCATGGCGGGCGAGCTCGCGCAGCTCGTCCTGGTGCTGGGCGAGCTTGCCGAGATAGGCCTCGCGCACGGTCTCGACCCGGCTCATCAGGATCTCGCCTTCGCGCTCCAGCCCGCGGAACCGCACGCGGCCCAGGAACGGCATCGCGACCTCCGCGGGATCGAGCACCTGCAGAAGGTGGCCGCGGATGTCGCGGGCGGCGAAGCGCTCGATCACCGCGCGGAACTGGTCGGCCGGTGAGAAGAAGTCGCCGATCAGCACGGCATGGGCATGGGCCGGCAGCAAGGCCGGTGGCGGCAGGCTGCGGTCCTTCCCGCCCGGCGCGCCGTGCAGCAGGCGGTCGGCCAGGCGCTCGGCAACGGTGCGGCCGGAAAGCGGCGGCTCGGGATCGCCGAGCAAGGCGACGCGCTCGCCCGCGCGCGACAGCACGCTGGCCAGGGCGAGCAGCAGCACCGCCGCGCGCTCCGCCTTGGTGGGCAGGTCCTTGGCGCTGGCATAGTCCATCGAGGGCGACAGATCGCACCAGAGATAGACGGTCTGTGCCGCCGACCATTCCATCTGCCGGAGATAGACCTTGTCGGACTTCGCCGATTGCCGCCAGTCGAGCTGGCGCAATTCGTCGCCGGGATAATACGGGCGGTGCTGCCAGAACACCTCGCCGGCGCCGACCCGGCGGCGGCCGTGCACCCCCTGCACGACGGTGGCGGCGATGCGCTCGGCGGCGATCAGGAGCGGCGGCAGGCGGCCGGCGATGCCGGCCGATTCGGCGTTGGCGCGATCCGCAGTGAGTTCGAGCGCCATTTCCGCGCCGGTCTCCTGGGTGCTGTTAGCCGAGCAGGCCGACCAGGCGGTCGATCACCCCGGCCAGAGTGACGCCCTCGGCGCGCGCGGCATAGGTGAGGGCGATGCGGTGGCGCAGCACCGGATGGGCGAGCGCCACGACGTCGTCGATCGACGGGCTCAGGCGTCCCTGCAGCAGCGCGCGGGCCCGGGTCGCCAGCATCAGCGCCTGGCCGGCGCGCGGGCCGGGACCCCAGGCGAGATGCTTGGTCACCTCGTCGAGCCCGCCTTCGCCGGCGCGGCCGGCGCGGACCAGCTTCAGGATCGCGTCGAGCACCTTGTCGCCGACGGGGATGCGGCGCACCAGGCGCTGCGCCGCCATCAGCTCGTCGGCATTGAGCACCGCCTGCGGCTCCTGGTCGGCGGAGCCGGTCGTCACAATGAGCATCTGCCGCTCGGCGGCGAGCGCCGGGTAATCCACATCGACTTGCAGTAGGAAGCGGTCGAGCTGCGCCTCGGGGAGCGGGTAGGTGCCTTCCTGCTCCAGCGGGTTCTGGGTCGCGAGCACATGGAAGGGCAGCGGGAGCTGGTGGTTCTGCCCGGCGACCGAGACGCGCTGCTCCTGCATCGCCTGCAGCAGCGCCGACTGGGTGCGCGGGCTGGCGCGGTTGATCTCGTCGGCCATCAGCAACTGGCAGAAGATCGGCCCGCGCACGAAGCGGAAGGAGCGCCGGCCGCTGTCGGATTCCTCGAGCACCTCGGAGCCCAAAATGTCGGCGGGCATCAGGTCGGGCGTGAACTGGATGCGCTTGGCGTCCAGCCCCAGCACGATGCCCAGCGTCTCGACCAGGCGTGTCTTGGCCAGGCCCGGTACGCCGATCAGCAGCACATGGCCGCCGGCCAGCAGGGTGATCAGGGTCTGGTCGATGACCTGGCGCTGGCCGTAGATCACCTTGCCGATGCTCAGCCGGACCTGGGCCAGGCGGCCGCCGATGGCTTCGATCTCGTTCAGCAATTGGCGGGCTTCTTCGGAAGGCAGGGCGGCGGCGAGGGGAGAGGCATCGCTCGTCTGGATGGACACGCTCGTAACTCCGCTGGTTTGCGCTATATCATCGGCGGCAAATCAAACGAACCGCAGCCCCAATGACCATCGGTCGCTTCAGCAACGCTTTCCGTCAAACGCCTATTCCGTCCACCGGGACGGGAGGCCCCGCCGCATTGCATATGCATTATCGAGGGATTCGCTCGAGCCGTAAACCGCGCCGCGTCGCCGCAATCGGCGGCTCGGGCTGGGGCGAAAGCCTCGGGTTCGATTATGGCGGGGGCAAGGCATGACCCGCGCCGAGATCGAACGCCGCTTGCGGCTTTACCGGCCGGCCGCGCAGCCGCGGGCGTCCTTT